>JBGPBY010000186.1:0-12259 GCA_041481485.1 Terriglobia bacterium
ACATTCGGAATCACTTCGGAAGTGCCGGCTTTCGTAACTGTTCCCTGTATGGATCCCCGGGTACCACCTTCCGTTCCGGACAAAGCAGCGGCCGGTAATTGTTGAGGTTCCTCTGGAATCGGCTGTGCCGTCACGATGGCTGCGATCGATTGGGCGGCGCCAACTATCGCTGCGGATGACAGAGTTGATGGCAGAACAATCGCAGCAGGCAAAAGCTCCGGCGGATTCGTAGAAGAAGCGTTGAGTATCGAAGATTGCCAGAAACCAGTGATTATCCAGACCAACATAAAAGCCAGCGCTGCGGCGGCAGACTGCCAATCCCGGCTTGCGGTCGTTCTGCCCAGAATTCTCCGGATCCGCATTGCCAACTCACTGCCGGTTGCCGCAAGAGCCAGTTCAGGCGCCGCAGCGCGCGTTTGCTCGAGTTCGATGAGTGCCCTGGCGTACATCAAACGATCTCCGCAGACCTGTACGGCGAGATCGTCGCAGCAATTTTCGCGCTCCGTTCGAATTCGTGCCGACAGCCACCACACCGCAGGGTGATAGAAGAGGATCGCTTCCACGCAGCTTTGCAGCACGTTAACGAAGAAATCATGACGGCGAACATGCGCGAGTTCATGGGCGAGTACTGCAAGAAGCTGTTGCTCGGAAAGTCCCGTCACTGCGGAGAGCGGAAGCAGCACCATGGGACGCAGCCAACCGACAACAAGAGGCGTATCGATAGACCCGCTCACTAACAGCGCGGCTTGTTTTCCCCGAAGGAGTTGTTCCCGAATTCGTTCAAACATTCCCGTAATGGAATCCGGGACAACAGCATGCGCGGAACGCTTTAATCGCTGAGAAAGCCTCCACGATGAAGCCAGCCGTATCGCACAGATAACAACGCCACCGCTCCATGTCAGGACAATCCACTGTGCCCATACCGCCGTGCCCGAGTTGTGGGATACCCCTGAAGATGGCGCCAACGATTCGCTGATGAAGCGTATGACCCGCGAAGCCAGTTGGCCCGTCTCCGTGTAAAACACGAACGTCAATATCGGAGCCAACAACATCAAATGAAGTGCAACGACGGAAACAATGTAACGAGTTCCGGCAGTTCGCTTTGCCAGTAACCTCAGCGCAACGGCTGCGACCATCGCCAGTAGCGCACCCTGCCAGAAGAAATGAAGGAGCGATCCGGCCATGCGTTGGATCACGGCTGGATTCATCCAGGGCGCGATCGTCATTTCTTTTCTTTCCCTGGCATTTCATATTCCTCGATGAGCAGACTTAGATTCGCCAGTTCGTCGCTCGATGCATGTGTTTTTACTACGAACCGCCTCGTAGCGTCAAATTAAAAACGCCGCTGGGTGGGATAAAACTCTGCCCGGATGAGAAAAATCGCGATGCCAGATGGCAGGACCGAACAAATAGATTTTCGGAGGCACAGCGTGCAGCCGTTGCCGCATTCCTTCGATGGCTGAAAAGTCTGGACGATCCGGAGCTGTTCGAGACTGATTTTTTGGGACATGTTCCTCAGCTCTGGCGATGAACTGTTTCGCAAAGCGAAGAACCTAACCGAATTCGGTTCTGTCCATTTCAATTTGGTGAGGAATCGATAACATTCACCTTTACATCGAACCTGCGGTTGTCCTCAATGTTGATCGTTGTGCCGCGGGATTCGTATTCTCGGATCACATCGGGATCGCGCCAGGCACCGTCCAGAATATCTTTCCAGGCAAAGACCCGATAGCTGCCGGCTGGAATTCTGTCGAAGGCGAAGTGTCCTGCACCGTCGGTCCTCATTGCCTTATAAAGATCCGGCCGTTGCCGCAGTGGTGTATCCGGAACGAGAACGGCGACGACATTCGCAGCGGGAACTCCCTTGTCATCCGCAACTATGCCTTCAAGGGAGCCGGCCCGCGTGACGAGCTGGATTTCAATACTCTCCGGTGTCGCGCCGTCGAGATGCAAGCCGTCATTCAGGACGTCCTTCTCCCCAAGCCGGATGGACTTCACATAGACGTCCTTCAGGTTCGCAGGGATTGGCGCTGGGGGAGGCGTTGGCGGTCTGCCAGTAGGCGGATTGCCCAGAGGGATGTTGCCGACGAGTATTCCTGTCCGATTAAGTATCGGCGAGACGTTAATCCAATAGTCCCCGGGCGCGATGGCGAAACTAAACGTTCCGTCGACCGCGAAGGAGCCGTTCGGTTGCAATCCTCCAATCCCCGTAGGATCACCCTGCACACTGAACCGCAATCCCGTAACGTCTTCGGCCCGTGCCTGGCGTCCATCCAACGTGAGCCGGCCCGACACGGTGAAGCTGGGGTAAATGGGAACGCGTATCTCAAAGTCGTGATCCCGGATCGAAATACGGTACCGGCCGCTTTTCGTGCCGGCGGTCGCAGTGATCACATACTCGGAGCCGGGTGGCAGTCGTCCAATGCTGAACGCGCCGGTATTCGGGTCCACTGAAACGAGTCCACTCTGGTTTCCTTCAGTGGCTCTTACTTGTGCGTTCTTGACAATCTCACCGGTCTCACTGTCGACGATCACACCGCGAACCCTGTAGGTGTGGACGGCTCCTGCAACGATATCCATGCCACGGCTCTCGCTGCCTGCGGCAACGTCGATGGCAACCGCATCCTTTTCCTCCGGGCTTCCTGGGAAATAGATGGGTGCGAAAATCTCGTCATCCTTTGTCGCAGTCACAGGACGGGTGAGCACGCTGCGGCGGTTCGCGCGGCTGGCAGACAGCCCCACGTCGGTGGCGTCGGCGTTCAAGGTCAATGTGGAAACGATCGGCCCGTTCGGCGGCGTTGCCGACAAGAAATACCGGCCGGGAGGAAGCCAGAAAAGCCTGTAGTTTCCCTGATCGTCAGTGCGTGTGGACTGAACCGCCGTTAACGTTCTCCTACCGTCGTTATAGGATGCACGCAGCACCTGAACAAGAGCAATTCCTACGGGGTGTCCCGTTGGGAATGAGATTTTACCGGAGATCGCACCGGTCATCGTGAGGGCGAGATCCATCTGCGTCAGATGCGCGCCCGAAGCGACATTGAATACAACGCCCGGCACGTTCACTTTGTTTTGACCGTATTCCGAGGACACATATCCATCCTGCATTGCGACCAGCAGGTATCGGCCCGGGATAACATTCGTGAATCGAAATTCGCCGCTGTCGGAAGACTCGGCAAAGTAGGTTTCGGCGTTGCTTCCTTCGACTGTGCGCAACTCGATACGGGCTCCAGCCGGCGCCGTTGACGAGCCATGAACGAGGACTCTGCCTTCGACCGTTGCCGCCGATTGCGAGGTTTGTGCATTCTGCGAGAATAGCGCCAGGAACATTATGAGTATGGTCATCTGCATTGGGCATCCTCCGCTGATGCGTCGAACATGTTTATCGAGGAATTGCCAGACCGTCGAGGGTCGCTGTGGACTTTGCTATTACGGTGATTGTTCTGCCACGAGACTCAACGGTCTTCATGAAGGCTTCATTCTCCCAGGCTCCTTCAGTCACATAGTCCCATCCGAAGAGTTTGTAGACTCCTGGGGGAACATCCTCGATGGCGAAGCGACCCAGTAGATCGGAAGTTACTTGCTTAAAGAGATTCTTCTGACGTCGCAGCGACGCTTCAGGTACCAGCACCACGACTGCATTCGAGAACGGTTCCCGCCGCTCACTAATCGTGGATCCTTCAATCTTTCCCGGATCGGTTCCAATGCGTATTTCAAATGGAGCTATGGCAGACCCGTCGATATGAATTCCCGCCGCCAGGATATTTTCCAGCCCCGATTGTGCGGTTTGGAGATACGCGCCTTTGGGCAAGCCGGCAATGTTGAGACGGTAATCGCCAACGCCCATCGGTGGCAGCTTGAACGCGCCGTCGGCGGCTACGGTTCCATTTCCGCCATTTGCTGCATTTCCTGCATTCCCTGTAGGGGCCCCGCGATTACCCGCAGCGGTTGGGGCCTGGGGAAGGGCAAGCAGATCCGGATCTCGCACCAGCGAGATTCTCAGAGCGGACAATGGAATCTTTTCGGCATCACCATTAATCGTCACGTGCCCGCTGATTTCCACACCCGGCGTCACTGTTAACTTGAGCCGATCCAAATTGGCGTTACCCACATCAATGGAAATTCGCCCGCTCAATGCGCCGGACGGCGACGACGCGGAGGCATACAACACATACGAACCCGGGACAACGCCCAACACTTCAAAGGAGCCTTGCCGGTCGGTTGTGGCATTCGGTATGACGGTGTCGGCGGTCCAGTTGCGAGGTATCAGCCGAATCGACACCGGCTGTGCGGGCTGCGAGCCCTCGCTGTTCATGACGTTGCCTCGGACACGAAAGGCGCGCGCGATACCGGGAGCAATGGAAACGTTGATTCCTTCCTGTGTTTTCCCGGACGTCACATCGATACCGACGGCTTGTGCTGGATCCAGCGTGTTCCCGTAATAAACCATACGGTCGGTCTCTTCGACGACGCCATCGCTGGTGGTCATGTGCCTGATGACGGGTGACGAGACTTCCTCATATGTGCCGGCCCGTCCGGGCGCCGGCATTTCAATGGAAATCGTTTTCCGCGTCACGTCCTCCGTGCGAGTTCCAATGTAGTACTTTCCGGGGCTCAGCCAAAACAACCGGTATTGTCCGAGATCATCGGTCTGTACCGCCTGGAGAATGTTCAACACCGGCTGACCATCTCGATAGCTCATCTCCATCGCGACGACGCGGGCGCGGGCAACCGCCTCGCCGTGAGTTCCCGTAACTCGTCCAGCCACGGCGCCTGACAGGACCATCTCGATCCGCATGTTCTCCATCTTCTGGGACGATCCCAGTCGGATTGTCGCGCCTCGAGACCGGGGATTCTTCTGTCCGTATTCACCAGGCTGATAATCGCTCAACGGAAGGTCCGCAACCAGTCGGTAGCCACCTTCCGATAAGTCGCGAAATGCAAACCTTCCATCGGAGCCCGAAACGATCAGACGCGGCGGAGCGGAGTTGCCGGTGCTTGCGGAGAGCTGCGTGAGCTCCACGTTTGCCCCTGCCAATCCTTCGGACGTGCCCGCTTTCACGACAATGCCATCGATCGATGCGCCGCTGGACGGCTGCGTTCCAATCGTTTGCTGTGCCGTCACGATAGCGGTGATGGCGCTGAGCGCTGCCGCGAGCGGTGGCCGCGATGGGGTTTTGTCCTGTACGATCATCGGCGCCACAGCGACTTTGGCTGGTGGAGCCAGTGGTATGGCTTGAACCGTGGTGGATTGAAACGTCCCGACGATACACCAGGTCGCAATGGTCACCGTGACCGCAACCACGGACTGCCATTCATAGCCGGCTGTCCGGCCGCCGAGAATGCGGTGGACACGTTCGGTCAATCCGGCGCCGGTTGCGGCAACGGAAAATGCTGGATGTGCCTCCCGGCTTCGTTCCAGTTCCAGGAGCGCTTCGGCATACAGCAGCCGATCGCCGCACAATTGCACCGCGAGGTCATCGCAGCAATGTTCGCGTTCGCTGCGGATCCGCGCCGACAGCCACCACACTGCAGGATGGTAAAAGAGAATGGCTTCCAGACACCGCTGCATCACATTGACAAGGAAGTCATGGCGGCGAATATGCGCCATTTCATGAGCGAGCACGGCACGCAACTGGAGCTCGTCAAGCCGTGTGACCGCAGAAACCGGAAGCAGAACGATGGGACGAAGCCATCCGATAACGGACGGCACATGGATACCGGCTTGAACGAGAAGGCGTACCGGCCTTTGTATAGACATCCAATCTCCGACTGCTTCGAACATTTGATAAACCGAAGCGGGAATCTCAAGTTGCTGGGATGCCAGCAGACGACGAGTTGCGATCCATCCGATGCCCATACGGATCGAACCCGCCGCAACTCCTAAAGACCAGACAATGACAATCCACTGTGTCCACAATGCGGTATTCGCCATACCAAGCGAAGTCTGCGCGGTATCCACCAGCACGGAGTTTTCGAAGTGCAACACTCTCAACGCTACCGCGCCAGTTTGGGCGTAAAACACGAAAGTCAGCGTCGGTGCTGCGAGCATCGCTGCCAGTGCCGCACAAGAAACGGCATAACGCCACTCCGCCCGCTTCCGCGCCAGAAGACGCAGGCACACCGCGGTGACAGCGGCAATGACAGCGCCTTGCCACAGAAAATGAATCAATGATCCCGCAAGCCGCTGGGTGAATTCCGGAGTTATCCAAGTTGGGGTCATCACAAACCTCTTTTGCTACTTCTTCTTCGTGCGCCGCCGGTACTGCTCGATGAAATCTTTTAGTGCATCAATCTCTTTCAACGACGCGGGCTTCGCTCCCAGAGCGCTGACCAGAAGCCTCTGTGCCGAGCCTGCAAAGACGCGATTCATTAAATCGGACGCGAGTTGCTGTTGGGCATCTTCGCGCCGGATCAGGGGATGGTAGACGTGAGAACGCTCGCGCTCATCTCTGGACACAAGGCCGCGATCCGTCATCACCTGCATCATCTTTAACGTTGTTGTGTACTGCGACGGCTTTGCTCGCGACAGTTCCTCATGGACCTGCCGGACAGTCAACGGGCCGCGGTCCCAAAGTATCTTCAGAATCTCGAGCTGCGCGTCGGTGGGCCTGGATTGAACTTTTGCTTTCATGTACGTCATCAGTACTACGTCAGCTGACGTAGAGTCAAACAAAATATGCGCATGTCACGGCGTTCGCGTGGGTCAATTTGAAATCTGCGACCCACTGCAGGCGCGGTCTATGACCGCGCACAGTTTTTCAGAACGGGATTCCTCGAACTGGTAATTCATAAACGAAAGATTGTGCGCGGTCATAGACCGCGCCTACAGTAAGACCCGTTGCCTGCATTTCTTGACGGGAGCCGCTGTTCATGTTATTAGTTTCGCACTTCGTTAAAAGAATCACATATGCCAAGACAAAATCATTCCGGTATCACGATGCGTGAACGCCAGATCCTGGACATTCTGTACCGCCGTGGGCGCGTTACCGCCAGCGAGGTCATGAAGGAACTTCCCGGCAATCCCAGTTATTCCACCGTACGAACTCAGCTGCGTATTCTGGAAGAAAAGGGACACGTGCGGCATGCAGAACACCGTCTTCGATACGTTTATGAGCCGATGGTTCCACGGCATTCCGTCCAGAAAAACGTCCTGGCTCACATGGTGGATACTTTTTTCGAAGGTTCGGCGCACAAGGTCATCGCCGCACTCCTGGGCGGCCCAAAGAGTCGGATCAAGCCCGAAGAGCTGGATCGCATCGCCGCGTTGATTGAAGAAACCAGAAAGGAAAGGCGCCGATGAGCCTGTTGCTCACCTTCACACTGCGGGTAACGGCGATTCTCATTGCCGCTTTCATGGCGCTTTTTCTCGCTCGAAAACGGTCCGCCTCATTCCGGCATTGGATTCTTACCTCGGCACTGCTCGCTGCAGCCGCGGTTCCGGCGCTAATCCTGATCAAACCCAGAACCGTTAACGTGGCGATGCCGCTTCCTATCGCCGCTCCTTCATCAACTCCATCTGTGCCGGTTGTGGCCGCCACCGATGCGTCTCGATCCGCAGAGATTCGTACCAAACAGGGAACAACCGCGATAGAGCAAATGCACGCCACGGAGGCAGAGCACACATCCATTTCGCAAAGTCATTCCATTCGGGAAGTACTTGAAATTCTCGGAACGCAGATGGCGCCGCCCTTAATGGCGGCCAGATGGACTCTATTTCTCATCTGGTTTGCAGGAATTTTTGCAGGATTGGTCAGTCTCCTTGCAGGAATCATCCAAATGCAACGCATCGCGGCGGATTCGGTTCCGATGATCGAAGATCGCTGGGTCCGGTTCGCTAAGGAAATTGCAGCGAGCTACGGACTTCGGCGACACGTGGGTCTTCTGGTATGCCGGGACGCGACAGTGTTGGCCACGTGGGGATTCCTGCGGCCCGCACTGCTGTTGCCCGCTGGGGCAGAAGACTGGCCGGACCAGCGTTTGCGCGTTGTTCTGCATCATGAACTCGCCCATGTTCAGAGGAACGACTGGATGATACAGATCATTGCCGAACTGGTGCGCGCGGCCTACTGGTTCAATCCCATATGCTGGATGACAAACCGGCGGCTGGTACGAGAAAGTGAACACGCCTGCGACGACATGGCGTTGAACTGCGGAATTTCAGGTAACGACTATGCTGAACAACTCCTTGCCGTGGCGCTCCCGGTGGAAAGGGCCACGCATCACCGGCTTGCGGCACTGTCAATGGCGCGGCGCTCAACGCTCGAAAGCAGGTTTGCGGCAATCCTGAATTCAAGAATCAATCGAGCCATTGTCACGCGGTCACACGCGCTTGTAACGTCATTGATCTTCGCCACAATGGCCCTGGCGCTGATGACGTTCCGGGTCTCGGCGGAGAGCGTTCGCTCAATGGAAAGTGTGATTCCATCTCAGAGTTCCGCTCGTGAGACGAAGGGAACGGCAATCGCTTCTCCGCTGAAGAGCACGCTGCTCAGCCTGGTTTCGCAGATCGCATCACCTGCGGCAACGTCGGCTGCCTTGCGCGGAGTCGTTGTACGTCTGGGAAGCAATGAGCCGATTGCCGGTGCATCGATCGAACTGAGAAAGATCGAATGCGGAGAGGCGGGCATCCCTCCCGAGGTGTACACCGCACTGACGGGGCTGCCCAACCCGTATTGGACCACGCCCGCAAATGCCATCAGGCCTCCTGAAATCTTTACGGCGACGACGGGGAACGACGGTAAGTTCGCATTTGCGAACCTGTCCGCGGGTTCCTATTGCATGGTGGCGTACCGTGCAGCCGCAGGTTATCTGTCCGCGGAGTATCAACAGCGCGGCTTTCGGGGGCGAGGAGTGACCCTGACGATCGCGGACGGCCAGCAAATTCAGGACATCAAGTTAGCTCTTCCCCCGACCGGATCGATTTCCGGACGCGTGCGCGACAATCACGACCAGCCGGTAGCGCATGCACAGGTGCAGGCTCTCGAAGCATATTTCCAGGATGGAGAACGGCGCTTGAATGTGGTGATGTCGATGCAGACGAATGATCTCGGAGAGTTTCGCCTGTTCTGGCTTCCCCCCGGACGCTACTACCTGGCTGCCACGCTGGAAGACCCTCAGCGGAGAACCGTTCATTTCACCACAAACCCGACCGGACGCGGCGGCCGTCTTGAAGTGATGACATACCCCGTCATGAGTTATCGCGAACTCGAAGACGGTAGCGTACAGGAAGAGGCGTCCACTTACATTTATTACGGTGGCGGCACGGATTCCCAGAAAGCGGCCTTGATTGATGTCAGCCCCGGCGCGGATGTCGGCGGAATGGATATCGCATTTGGAAGCGGAAGAGTTCGATCGTGGAGAGTACGAGGCACAGTCATCAATGGGGCCACCGGTCAGCCCGTGGCCAACGCATCGGTGCGATTGATTTCTCCGAAGTGGCTCCCCAATCCTATCATTCCGAGCGCCGGGTCCGATTCAAACGGTGTCTTCGATATTTCCGGAGTGACGCCGGGGACCTACTACCTGTGGGCCACGGGTCGAAGCGCTGCGGCTCGCGGCGGAGCACGCACCGTATACGACTACATGCCCGTACCGGAGTTGATTGCACGTCTTCCCATTAGCGTGAGCGGCGCGGATATCAACAATGTCAGCGTGGTGATGAACCCAGGAACCACAATCTCCGGCCGCGTTACCATCGAAGGGCGGAGTCTCACGGAGAGCGCTTCCGATTTGACGAAGGTCCGCGTGCGGCCCCTTCGCGATCCCGATATTCTGGGACAGCCGGCTGCGCTGCTTCAGGATCCGGTTCCTTCAAAGGAAGACGGCACATTCACTCTCAACGGCATTGGTCCGGGAGACTATCGCGTCTATGTCGAGCCCTTGTTGCTTCCGGCAAGGCTTCTTCCTCCTCCGCTGCCACCATCCACTATTCAGGGCATGTATGTGAAATCGATTCGCCTTGGAAACATTGACGTTCTAAGCCAGGGCCTGCATATCAGCAGCCCGCCTGATGGACAAATGGAAGTCGTCCTTGCGAAAGGCAGCCAGATCCATGGACGTGTGCTTGATGCTCGGCAGCAAGCGATGGTCAATGTCACTGTAGTGCTGGTTCCCGATGCTCCGTTGCGCCAGCGTGGAGATCGATACAAGGCCGCCAGAACAGACACGGCTGGTGAGTTCGCCATGCAGGGTATCGCGCCCGGTGACTACAAAATCTTCGCATGGGAAGAAGTTGAAGATGGAATCTGGATGAATGCGGACTTCATTCGTACGGATGAAACTCGCGGAAAGGTATTGCACATCGACGAGGCCAACATGGATAACGTGAATGTGACGGTGATCCGTCGATGAAATTCCTGAGCATTGTGTTGATTGGGTTTCTTATACAGGCCGCAACACAGGCCCAACCTCAGACCGCGACGATCCACGGCATCGTCGTGGACCGCCGCGACGGACAGCCGCTGCCGAATACGGCGGTGGAACTCCAACTCGACGGTGGAAGTCAATTTGTACGCAGGACGACCACCGGCGACGACGGGCAATTTGTGTTTGCGAAGACCGCCGCGGGCTCGTACCGGGTGCTGGCGCGCCGCTCCGGATTCGTCCCATCGCAGTACGGACAGAAGGGCATCAATGATCCGGGGTTGTTATTAGCAATCGATACGGCCGATGCAAACAATGGCGCTAAAGACATCCGGATCGTCATGTCCGCCACGGGCTCCATCACAGGACGTATCACGGGAGACGACGGATTGCCTGTCGGAAGTGTAAACGTGCAGGCGCTGAAAGCTTCATACCAGGATGGACACCGCGTATTGACCAGCGTGCAGGAAGTTCTGACCGATGATCTTGGAGTGTACCGGCTCTTTTGGCTGACGCCGGGTACGTACTATGTCGGAGCCACAATTCCCGATGGGCCGATCGATACGCACATCCTTCTCAATCCGGAAGGCGTCGATGCTCGAGGCCTTTATGAGGCTCGGACTCAACTCCGGCCTGTCGCTACAACGTCGACGCGCAACAGTGCGATTGGCAATAGAGCTCACATTCCGGTTTATTATCCCGGCACCGGAAGCGGGACACTGGCCAAAGCAATCCTTGTCGAATCCGGGGCCGATATCCGAGGCATTGACATCAAAGCGGCCACCGTAAACACCTATCGAGTGACCGGAGTTTTCACGAGGGCTGGCCAGCCTGTTGGAGCGAATGTGACCGTGCGATTGTTGCCGGTTGCCACAAATCCAGCTCCGCAATATCAGGCGGTGGCCGACGCAACCACCGGCACGTTCGAGTTTCCGAAAGTTGTTCCGGGCTCGTTCGTGTTGACCGGCGCCGTGGCAGGGCCGAATGGAGCACGCGCCCAGACATCCGTTGAAGTGGTGGATCGGGACATCGAAAATATTCCCGTCATGGCAACTGCCGGAGTGCCATTGCAGATACGGCTTCGCGCCGAAGGACAAGTTGGAAAAGATGGACCACGGGGAGAGGTCGACTTGACGAAGCTTCGTGTCAGCCTTCGCCCCGATCCGTTTGTCAGTGGATTACCTTCTCCGGCGGCGACGCCAGCGGCCGATGGTACTGCCACGTTTCAGGGTGTTCTCGCTGGGGACTATCGCGTCTATGTGATGCCGCTGTTGAATCCGCCGGGTGCGGGAACGCCGGCGGTTCCCAATGGCGTACAAAATCTCTATCTGAAATCGGCCCGGCGCGGTTCTGATGATGTTCTCAACCGTGGCCTGTCGCTCAAAGAAGAACCTGGCAATCCAGTGGTGGATATCGTGCTTGGATCGAATCCGGCACGCATCACGGGTCATGTTACACGCACGAACAATAATCGTCAGGAACTTGCCGACCGTACCACCGTTGTACTGATTCCCGATCAGGGAAGGGGATTCCGCACCGACATCTATAAGATCGCTGTTACGGACACCGGCGGCAAATTTCAAATGCTGGGAATCCCGCCAGGAAACTACAGGTTGTTTGCGTGGGATGATGTTTCCGGGAATGCCTGGATGGATCCGGAGTTTTTGCGCATTTATGAGAACCGCGGGAGTGCCGTAGTCATTAGCGAAGGAAGCGAACAGGACATCACTCTGGATGCAATCCGATGAGATGAGGGATAGTGGGTCAATTTGAAATCTGCGACTGCGGCCCGCGGGTGGGGGGGGGGGGGGGCGGGGCCCGGGGTGTGGGGGGGGGGGTGTGGGGTGGGGGTTTGAGAAAAAATAAATATTTAGAGGGGAAAAAAAGAACAGACACC
>JBGPBY010000187.1:0-12246 GCA_041481485.1 Terriglobia bacterium
CAGGCCGAAGGCAAGATGACGGACGCGCATGCATCGCTTGCCAAGGCCTTCACGACAGCCAAGTGCCGCGAGACGGTCGCATGGGCACGCGAGCTGCTCGGCGGCAACGGCATCGCCGCTGAGTACAACGTCGGGCGGTTCTTCGTGGATTCGGAAGCTCTCTACTCCTACGAGGGCACGTTCCAGATGCAGAACCTGATCCTCGGCAAGACCATTACCGGCCTCAGCGCTTTCGTGTGAGCGCCGTTAAAAGGTAACAACCGGTTCCGCTTGAAACTCGCTCGATAGGTGAAATAAACCAGAAAGGAAATGAAGAATCCAATGCCCTCCACTAAAGCTTCCAAGTCCGAAACAGTGAAGTCCGCCGCAAAGACTGTGGGCCGTTTGTACTTTTTGAGTGCGAGCAGCGGCCAAGTCTTGTCCGCAAATCCTGATGGCTCCGACCTGAAGGTACTTGTCAGTGAGGGAAGGCGGATCCCCGACGGCATTGTTGTGGACACAGAGGCAGGTCACCTCTATTGGACTAACATGGGCAATCCTATCGCCAATGACGGTTCCATCGAGCGCGCGAACATTGACGGGACGAATGTCAGCCACATCGTTTCTAACGGCGGCACCTTCACTCCCAAACAACTGCAACTCGATAAAAACAACCGGAAGCTTTACTGGTCCGATCGCGAGGGCATGCGGATCATGCGCGCGAATCTGGATGGATCCAAGATCGAAACGCTCGTTGACACGAGCCAGGGCGACCCACGCCCCGGCAAGGACGCGAAGAAATGGTGCGTCGGCATCGCGCTCGACGTTGAACGTGGAAAAGTTTACTGGACCCAGAAAGGGCCCGAAAAGGGAGGAGTAGGCCGCATCTTCCGCACAAATCTAGAGATCCCAAACGGTCAGACTCCTGCAAACCGCAAGGACATTGAAGTTCTCTACACCAACTTGCCCGAACCCATCGATCTCGATCTCGATCTTGGCAACCGAATAATGTACTGGACCGACCGCGGAGATCCCCCGCGCGGGAATACCGTGAATCGCGCGCCCATGGACGCGACCAATGGCAACCGCCCGGAACCGGAAATCGCTTTTAACCACCTCATGGAAGGAATCGGTCTCGCGCTGGACCTCGACAATGGGCGCATGTTTGTGACCGACCTGGCCGGATCTGTTTACAGCGCCAATCTCGACGGATCGAACAAGAAGCCTGTGATCTTCGCTCAAGGAAATCTAACTGGCATCGCATACGCTGAGCTTCCTGCAAGTTCTTAGTCTGGCTCCAATCAGTTCCACCAATCACAAGGAGAGAATCATGAGTTCGCCGGCTTCTGCTTTGAAACTTGAGAATGTTCTGTATGAGAAGAAGGGCCCGATTGCCTATGTGACCATCAACCGACCCAGAGTACTGAACGCCCTGAACGCGAAAACCATTTCCGAATTGCGATCCGCGTTCGAAGAGGCCCACGAAGACCTCGAGGTGCGGGGAGTCGTCTTCACCGGAGCCGGGGATAAATCGTTTGCGGCCGGCGCGGACATCAGCGAAATGGCCAACGATACTCCGCTCACAGCTCAAGAGAAAACGCGATCCGGCCAGGCGCTCACTGACCTCATTGAAAACCTCGGCAAGCCGGTCATTGCTGCTGTGAATGGTTTCGCGCTCGGCGGCGGCTGTGAACTGTCGATGGCCAGCACGATTCGAATCGCTGCTGAAACCGCGAAGTTCGGTCAGCCCGAAGTTAAAATCGGCGTAATGCCGGGCTATGGCGGGACGCAGCGTCTTCCCAGGCTGATCGGCAAGGGCCGCGCATTGCAACTCATTCTGTCAGGCGAAATCATTGACGCGCAAGAAGCCTACCGCATCGGCCTGGTGAATGAAGTCGTTCCAGCCGCCAACCTGATCTCGCGAGTTGAAACCGTTCTCAACCAGATCATTTCCAACGCCCCCGTCGGCGTGAAGTACTCCATCGAGGCGGTAAACAAAGGATTGGACGCGAGCCTCGCGGAAGGCTTGCTCCTAGAGGCTTCCCTGTTCGCGATTTGCGCGGGCACCCAAGACAAAAAAGAAGGGACATCAGCCTTTCTCGCAAAGCGTGCTCCACAGTTCCAGGGACGCTAACGCACAACGGGCTTCAACTTCGTTTTTGAAAATTTGTAATCAGAAAAGGAAAGAAGAAAAACTCATGGCAGACGAAAACATATTCTCAGGGCTAAAAGTCGTGGACCTCGCGAGCTTCATCGCCGGCCCCAGCGCCGCGACGATCCTCTCCGACTTCGGCGCGGATGTCATCAAAGTGGAGCCGCCCGACGGCGAGCTGTGGAGAACCGGACACAAGATCCCCCCGCAGCCGCATTCGGAAGAGGACTATCCCTTCCAATTGGCTAATCGAAATAAGCGTGGAGTTGCCCTCAATCTGAAAGCTGCCAGCGCGCAGCAGGTTCTCGAGCGGTTAGCCAGGTGGGCGGACGTGTTCATCGTCAACACTCCGCATGGCGCGCGTAAGAAATTGAAGCTCGAATACGACGATGTCGCGCAGTGGAATCCGCGCTTGATTTATGCCGATCTTACCGGGTTCGGCGAGAAAGGTCCGGACGCCGCTCTTCCGGGGTTCGATCTCACAGCCTTCTGGGCGCGAAGCGGTTTGCTGTATATGACTCGCGATGCTGGAGAACCGCCGACATGGCCGGTAGCCGGAAGCGGAGACAATGCAACTGCGGTCGCCATTTACGCCGCAGTCGTGACCGCTCTTTATCGTCGCGAACGCACCGGCAAAGGATCCTACGTCACGACTTCGCTCCTCGCGGCAGGTGTCTGGTCGGCCAGCGTCTTTATCCAGGCCGCTCTCTGTGGTGCGAGTTTCTATGGGCTGCACGATCGAGCACATCCCGCAAACGCAGCTTTGAACACCTATCGTTCTTCCGATGGCATCTGGTTCGTTTTGGTGGCTACCCCGGACAAGGTACCCGCGGTTCTGAAAGCACTAGGTCGTGAGGATATCCTGACGGATCCGCGATTCTCGGATCCCGCCAAGCTGGCGCAGAACCGGCCGCAACTGACGACCATGCTCGATGCGATCTTTGGTTCGCAGCCTATGTCGCATTGGTATGAAGTCTTCAACGAAATTCATGTCCCCTTCGGCGCCGTGCGTGAGCCGCAGGAGGTCGTTAATGATGTGCAATTGCGGGCGAATGACATCGTCGTTCCGCTCGAAGGAGCCGGCGAAAAGCTTACCTCAACCATCAGCAGCCCGATCCAAGTGCACGGTGTTACTAAAGTATCTGCCAAGCGCGCACCGAGAATCGGCGAGCATAACGATGAAGTGCTAAAGGAGCTTGGATTCACAAGCGACGAGATCGCAGGCCTGCGTACCAGCGGCACAATCCCGTGCGTTTCGAATTTGGAATCCTCCGCTACCGGAAGTGGAAGATGAGTGACATTGTTACCGAACGCTCCGGAAGTATCCTGCGACTTCAATTCAATCGACCGTCCAAGAAAAATGCGATGACGTCCGCCATGTACATCACCATGGCGGATCTCCTGAACAACGCAGCAAAAGACGACGGCGTGCGCGTTGTGCTCTGGCACGGTGCAGGAGACTCTTTCTGCGCTGGCAACGACCTGGAGGATTTCCTCAAGAATCCAATGGGACCGGGCGACAGTCCGCAATCTCGCTTAATCGACGCTTTCATTGCCTTCGACAAACCAATTGTCGCCGCGGTGCACGGCTTCGCCATCGGTGGCGGAACCACCATGTTGACGCATTGCGACTTTGTCTACGCCAGCGAGAGCGCGAAGTTCCAGATGCCATTCATTAATCTGGCCTTGGTGCCGGAATTTGGAACGAGCTACTCAATTCCCGCCCGGATGGGGTATCTCCGAGCGGCCGAGTTGATTCAGTTAGGACAGTCCTTCGATGCCCAGCGGGCAGCGGAGCTCGGGCTCGTCACTCGTGTCGTGCCCGACCAAACACTGCTGGCAACGGCAACCGAGACGGCGCAAAAATTGGCTGAGAAGCCCGCCGGTGCGCTCCAGGCCTGCAAGAGACTCATGAGGCAGCCTGTCCGACCTCACCTTGAGCGAGCAGCAAAACTGGAGAACGAAGAGTACGTCGTGCGACTCCGCTCCGCCGATGCGAAGCAGGCGTTCACGGCGTTCCTAGAGAAGCGCCAACCCGATTTCACCAGAACGGCGAAGGTCGCCGTCGCCGAGAGAACCTAGGGGTACGAGATGGCTCGAACTAAGATAGTAATTGTCGGAGCGGGGTTTGGAGGGCTGGCTGCGGCCAAGGCGCTTCGCAAAACTCCGGCGAGCGTCCTTTTGATCGACCGCACCAATCATCACCTGTTTGAGCCATTGCTTTATCAGGTGGCGACATCGGTTCTGGCGCCGGGTCAAATCGCTTCTCCTATCCGAGGCATTCTTCGAAAGCAAAAAAACACCACGGTGATTCTCGGCGAGGTCACCGGAGTGGACAAAGATAAGAAGTGTGTCTTCTCCAGTGACGCCGACCGGGAAAATGTTCCCATTCCCTACGACTACTTGGTGCTCGCGACGGGAGTCAGCCAAAGCTATTTCGGCCACAACGAATTCGCCCAATATGCTCCCGGCATGAAGACCCTGGTGGATGCCGTTGCAGTTCGAAACAAAATCCTCCAGGCATTCGAACAGGCGGAAGCAGAAGAAGATCCCAGCCACCACCGCGACCTCCTGACTTTCATCCTGGTGGGCGCCGGCCCAACGGGCGTCGAGATGGCCGCCGCTCTCGCCGTTCTGGTACGGGGCGCCCTTAAGTCGGAATTTCGCCGGATCGATCCGACCACCGCTCGAATCCTGCTCGTCGACATGGCCCCGCGGGTTCTGTCCACTTTCACCCAGGATCTCTCTCAAGCCGCAAACAAGCGGCTCCAGGACCTGGGCGTTGAAATTCGTCTGGGCCACAGTGTTGACCACATTGATGCCGACGGCATCGTCGTCGCGGGTGAACGTATCCTCAGCAAAACAGTTATCTGGACCGCCGGCGTCGCACCCTCTCCCGCGGGTAAGTGGCTCAACGTGGAAACCGATCGAGCCGGACGCGTACGCGTGCAGCCTGACCTCAGCGTTCCAGGACACCCGGAAATATTTGTGGTCGGCGACACAGCATCGCTCGATGAGAACGGCAAACCATTGCCGGGAGTCGCTCAAGTCGCCCTTCAACAAGGGCGTTACGCGGGCAAGCTGATTCACAAACGCATTCTTGGCAAACCAGCGCCGAAGCCTTTTAAATATTTCGACAAGGGCAACATGGCGGTTGTTGGCAAAGGGTTCGCTGTTCTCCAAACAGGAAAAATTCATCTCAGCGGTTTCCCAGCTTGGCTCGCATGGGCGGCCGTGCATCTCCAGTTCTTGGCAACGTCCAGTCTCCGCTTGAGCGTGTTCCTTCAGTGGATCTGGACCTATATCACGGGGCAAAGGGGATCGCGTCTCATCGTAAACCATCGCGGATCCGACACGGAAACTCGCTCCGCCGACACTCCCCTCGGGGCTGCAGCTGCAACCAAGTGAGTTTGAGAGCTTTAGAAACATTTAATTCTAACAAGGAGAACGTATGGCAAACAGCAGAGAGATTCGCAACATAGCAATTGTAGGCACGGGAGTCATCGGCGCGAGTTGGGCAGCCTATTACTTGTCTCGTGGATTGGACGTGATCGCAACCGATCCAGCGCCAAACGCAGAAGCCAACTTACACAAGTACGTTGACGAGGCCTGGACGTTACTCTCAAGCACGGGCCTCCAACCCGGTGCAAGCCGTGATCGCCTAGCCTTCACGACAGATATGAAGCAGGCCTTGTCCAGGGCCGACTTGGTCCAGGAGAACGGACCCGAGCGTCCGGATTTCAAGATGAAACTGTTCGCCGATATGGATGAGGCCACTCCTCTTGATTCGCTCATTGCTTCGAGTTCATCGGGAATAACGCCTAGCGTCATGCAATCCAAGTGTACGCATCCCGAGCGCATTGTCGTCGGGCATCCCTTCAATCCTCCACACGTCATTCCATTGGTCGAAGTGGTTGGAGGAGCTAAGACATCGCCCGAAGCTATTCAACGCGCGATGGCATTTTATGCGTCGATAGGGAAGAAACCTATTCACCTGCGAAAGGAACTTCCCGGGCACGTAGCGAACAG
Source organism: Terriglobia bacterium (assembly GCA_041481485.1). GTDB lineage: Bacteria > Acidobacteriota > Terriglobia > 20CM-2-55-15 > 20CM-2-55-15 > JBGPBY01. The sequence goes on from JBGPBY010000187.1 coordinate 6,161, forward strand.
ACTCCAGGCCGCGCTCTATCGAGAGATGCTTTACATCATTGAGCAGGGCATTTTGAGTGTAGAGGAAACGGATGCGGCCGTTTGCTATGGACCGGGGCTTCGCTGGGGCGTAATGGGGCAAAGCCTGCAATGGCACCTGGGCGGGGGCCCGGGTGGGATCCGACACTTCATGGAGCACCTTATGGATCCCCTACAGGGCATGATGAAGGCGCTTGGAACTCCAAACATCACGCCCGAGCTGAAGCAGACCGTCGTCGATGGAGTAATGCGCGAAGCGGGCGGGCGCTCCGTCGAACAGCTCGCTCAAGAAGAAAATGAGGTACTAATGGGACTTCTCAAGCTGAGGACTAAATACTCCGAACATGGCACTCAAGCTGAGCCAGCAACGCAGCCAATAACTTCGGAGGCAAACGCATAAGACCTGCGACCGGAGAACCACTACATTTTGATGCTCCCGGGTTTAGTCGAGTCCGTTGCATTCACGAGGTGAGAGGGGCGCAAGTGTCACACGCGGTGAGGGGCACATGATCTATGTTCATTCACTTGGTCGAGCTTCGCGATTCTACGCTGACCGCACGGCGCTGGTTATAGACAGTGCCGCTATTTCTTTCAAGGCGCTCCACGAACGCGTCAAGAACATTGCGGCTGCGCTCGTCGCCAACGGCTTTGCCGCGCGCGACCGCCTTGCGCTTCTGTTGCCGAATTCTCCTGAGTACATCGAGTTGGTCTACGCCTGCGGCTGGCTAGGCGTTACCGCAGTCCCGATAAATGCGCGGCTCTCAGCAGCTGAAATCGACCAAGTTCTGCTTGATGCAAAACCGCGTGGGCTGGTGCGGCATTCCTCACTTCCGAAGCCTGCCGTACAGCTTCCATGGCAACTCGTGCTCGATGAAGAGCCCGTGGATGTTCGGAACGACTCCTGTCCAGATCCTGTTTATGACCCGGAAGCAATTCTGGCCCTCATCTATACGAGCGGTACGACGGGCCGGCCAAAGGGCGTCATGGTCACTCACGCCAACATTCAGGCGAACGTCGATCACCTCAGCTACTGGATGGGTTATCGGGGGGGCGGAGTCTTTTTGCATGCGGCACCCATTTTCCATATTGCCGATTTTCCCGCCATGTTCGCAGCGCCGGCTTTCGGCGCGCGCCAAGTCACACTTCCGAAGTTCAGTCCGCAAGATTTCTGTGAGGTGGTTCAGCGCGAACGCGTGACTCACACGGTGCTCGTGCCGACGATGCTGAACCTTCTGACGCAAATGCCTGAGGCGAAGCCGTATGACTTGACCAGCCTCGACGTTCTGGCTTATGGCGGTTCTCCCATGGCGCCGGAACTTGTCCGTCGCACGAGAAAGCTTTTGCCAAACGCCAAACTTCTCCAGTGCTATGGACTAAGCGAAACCGGGTTTCTCACAGGTCTCGAAGATCGCGAGCATGTCGAAGGCAGACTCTTGTCTTGTGGCCGACCTTGTCCGGGGATCGATCTGCGAGTCGAAGACGAGACGGGAAAAGAAGTCGAAGTCGGACAGCACGGTGAACTGGTCGCACGGGGCCCCAACGTCATGCGAGGCTATTGGAACAATCCGCAAGAATCGGCTCTGGCATTTCGGAACGGAATGTTTCGCACCGGAGACATCGGCTACCAGGATTCCGATGGTTTTTTCTATATCCTCGACCGCCTGAAAGATATGATCGTCACGGGCGGTGAAAACGTTTATTCCGGTGAAGTCGAATCCGTCATCTACAAACATCCAGCGGTTCGTGAAGTCGCAGTCTTTGGCATCCCTGATTCACAGTGGGGTGAACTTGTAACGGCCTGTATTGTGCTGAAACCCGGCATGGCTTTGAGCGCCAACGATCTCACAGCGCATTGCCGGCAATTCCTCGCGAATTACAAGATCCCCCGCCGTCTCGAGTTTTCAGATACCGAACTTCCGAAAAGCGGTTCCGGCAAAATCCTTAAGAGAATGCTGCGTGACCATTTTTGGGCTCACGCGGAACGGGCCGTAGGCTAGTTGGCCGATCTGGCGCTTAACCGTCGAGCGAGTCGTTCAGTTCTTATGAGGAGAGAAAAATGGAAGACCACCAGGTTGTCGCCGCGCTTCTCACTGTGGCGCTCTGCTCGACTAAGCCACGAACAACTTCACGGAGACCGGCTACGGATCAGTGGCGAAATGTATGGCGCGACTACAACAGGTTCCTGAAGGAATTGGAAAAAACAGACGAGTCCATCGATAGGCGCGGAATCAATCCAGATTGAGTGTGGAATTTGCATCTGCGACTTGAAACTGCACGCGCCTCAGCAGAACCGGTATAAGGAGCCGGCCCGGGAATTACACGACCTTTGGATTGCGGAAGGGCGGGCCCTAGGTTGGAGACAAGAATGCGTATAGTTGCCAGTAAGAGGAAGTTCGTATCAGCGTTGCTGATCGTGATTCTGTCCGGCAGCTTCTTCCCCGTTGTCGCATGCGCGGGCGATGAACCGAAAACAACGCCTCAAGAAGACGATCAGCGCCAGAAGCTTGACGAGGTGAAAACGGAAACTGGACGGCAATCTGATTCAGCTGTTAGTGAGACGTCCGCGGCTCTTTCGCTCCACAAAAGGCCACGCACTTTCGCCACGACCCGAAACCTATTGGTTTGCACAGACGCTCTGCATCCCGACACCGCGCGACCATTCAAGACTCAGTGACAACCTCGACGTTATCGTCAAATCTCCGGCGCTGGATCGCTCGAAATGCAATGCTTCCTTTTGCGTCGAATGGCTCTTCCTTATTGAAAACAAAACGGATCTCCGACTTTGGCCCCCAAGTTCTGCGTTGGACACTCAGTTGCTTTCTGTCATAGCGCCCATGTCGAAATCGACTATTGAAAGGGGAATCCGAAATCGTATGACTCAACCATCATCAAACGGCAATCGCCCAAAACTGAGTGAGAAGGGACTCTTGACGCCGGACAATTGCGTCGTGGCGCTGATCGATCATCAGGGCCAAATGCTCTTTGGAACCAGCAATTTCGACCGCCAAGGAATCATCAACAACACCGTAGCACTCGGCAAAGCCGCACGAGTGTTCGATGCGCCCGTGGTTTTGACAACGGTCGAGACCAAGTCCTTCAGCGGGAATATGTGGCCGCAGCTGCGCGCCGTATTTCCTGGACAAGAACCCATCGAACGTTCGTCCATGAATTCGTGGGACGACAAAAACTTTGTCGCCGCGATCGAAAAAAGCGGACGCAAGAAGATTCTCATTGCCGGCCTCTGGACCGAGACCTGCGTCGCGCTGCCCACCATACAAGCGCTTCACGACGGCTATGAAATCTACGTCGTCGAGGATTGCTGCGGCGACGTCAGCCAACTCGCTCACGAGAATGCGATGAAGCGCGTCGTACAAGCCGGCGCAAAACCGGTCACTTCCTTGTCGGTCATGCTCGAATGGCAACGCGATTGGGCCCACCGCGGAACCTACGACGCAGTCATGGACATCGTAAAGAACCATTACGGAGCGTACGGGATCGGTGTCGAGTACGCGTACACCATGGTGCACGGCGCGCCGGCAACCAAGTTTCCCGAGTACGCGGTTCCTGTCGCCGTCGCAGCTCACAAGTAACAACGGAGGGGCGGCGCCTTCTCCGCCCTCCTCAATCCATTTGAAAAACCGAAACGGAGACTGCTGTGCCTGTTGATCTCATTTTGCATAACGCCAAAATCGCCACGAATGAAGTTCCCTCATTTGCGGAAGCGATCGCCATCGTAGGAGGGAAGATCGCTGCTGTTGGCAACGACGACGAGATTCTCCGCCTTCGCGGCCCCCTTACGCGCGTCATTGATGGGCGCCGGCGAACCGTCATCCCTGGGCTCAACGATTCGCACATGCATCCGATCCGGGGCGGGCTCAACTACAACTTGGAACTACGCTGGGATGGCGTCCGTTCGCTCGCCGATGCATTGCGCATGCTCAAAGAGCAGGCTGCGCGAACTCCCGCGCCTCAGTGGGTACGGGTGATTGGAGGCTGGACCGAATTTCAGTTTGCCGAACGCCGCATGCCAACACTCGATGAGATCAACGCAGCCGCCCCGGACACGCCCGTGTTCGTGATGCACTTGTACGATCGAGCCCTTTTGAACGCGGCGGCGCTGCGTGCCGTCGGCTATGACAAGAACTCCCCGAATTTTCCAGCTGGCGAGGTTCAGCGGGACCGCCACGGAAATCCCACCGGCCTTCTCATCGCCAAGCCCAACGCCAACATTCTCTATTCCACCCTCGCCAAGGGACCTAAGCTATCCCGCGAAGATCAGCTCAATTCGTCCCGACTCTTTTTCCGCGAGCTCAATCGCTTTGGCATCACCAGCGCGATAGACGCCGGAGGAGGCTTTCAGAATTTTCCCGACGACTATGGCGTGGTGAACGAACTGCATCGCAATGGCGAGTTGTCGATTCGCCTCGCCTACAACCTCTTCACACAGAGGCCGAAACACGAACTGGATGACTTCCACAGCTGGACCAAGATGACAAAGCCCGGCAACGGCGACGACTTCTATCGCGTCAACGGAGCGGGAGAAATGCTCGTTTTCTCCGCCGCGGACTTCGAAGACTTCCTGGTGCCGCGTCCGGACCTGCTCCCCGTTATGGAAAGCGAGCTGAAGTCGGTCATTCGCCATCTCGTGGAGAATCGCTGGCCCTTTCGCTTGCACGCTACTTACAACGAGACCATCGAGCGAGCGCTCAACGTCTACGAAGAAGTGAACCGGGAAATTCCCTTCGACGGCCTGCATTGGTTCTTCGATCACTGCGAAACAATTTCCGACCGCAGCATCGAACGCGTCAAAGCGCTCGGCGGCGGCATCGCCGTGCAGAACCGCATGGCTTTCCAGGGAGAATATTTCGTCGCGCGGTACGGCTCAGAGCAAACCAGACGCACGCCGCCGCTCCGCCGCATGCTCGAGATGGGCGTCCCGGTGGGGGCCGGAACGGACGCGACGCGCGTCTCTAGCTACAACCCTTACGTTTCTCTGTACTGGCTGATCACCGGCAACACCGTTGGAGGTCTCAGTCTTTATCCGCAAGAGAACCGATTGGATCGCGACGAAGCGCTCAAGCTCTACACAGTCGGAAGCAGCTGGTTTTCGACCGAAGATGGAAAGAAAGGAACGCTCGCTCCCGGACAACTGGCGGATCTCGCGGTTCTGTCTCGAGACTATTTTTCCATTCCCGAAGAGGAGATCAAACATCTCGAATCGGTGCTCACGATCGTCGGTGGAAAGGTCGTTTACGCCAGCGACGAATTCTCCAAACTCGCGCCGGCGCCGCTGCCTGTGAGCCCAGACTGGTCTCCTGTCAAAGAATATGGAGGTTACGCGAAGCAGATCGACCACACCCTTGGTGCGTCTCACTCCGCTGCCTGTTCTCACGTCGAGGCACCGTCCGATGGCCCGACGCGATCGCACCTTCAAGTGCTGGGTGAGTTTGGCCTATGGGGGCTGGGTTGCGATTGCTTTGCCTTCTGATTCACGCGTCCCTGGAGGAGTCGAAATGAAGGTATTGTTCTTATCTTTCATCGTTGGTCTTGGAGTTGGTGCTATCTACGGGCTCATCCGGGTAAAGAGTCCGGCACCGCCGATCGTTGCATTACTCGGCCTCCTGGGCATGGTGATTGGCGAGCAGTTGGGGACTTGGATTCATACGAAGAAGCTCGATGTTTCGCGCGCCGCATCCGCATGCCTTGTCGGTGAACACTACGACCGTCAAGCTTTACAATCCTTCATCAAGCAAGACGCGTTACGATTCAAGTTCTATCTTTGCGGAACACATTGGCATGTCCAACGAAGTGGATACTACTGACGTACACAGCAGGTAATATTTTTGAGAGCCAGCGAGACACAGGAGCCAGTTTCACGGTGATGAAGCAATGGGCGAATTAGGAGAATTACAATGCGCTTGAAAAAGATCCTTGCCGGAACGTCAGTTGCTATCTTCCTGACGATTAGCTTTGCGTGCGGATCACACTACTTCAGCACATTCGCCCAAACTCTTCCGACAGGCACACCGGCGGGCGTAGCTGTCGGCCCCCAGTACGACACGACGCAG
>JBGPBY010000188.1:0-12174 GCA_041481485.1 Terriglobia bacterium
CAAGAAATCCCTCTCCCAACGGGAGAGGGGGCCGCGCAGCGGCCGGTGAGGGGTACCGCAAGTAACAATATTTACATGTGGTCCCCCTCACCCAACCCTCTCCCGTTGGGAGAGGGATTTCTTGATAGATTCTCTCAGCCTGTGCGAACATCCGCAGATATGCGACAAACAAGGGGAGTGCTGATTGCAGTCATTCTTCTGGCGGTCACGATTGTCGCCTTTCATGCCGCCGACACTCTCCCTTCCGAACTCAGCGATGCCGCATTCTGGAAAATCATCTCGGACTATTCCGAAGCGGAAGGCTATTTCCAATACACGGTGATCACTTCCAATGAAACCGCATATCAGGAGGTGCTCCCGCAGCTGACGAAATCCATCGCGCCGGGCGGCGCCTATCTTGGAGTGGGGCCCGAACAGAACTTTACCTACATCTCGGCGCTTCGCCCAAAGATCGCGTTCATCGTCGACATCCGACGCGACATGATGCTGGAACACCTGATGTACAAAGCCGTGTTCGAAATGTCCGCGGACCGTCCGGATTTTGTCGCCAATCTGTTTTCAAGAAAGCGTCCGGCATCACTGACGGCGGATTCTTCCGTCGCGAGTATCTTTGACGCGTATGCCGCAGCCAAAGGCGATTCGGATCTGGCGGCGGCTCACTTTAAAGACATCCTCACTCGCCTGAAGACAACTCATGGCTTTACGCTGAGTGCCGATGATGAAACAAGGCTGAAGTCGATCTATCTGACATTCCTCCGTGAAGGAGTGTTGACATTCAATTCCAGCATTGAAAGCCCGGGCTACCGTGTTCTGATGACCGCCACCGACGGACAGGGCCGAAACTGGAGTTATCTTGCGACGCGCGAGAATTATGACCGTGTCCGCGGAATGCAGATCAAGAATCTGATTGTTCCTCTAGTTGGCGATTTCGGCGGACCGAAGGCGCTTCGGATGGCGGGACAGTACCTGCGGGATCACGGCGCCGTCGTGAATGTCTTCTACCTCTCCAACGTCGAGGACTACCTTCAACCGGTTCTTGCCGGATACGAACGCAATATCGCAGCGCTGCCGAAGGCTTCGAACAGCACGTTCATCCATGTATCGCTCGGGTCGAATTCCTTCCGCCCATGGTTGACGCCGATGTCGCAATTTACGCCGCCGTTATCAATCCGTTGAGCAATCCTGCGCCAGGTCCCAGCAACGGACCGCTCTCACTGAACCTGTTCCGTTTCAGACGCGAACCGCTGTCGTTTCTCCAAAAGCTGGCGAAACAGTACGGCGACGTGGCCACGTTTCGGATGGGTGGCCAGCACATGTACCTGGTGAATCATCCCGACTTCATTCGCGATGTACTGGTCACGCACAATTCAAATTTCATCAAAGGAAGAGCACTGGAGCGGGCGAAGCGTCTTTTGGGCCAGGGCCTGCTGACCAGTGAGGGCGATCTTCACCGGCGGCAGCGCCGGCTTGTGCAGCCGGCGTTTCATCGCCAGCGGATTGCATCGTATGGAACCGTGATGGTGGAGCACGCGAGCCGGCTGTCGAATCAATGGAAAGACGGCGCCACTTTCGACATGAGTCATGAAATGACACGACTGACTCTGAGTATTGTTGCGAAGACGCTGTTCGACGCGGAAGTGGAGTCCGAGGCTGACGAGATCGGCGAAGCCATGACTTGCATCATGCAGATGTTTAATTTGCTGATGTACCCGTTTGCCGAACTGCTCGAAAGACTTCCGTTACCACAGATCCGCCGCTATCACCGCATGCGCGCGAGGCTCGATGCCACCGTCTATCGCTTCATTGAAGAACGGCGCCGCAGCGGCGAGGATCGCGGCGACCTGTTGTCGATGCTGTTGATGGCGCAGGATGACGAAGATGGCACCGGTGGAATGTCGGACTCTCAGGTGCGCGATGAGGCGCTGACACTGTTTCTGGCCGGCCATGAGACAACTGCCAATGCGCTTTCATGGACGTGGTATCTGTTGTCGCTTCATCCCAAAGTCGAAGAGAAACTCCATGCCGAACTCAAGAGTACGCTGGACGGCCGGTTGCCGACATTTGAAGACATTCCCCGTCTGCCATACACCGAAATGGTGGTCGCCGAGTCCATCCGGCTTTACCCGCCGGCGTGGGCTATCGGGAGGCGCGCACTGTCAGACTATCGGCTGGGGGAATATGTCGTGCCCGCAAACGCAATCGTTCTGATCAGCCCGTATGTGACGCACCGCGATGCGCGATACTTTCCCGATCCGCTTCGTTTCGACCCTGAACGCTGGACTCCGGAAGCCAGGGAATCCCGGCATCCATATTCGTACATTCCGTTCGGCGGAGGGACACGGCGGTGCATTGGCGAGGGATTCGCATGGACAGAAGGGATTTTGATCCTCGCGACACTCGCGTCACGATGGCGTGCCCGCCTGGCGGAGGGAAGCAAAGTCGAACCGAAAGCGCTGATCACGCTGAGACCAAAGTTTGGAATTCGGATGACGATTGAGGAGTGGAAATAACGCAATAATTTGAAGGCGTCGATCACTCTTGAATGAATGCTATTCCCCACTGTAGGGGCGGTCTATGACCGCCCGCAATCCTTTAGCGTGCGGAGCAGGGCATGGGATTCCAGCCGGTCGCGTCGGGGAGTTTCTTGAAATCCGAGGTCGTGAGATAGGGCCTGGAAAAGTACGTGGGATCCTCCACCTTTGTGGTGATCGTGAGCCATCGATCCCCATTCGGCATGGTGAGAAGATCGTAATACTCGGTCACGACTGCGTTCTTACTATATGGAGCGCCATTTCTGCGGACATATCCTGCGCGCAAATTCGAGGTCACCACTTTCAGGTCGCCGTTGCGTACGGCATTCGCTCCGCGTCCTCCGCCAGCGACTTCCCATTCGGCAGTGGAGTTCCCCTGCCAGCTGGGTTCACCCGCTGCAGCCGTCGCGACCGCTCCGAAATGAAACAGCCGCGTCTGCGTGCCGGCATCGGTTTCGACTTTCATGGTGGTATTGTTGTCCCAGGTGATGTGCAGGCGCGTCGGCATTCTCATGATGTTGGCGGCGCCATAGGCTCGGCACTGTTCGCCTGCGGCTTCATCCTTCGCCGGATCCCAGGAATCCCCAACCCGGCGGCCCTCGGCGTTCAGATTGAGCGTGTCGTATACGCTTTTTTTCGGGGTAACCATCCGGAATTCCCAGTCTTCGGTGAGAACCGAAACCCAGTATCCGGTGAGATCGATTGGAGCATTCTGCTGACCGCCTCCTCCGCGTGCTCCTGCTGCTGCTCCGCCGCCGCGGCCTTGCCCGGGAGCGCCACCTGCTGCGGGAGCCCCACCACCGCCACCGCGGCCTGCAGCAGCGCCACCGGCCGCGCCGCCGCCGCGCTGTTGCGCGGCAATGTAAAAAGACAATGTCAGCGAGACCAGAAGAACTACTGCAAACAGTGGAAGAGACTTGCGCATGGTGTACAAACTTCCTTTACTTCGCTACTCGACAATTTCTCCGGAAGTTCCCCAGCTGAATCCATCCGAAGGACGTTTCAAGACGACCATCAGCGCTTTGTACTCACCGGAAACGCGCGAAGGCCGCCCGAGGATGGTGACCTGGTCGCCGATTTTCAGCGTGTCGTTCGTTATTCCCCGGCTGCTGAGCTGCGACGTTCCGGCCCATTCGATGGACCAGCGCTGCATGTTCCCTTTGGCATCCGGCGCGAGGACCGTGACATAGGAATGCGGATTCTTGAGTGAGAACTGCACCAGCTTCCCTGCCAGCTTGATCTCCTTGGTGGTGTCGTAAGTTGCGGCATAAGAGTGATGTGCGTAACCCGAAGCACACACCAGCAACATGGCCGTGATTGCAAACAAGACGAGTCTTCGCATTATTTCTTCTCCTTTAAGCTCTTATATACCGCTTCCACAAACATCGCCGTGGTCCACGGGCCGGTGTCCGCGCCATACCGCCCGTCGAAATCCATTGTCGGCTTGGCCGCCTTGACCTGATCGAGCGTCATGCCTTTGTCGATAAGGGCCTGGACGCGATCGCGAATCATCGTCATCGTATTGCGATACGATGCGACATCTCCGGTGTCCGACAAGCGCCCGTGGCTGGGAATCACCCAAGTCCCGCCCTGCCCTCGGATTTCCGGCACCGCCAGATCGAGAATGTGATTAAGGCCTTTGATCACACCCTCAATGCTGCCGCCATGCGCCATGTCAATCATCGGATAACTGACCGTCGAATAAATGTTACCGGCGCTGATCACTTCCGAATGACGGAAAAACACCAGGCTGTCGCCATCGGTATTCGCCGCCTGTTCGTGATACAGAATCACGGCTTCACCGTTCACATATTCTGGAAGCTTGTGCAGTTCGTCAAAGTAGGTTTCCGTCGGCAGCGCTCCCGCTGGAGTGTCCGGCTGATTGGGCACCTTCTCGCTCATTTTGAACAACACGTTTTCATTAGCAACCACGGAGGCCGCGCGTCCACTGTTTGCGACCGCTGTGCCGAATCCCCCGCCGTGCGGATAAAACCCCGCGCTCGCAATCTTCTGATTGCCGCCGATGTGTTCCGGCGCGGCGCTGGTGTCGATCACATAACGAATGGGCTTCGGTGGATTCGGCGACGTGATGACCGAGTTGATGAACGGGCTGGACCATCCCCAGGTTCCCGCACAGTTCGCGCCAATGCAATTATTTGGTATCGGGGGGGCAACCACGGTGCTAGCCAGCTGATTGATGGCCGCAAGGATTTTGTCGGACATCGCGGCAGTTCCGGTATTCACCACAACAAAGCCTTCGCGTCCGGCAGAAACCGTTATGTTGGTGCCATCGGCAACCAGCATATAGATGTTGCCCTGCACCGGCATGATGTGAACTTCGCCGTCCCGCGGACTCTGGTCCGTTCGCTGTTTGTTCACCGAAATGGCGGGTTTTGATGCCGGCACTTTCAGATCGCTGACTTTCTTCGCACCGTTCAACGTCGAAATGTATTCGGGATAAATCGTTTCCACTCCGCCGCGCGTGGCGGCTTCCGGAATCCATGTTTCCACTTTGAGCCATTCGGTCAGAGCCGTGTTCTCGCCCGGAAGGAAGTGCGGCACAAAATGCCGATCGCTGCCTCCGCTTTCGATAAACTCGGCACCATTGCAGTTTTCCGTAGCGGTGCTTCCCGTCAGATCGGCGGTGTACGTCGTGGATTCCACGAAAGGCTCATCCAGATAAACCGGATCATCGATCACTGTGACGATCGACAGGATGTCGCCATGCCGCGTGAGGTAGTCGGTCATGGTGTACAAGTCGCTGGTTTGCGGTCCGCCGCGACGGATGTATCCATCCTTGAGATGCGTTGTCGTGATCTTCAGAGTATTTCCAATCCATTCACCGGTGGAAAATCCGCTCCAGGTGTGCGGAGCCCAGGCCGGCGGGTGAGACCGCCCGTCCATGTAAACCGGCCAGTCCAGCGAACGCATGAATTGAATGTGGAAGGCCTTTACTTCGCGGGACAGGGGATCCTGCTCCTTGAGAATGCGCGCGCCGCCAAGGCCGCGCCATTGATGCGGCGCCGAATGCGGCCGGCATTGATATTCGATGGTTCCCCAGATCGATTCGGCCGACGTATCCGCCCTCATGCGGCCGGCCGCGTTAAACGGGATTCCAAGGTAATCACCGAGCGGCGGTTGTCCCTGACCGCCCACCATACCTGGATCTTCGTTGTTATCCAGACGCCATTCCCCTGCGATGTCCGTAGGCATGGCGGGACGCGCCGGGCCCTGCGCCAGTGTTGCCGCGCCGGTTAGCAATACCGTAAAAGTGAGGGCCAACGGTATCGCTGTCCAAAGTCGATCGACCATGTATCACCTGCTTAAGAGAACTGCTCGTTATAGTCCGCTACGCTAGCATCGGGGGGAGTCGGAAGTCAACGCGCGAAGGGGGCGGGAAACGCTTCATTAAATTTGCCTTTAAAGGATTCTCGCGGCACTGTAAATGAATGCGATTCCCAAATGTAGGGGCGGTCTATGACCGCCCGCAATTCGGAGGAATGCAGGCCTGGCGTTATCCGCTGTAGTCACACCGTTTTTACCGGCAAGGTCCACGCGTGCAACGTGAGCGACCAGATAGAGAATCGTTACCAGCCGGTAGGCAAGGGATTTTGGGCCTCCAATGACAATTGAACATTGAACAGTGAACATTTCCTCCAGGAAATGTTCAATGTTCACTGTTCAATGTTCAATTGTCATTGGAACGTGGGAGAATTCCCCACGATCGAGATGAGGAGCAGCGAGGAGCAAACGATGGGCAAACAACGCACGGTTTCACGACGAGAACTCCTGAAGAGCACCGCCATGGTGGCAGCCGGCGGAAAGGCTTTATTCGGACAGGCGCCGGCAGTGGTCACCGCCCGGCGTTTTCGCGCGTGGGTCACGCGAGGCGGCGGCGCCGGCCGGACCACACTTCAGGAACTCACGCTGCGCCCGGTTACCGGCCGTCAGCTGGTCGTAAGGACTGAAGCGACGAACCTCTGCTATTCGAACGTCGGAGCCGTGCTTGGACCTCTCAACAATCCTGCAGGGCCTGCAGGGCCTGCAGGGCCTGCAGGGCCCGGTGCAGCTCCGCGCGGCGGCGGCCCGGCAGTTGGACCGGGGGGCGGACGTGCACTTGTTCAAGGCCATGGCGGCGTCGGCATTGTCGAGGCAGTCGGGCCCGAAGTGAGGCGCGTCAGGGCGGGTGACCGTGTGTGCGTTTCCGGAACCCCGCAATGCGGCAACTGTTATCAATGCCTTCGCGGCCGCGCGGACATGTGCCAGTTCCTTGCGCGGCAGGGACCGAACGATTTGTTTCCGATTGCGGACATGAGCGACGGAACCGCGGTTTATGCCAACTCGCTCATCGGCGGCCTCGCCGAATTGATGGTGACCAACGAAGAATGGGTCGTACCGATCTTCACCAAAGCAGCGGCGGCGGATCTTGGCATGGTTTGCAGCTGCGTCAGTGTCGCCGGACTTGGCGCGACGACATGCCCGACGCTGGCGCCGGTTCAACCGGCATCGATTGTCGCGGTCGTCGGCTGCGGACCGCTGGGACTCAGCGCGGTGCAAGGCGCCCGAATCGCGGGAGCTTCGACGATTATCGCAATCGATTCCGTTAAGGCCCGGCGTGACGTCGCGCTTCTGGTCGGAGCCACTCATGTTCTGGATCCACTTGCCGATCGCAATATCGCCCAGCGCGTGCGGGAACTGTCCAGTACTCCCAACAATCGATTGTGGTCCGGCGGCCGGGACTCCGGAGGGCTGCTGGGCGGAGCCGGCGCCGACTACGTGATTGAAGCTGCCGGCGCGGATGCGGTAGCGCCAAAGGTTGAAGCAAGCCCGGACCCCACGGGCATTCTCGCCCTGCAGCAGGCATACGATATGTGTGCTCCTGGCGGACACATCGTGACGACGAGCCTCCCGCGAGGCAATATCACACTGTCCGCCGTGGCGTTTGCTATCGGCGGGAAGACCCATCACGCCGGACAGGCCGGCGGCGCCAATCCCATGCGCGACATTCCGCGCTTTGTCGAACTGCTCGACAAGAAACAGTACAACGCGAAGGCTCTGGCCACGACGGTCGTTCCGTTACAAGGGATGCTCGACGCCTACGAACAAGTGGCATACCGCACCACCATCACCGCAATCATGACGGCGTGAGGCTCTAGGCACGGTCCATGACCGCGCACATTCTCGAACTGAAAAATCGCGCGCGGTCATAGACCGCGCCTACAGGCAGAACGCCCGCAGGATTTGACACAGATTTCCATTCGGTATACCTTTCCGATATCGACATTCTATATCTAAAGGAGACGACGATGCCTTTCCTTCCGAAGCTTCTCCATTTCTGGCGGAATCTCTGGCGCGGAAAGCAGCTGGAACGGGATTTGAACGATGAACTCGAAACCTACATCGATGAATTGGCCGAGCGCAAAGCGTCGACAGGACTCTCTGACGAGTCTGCGAGAGAGGCAGCGCTTGCGGAGCTGGGAGGCATCGACAGAATCAAGAACCTGGTCCGGCAGCAGCGCATGGGCTTCGGCATGGCGGGCAATCTGGCGATGGTAATCACCGTTGCAGCTGCCGCCTTTATCAGTGGAACGTTGGTTGAGTCTCGGCCGAGGCAGAATCCAGCGCAGTTGACGAGAACTCCCGCACAGATCAAGGCTCTGCCAGTCCGATCACAGATAAAGCTTTCCGGACGCCTACTCGACAATGCCACGGGACAGCCCATTCCAAATGTGGAAGTAGCCCTTGAACCCCATCCGGCGTTGAGACACTTCACTTTCACAGAAAGCGACGGGAGCTTTTCATTTCGGGATCCACCTTCGACGGGTTACATCCTGGTGGCAGGAGAAAAGCGATTGAACTTTCTGGGAACAGGGGCGGGCAAAAATTGCATGTGGCCGAACGACGAGTTCATTCTTACCAATGCAGACACGGTGAAGGTACTCAACAAAAACGGTGAGCCCCAGCCGGGAGAACCGCTTCTGGGCTGGGTGGATTTTTCTAAACAGAAAGGTATTTTCTTAAATTTCTCCAAAGTTCGAACATTCAGTTATTCCGGAAACACCGTCGAGTTGCGCGTACGCAACCTTGTGCCGGGTGTCGCTTCGCTGACGCAGTAGTCACTTTGATGCCCGAAAAAAGGTTGCCGCGATAGCGGCATCGAATTAGAGCCGCGTCAGGGGCGGCAGTCCGATAGCCACGGGCGTGAGCCCGTGGACAGAATAAAGATTCACCAAATCACCAATGACTCTTCGAAGATTTTCTCGAGTGATTTTCCCGTAACCGGCAGCGGCGATATGGCAAGAAGACGCTTCTGTTTCATCGTGCCTTCAATGAGCAACGGGATATCGGCGTGATTGAATCCAACGGCTTCAAGGCCGTTCGGCATTCCGATAATTTTCATGAACTCGATGAATGCTTCCCGCAGCGCTTCACCGGCAAATTCGGCATCGGACCCGCGGGACTTTGCTCCCATCCATTCCGCAACTTGTTTGTGGCGATCCGGCTTGGCCGCCGACGTAAGTCGGAATGACGCCGGCGCCCCGAGTGCGGTAGACATGCCGTGCGGCACCAGCGGTTTTTTCCGGGGATAGTCCGGCGGATGAAATCCGCGCACATTTCCTGCGATGGGATAACCCATAGCGTGGGGAAGGTGCACGCCGGCGTTGCCGAATCCCATTCCGCCATAGATCGTGGCCAGCATCATCTGTGTGCGTGCTTCGATATCGTTTCCGTCCTTCACGACTTTCGGAAGGAACTCATGAACGAGTCGTATGGCCTTTTCGCACCAGATATCGCTGATCGGATTGGCCCCCTGATACGGGGGACGTTCCGAAGACCGCCGCGGCATCTCGCGCTCATTGAACGCAAGAGCGGTGTAGGACTCGATGGCGTGCGTCAGGACGTCGGCACCCGTGCAGGCGCTGACCATCGGCGGAACTGAAATCGAGTTCAGTGGATCCAGAATGCCCAGCGTCGCTCGCAGAAAATGATGGGAGACCCCGGTCTTCACGTGCATCTGCGTCATATCGATGATGGCGACGGCAGTATTCTCCGAAGACGTGCCCGCGGTTGTTGGCACACAAATCATGGGACGCAACGGACCGGGCACGGGACGGCCTTCACCAATGGGCGGATTCACGTAGGTCAGGAATGGCGCGGGATACGAGGTGTAGAGATTCATCAGCTTCGCGGTGTCCATGACGCTCCCGCCGCCAACCGCCACATATCCTTCAACGTCTAAGGATTGTGCGATGCGTATCGCTGCATTCACAGAGTTGTCCGTGGGTTCGATATCGATCTCTTGAAAGAGTTCGACTTCAATATGGTGTTCTCGAATCAACTCCATCACGCGCGCCGGAATCCCGGTGGAAGCGACTCCGATGTCGGTGACAAGCAGGACGCGCTTCAGCCCGAGGGCTTCCAGGTCATCGCCGATTTCGTTTGTAGCGCCAACGCCGAATTTGTACGGCGTGGAGCGCATGGTGAATATGGTGTCTTTCATTGGAGTCGAAACACAGGGTAAGCTGTCTCAAACTGGAATCTGAACAATGATTGCTCTTCTCCTGGCTCTTATGGTGCTGCAAGTCAATCCGGGCCCCACCGGTATCGCTTCCGGCGTTGTGTCGTCAGCAAACGGTACGCCCGCCGCAGGAATTCGGGTATTTGCCATTCCGGCCGGAACATCGGATTCCGTTACCGTGAATGCCACCGTGTTCGAAGGCCTTACGCAAACCGATGCGTCCGGCCGCTATCGTCTGGCGATTCCGCCGGGCCGATATTATATCGGTGTGGGTGCGGTGGCTTCTCCAACGTACTATCCGAGCACGACAAATATTTCTTCAGCCAGAGCGATTGTGGTGTCGGCAGACCGCGCGCTGGACAACATCAATTTTTCCCAATACGTCACTCCGGGGCCGGGGAATTTGGCAGGTCTGATCGTATCTGTGGCCCCCCCTCTGCCGCCGGGATCGACCGGCGTGGTCTCCGGAATCATTCGGGCAGCCGACGGCACGCCGGCTGCTGGAATACCAGTGGTTTTGATTGCTTCTTCAACGCTGGCTGGAGCAATTGCCGGCACCGGGCCTCGTCCGCAGGTTCGGTTTCTCGCTCCCGGAACGTCAACCTTGACACTCAGTTCCATTAGCGCCATCGTCATTTCGACACAAGCCACTCCTGTCACTACGCAACCCACCCCGATTGCGACTGGAACTTACACCGACAACAACGGCCGATACCGTTTTGAAAACGTATCTCCGAACACCTACAACATCGTTGCGGGATACTCCGATTCTCCCAGACTTTACCCGGGGACCAGCGACGTGGCAACGGCACAATCCATCACGACGACACCTACAACCATGATGGACTCACTGGATTTCACGCTTTCATCGCCATCTCCAAGCACATCGGTCCTCAAGGGAAAAGTTCTTGGGATCGGCAGCCGGCCTGCCGGAGGAGCGGTTCTGACACTGACTCGCAGCAACATCAGTGGAGCGGGAATTGTTGGTGGAATCCTGTTGCCTTCACAGGTGAACCGGGAAATCCGCAACGAAGGGAATGGCACTTATCGATTCGACGGAATCGGCCCGGGGAGCTACAACATCCGCGTGGAGCTCCCGGGTATTAGCACGCAAACCAGGCCTGTCCAGGTTTCCGGAGAAACTGAATTGGACTTCGATTTCCAGATCAATACGATAGTCGGAAAATTTCGCTGGGATGACGGCAGCCCGTTTGACGAACCCGCAATCCGTCAGGTCGCTGTCAGTACAGTGTCCAACCCAAACGTCGTGATGACCGACATTATCCCCGTTGCACGGGACGGCGTATTCAGCAAGGCGATTTCTGCCGGCGAATACCGTTTCTATACGCGCAATCTGCCCACAGGGGAAGCTGTCAAGTCCGTCACCGTTGATGGCATGGACATCACAAACACATCGTTTGAATACAACGGTAGGGATCCCATCAACATCGAAGTCCTCCTTACCCGAAAGATTGAATCCGGAACGAAAGTCTCCGGAACCATTGTCGACGCAGCTACGGGCAAAGCGTCCGCGGCGGATCGCGTCCTGTTGTGCTGTCTTAAGTCCGGGCCGTTTGAACGCATCTCGGCGCCATTGCAGCGCGACGGCACATTTGAATTTCTGCAAGTCCCCGAAGGGGAATACAAGGTCGAGCTTTTGTCGACGCCGACATTGACTGTCGCAGGAGCGCCTGTTGAAGTTGGGAAATCGGAAACCAACAATCTCAAATTCGTATCCACTTCGTCGGTTACCGCCTCATTGATTCAAATCACGGTCGACGGAGGAACCGTTCCATCGTCTTCGAGAATCAAGGTCACCTGGACTACGGTAAACAGCGGGATTCCGATAACGACGTATGGCTCGCCGGATGGAATGCTGTGGAGTCTGCCCGCCGGCGTTCAGTTTGAACTGGCCGTGTCCGACATTCCTCCGGATCTTAAATTCAAGTCCATCACCAGCGGCGGCAGGCCGCTTCCGGCCTCCAGCCCGGCGCAAAGAATCGTGACGTCACCGACGAACATCGTAATCGTGCTGGAACCCAAAATACCGTGAGGCGCGGTAGCAACTGTGAATGAATCGAATTCTATTTTTGAGCCGCGTTAGCGGCGGCAGCTTATTAGCCA
>JBGPBY010000189.1:0-12136 GCA_041481485.1 Terriglobia bacterium
ATCAAGAAAACCCTCTCCCAACGGGAGAGGGGACCGAAGGCCGGTGAGGGGTACCACAAGTAACAGTTTTTACGTGCGGTACTCCTCACCCAACCCTCTCCCGTTGGGAGAGGGTTTTCTTGATGCATTCCTTCACATGTTCATAAACCGCGAAAATTGCTACCTGGCGAGCCGATAATCGCATTAACCGAAATTCAGTTTCTGCGAGGTTTGGCCATCCAACTATTCGGTTGACAGCTAGACAGGTTTGGAAACATGCTCCCCCCACATGAAAGCGGAGGATGGATTATGAGATTCGCCCTTATTGGCACGTGCGCAATTGCGGTCATCTGTCTTTTGACGGAGTTACCCTCGAGAGCACAGACGGGAACGCTGAAGAATGCCATCGGGATGGAGTTTGTGAAGATACCCGCTGGGGAATTCATGATGGGGTGTTCGGCAGGCGACAACGCTTGTAAGGACGAGGAGAAACCCCAGCACAAGGTTCGTATCACCAAAAGCTTTGAGATGGGCCGGTATGAAGTCACTCAGGCGCAATTTAAGGCAGTGATGAACGTCAATCAGAGTTCAATTGTGGGTGACAACAATCCTGTCGAAAATGTCACGCGAGCCGAAGCCATCGATTTCGCGGCTAAGCTGACTGCGAAAAACGATGGATATCGTTACCGGTTACCCACCGAAGCCGAATGGGAGTACGCGGCGCGCGCCGGAACGACGGGCGCGACCTACGGCTCGCTCGACGAAATTGCATGGTATGCAAAGAACTCGAACGATGAGTCGCACCCTGTGGGAGGCAAGAAACCCAACGCCTGGGGACTTTACGACATGATCGGCAATGTCCGGGAATGGACCTCGGATACATTCCAGAAAGATTTCTACTCCACTTCTCCGACGGACGATCCGACGGGCCCGCAGGCCAATTACGGCGAACGCGGCCAACCCGGTTTTGCCGGAGGTGCGGGTGTAGCATTGCCGGTGATCCACGGAGGCGGCTGGGACAACCCGGCGGAATACCTGCGCGTGTCAGAACGTTATCATTATTTCGGCCCCACGCTTCGCGTGAGCGAAGTTGGATTTCGTCTTGTTCGCGTACCAGCGAATTAAATTATTTGTTTTCGGGAGGATCAATCATGAAGAGGATTTTCATTGCGCTCGGCGCGGTTCTGGCCATGCTGCCGCTGGCGGTCGTAGCGCACCATTCGTTCACGGCAGAGTATGACGGCAGCAAGGCGATGACAATGGTTGGCGTCATCAGCAAAGTCGATCAGCAAAACCCGCACGGATGGATCTATCTCAATGTGACAGGGGCCAATGGACGCGTGACGGAATGGGGACTCGAGACTCCTGGCCCGAACCAGTTGGTTCGCAACGGATTCTCAAAAGATCTGTATCAGGCCATGATCGACAAAAAGGAAATGGTTACGGTCAGAGCCTATGTCGCCCGAGACGGTTCAAAGCATGCTTTTGCCGAGACGATTACCCGCGCGGATGGCAAAACCGTGATCACGATCAGCACCGGCGGCGTAGACGGCGCCGTAGGCCGCGCCCCGAATGGCGCTAACGTTACCGTCGATGGCGTCGCCGTACCCGAGAGCGCCGCGGCAGCTCGCGGCGGTGCGGGCGCAGGCGGCCAACGTGGTGGCGCTGGCGCGGGTGCAGGCGGCCAGCGCGGCGCTCCAGCCGCTCCGCAAGGTGGTGGCGCCCGCCAGTAAAGCGTTTTTTGAGTGACGTTGACGGGATTCGCGTTGCGAGTCCCGTCAACGCCGCCAGTCACTCCGAGTGTTCTTACCTTTTCCTCACAACGAATAATTCATCGCGGAGATTCTGCCGGAATCACATCGAGGTCCAGGCTTTGCCGCTGCTTTTCAACAAGTGTGACTGATGTCGCCAGACGCTCGTAGACGGCGAGGAAGGCCGGATTGAACCACGCGCCGGCATCCACGTCTTCCCAGGAAAAAACGCGGTAGTCCCCGGGTGGCAAGCCGTGGAATTGGAAACTTCCGGAGTCGTCCGTCATGCTCGTGCGATAACGGTCGCTCACAGCTGGCGCGTTTCCTTTCGGCAGCAGAACCACAGTGGCTCGAGATACGGGCTCCCGTTTTGTGTTCAAGACTCGTCCATCGAATGAGGCTGCATCAAGACTCACGACGATTTCTACGAAATCCAAACGCTCGCCCCCTTCTACACGAAGCGAATTCTCCATCAAATCTCTGTTTGTGGAACGAATCGATTTCACGTAAGCGTTCTCAAATACTGCCGGCAACGCAGAACGATTTGGAGTTGGAGAAGTAACTGCGAGTCCTCGCCGGTCGGTTGTGGAAACCGGCGCTGATGTCCACGGAGGAATAAAGAATTGATAGTCTCCCGCAATTACGTGTTCAATCAGAAACTGTCCATTGTCTTCAATCGAGCCGGTGAATGAAACCGAGGGACCTGTCCAGATACCGACGAGCAATCTCGACCAATCCCGCGGAGTATTGGCGGGATCTCCCTCCATCCGAATTCGCCCAGCGACGACGGAAGAAGGGCGCAACGGAATTGTGAGATCCACGTCCGCATTTCCGATATCCACTATGACGCGACCCGAAAGTTCTCCCTGAACGGCGCGAATCTGGTATTTGCCGGCCGTCGCAGCCGCTTCGAACTTTCCATTATCGATCACATACCGTTGGGCGCCAGGCGCGGCATTCGCATCCGGGTACGGCGCTCGGGTGGTGAGCATTTGGGCGCTCGAATAATCGATTGCAGGAGTCGTCGGCCACTTGCCAATGCTGACGCTGAAGGAGTTTTGCAGTGGACGGCCAGCCAGATCCACGACCACTCCGCTGACTTTGACGCGCGAAGAAAACTCGATGGGCGCAACGCGGATATCCAACCCGGTTACCTCACTGCCGATATTGAGATTCACAGGTGTCGCGCTCGCCGCGTCCGCAGCTCCCGAATAGAAGCTGGACAATACCGGTGCAGCCGCCGGAGCTGCATCGGTGTTGGGAGCAGCCGCGGCACGCGGGCGGCTTGTCTGAGAAATGAATGTCGATGGAGTACTCGTGTCGGATCCCATTGGGCTATTCATGCCGTAGTTGCAGAAACAATTCAGCCGACTGAATCCGGCGCGCACCAGATATTGTCCCGGCGGGAGCCAGAATGCGCGGTATTCACCAAGATCATTGGTAGTCACCGACTGCATGAAGATCGGAGTCACTCGCCCGTCAATTCCATAGGTCGCTCTTAAGACATCCACCTGGGAATACACCATCGGTTGGCCATTCTCATTGGTGACCCTTCCCGAAATACTTCCACCCGGGACGGCGTTGATTCGAATGTTCGGCTGTTGTCCAGCTGCAACTATGACGGGCCGCCCCGATCCTCCCGGTCTCAATTGACCGTACTCCGCAGGGGCGTAGCCCGCGGCGAGCGCGACAATACCGTACGTTCCTCTGGGCACATTCGAAAACGCAAAATCTCCAGTCTCTTTCGTCGCCGTGATGGCAACTGCTTTACCACTCAAATCCCGCAGTTCAACGGTGGCCTGGCCTATCGGCGCGTCGCTGCCCCAACGCGTCAGAATCCCTCGAATCGATGACGGTTCTGGAGCCTGGGCCATGATGCCGGACATGTTGCTCCGCACGACAATCGCAAGTGAGATCAGAAGTGCCAGGCGTTTCATGTCAGTTCGGGTCCGGAAGAAATGCAAGATTCGCATTTGCGTTTTGGCCTTCGGATATCGACAGGCGTTGTCCCAAACGCTCCACGGATCGGAGAAAATCCACATTCTGCCAAATACCGTTGGGGACCCAGGGCCACGCGTATGCCAGGTAGCTGCCCGGAGCAATGCCTTGAATACGAAAGTTTCCAGACAGATCCGTTGACGACGTTTTGAAAAGATCCGGCCGCGACGCGAACATGGGGACAAGAACCACCTGAACGTTTGGCACCGGCTGGCGCTGGTTGTCGGCAACGAGACCTTCGATGGATCCTCCATTTCTTCCCAGTGCAATTTGCAACGGCCCGGCAGTCGTGCCATCAATGTGAACAAATCCGTCCACCGCTTCGACGCCAGCAATTTGAATCGATTTCACATAAATTGATGGAGACGCCATGTCTGGCATCGCTACGCTGACGCGGAAATTCCCCGGTAGAAGCCGTCTTACCGAAAACCCATCGTTGGAAACGGCAGTCACCGCGGGGCCCGGCAGATTTCTGAACTCTGGCGCGAATGACACGCGGAAACCGTCGGCCGTTCCGTTGTCGATGCGAATCTGCCCGGGAATTTCCATTCCACCTGTGGCGATCAGCTTTAATCCATCAGTGTTCGATGTCTGAATGTTCAAAGGCTGGACCGCAAGCCTCCGATCGTTGTTTTCTGCCATGATTGTGGCAACCAGGAAGTACTCTCCCCTCGCCAATCCATCCATGTCGAAGGCGCCGCTCTTGTCGGTCGTGACTAAAGGCGATACCGTCACCGGGTCGTTCGCCCGGGGAACCGCGCGGACCGTCGCGTTGCCCGCCGGCTGTCCCGTGGTGTTATCGATGACGGTGCCGCGAACGCGCACTGCACGCTGGCGTCCCGGCGCATACGAAAAGTCGATGCCGCTTTCGCTCGCACCCAGACGCAGGTCAAAGATACGAGCATGGGCTGGATTCACGTCGCCGGGGGCATATACGGGCTGGTAGACATTTTCGACAACCTCGCCGCGGACATCCGTCTGATATTCGATGAGAGGCTCCGAGAACGTCTGGTTCATGGATTCCACAGCAGCCGGAGGACCGAATGGGATCGTCATTTGCCTTCGGCGCAAACCTTCCGGAATTGCGCCGATCACGTACTTCCCGGGAGGAAGCCAGAACAAACGGTAGTTACCAAGATCGTCGGAATCCGCGCCCTGCATTTGATTCAGAACGCGCTCGCCGTTTTGATATGCGATCTCCGCTGCAAATACGTGAACGTGCGCTGCAGGCTTCCCGTCAGGGCCAAAGATTCGGCCTGAAACCGAGGCCATCGGCGCCATCTCCATGCGCGCTTTCATTGTCTGGCCGACCTGAACACTGAAGTCATATCCCGGTCCGCGCGGATTCCGCTGACCGTATTCCGCCGGATAGTAAAGGCCGGCAGGATGCGCCGCGAGCAAACGGTACTTGCCCGGCTTTAGTCCTGTGAACGAGAAGTGGCCGTCGCTACCGGTTTGTGCATAGAACGAGTCGCCAGGATTCGGCGCATTGGGAACGACAATGGCGCCCTGGCTGAACGTGCCACCGGGATACACCCGAGGAAGCAGCGGAGATTCCGGCGTACCCTCCACGCGACGCATCTCCACATTGACTCCCGCCACCGGGTCGCTGGTTCCCATCCGTACGATGGTTCCGTCGAGGGATCCCGTCCCGGCTTGAGACAGAACGATCAACGCGAGAACTGCCGTGAGAATTCGCTGGACCATTGTTTGCGGTAAGAATAGGCGGGATCAAGCATACAGACAAGGATCAAGAGACCGAACTTCGGGTGAACTTGTGAATGAATGCGAATCAAGAAATACCTCTCCCAACGGGAGAGGGTCGGGTGAGTGGTACCTCAAGTAAAAATTGCTACTTGAGGTACCCCTCACCGGCCTTCGGTCCCCTCTCCCGTTGGGAGAGGGGTTTCTTGAATCGCATTCATTTACGGCACTATCGGCCCTGCTGCGGCGGAGTGGTGGCCGGAGGTGCTCCGCGGCCCGCGCCGCCTGGAGCGGCCGCACCGCCTCTGGGTGCTCCTGCCGGCTGTCCTGCGCCACCGCCCCCGCGTCCCCCTTGAAAATTCGCCTGCAGCAGATGCGTCAGCGTGTGGACGTAACGCAGCTTGCCGTTCTCCACGCGGAAGAGATGGGAATCCGGTGAACCGCTACCGACGTTGAACAGGAGAATTCACGATGCGCGACTACTCCGGCACGATATTCAATCTGTTGGACTACGAGGTGTGGTGCAACCTCCAGGCAATGGATATTCTTCTGAGTCTTTCCGACGCGGAGTGTCGGCGAGACTTCGGCTTCGGCCTCCGTACACCACATCGAACAATGTCCCATATTGCAGACGTGATGAGAGCCTGGAGTGGCTGCGTGGGACCAATCATCACCAAACCAACATGGCCGGGCTATAACGAAGCGGAATCGCTTCATTCCATCCGGAAGAGAATCGCAGATATTGGAGCTTCCTGGGCCGCTGCGGCGAAGGAGTCGCACGAGGAAGGCGTGCTTGACGAGGATCGGCGATGGAATCATTTGTTTCATCTCGTGACACACGGCACGCACCACCGGGGTCAATTGCTGAGCATGATTACGCTCATGGGATACCCGCAACCCTTCGAAGGCGGAGACTACGGCGGATGGTCAAATCTTTCAACGTGATCAACCGACGGCTCCACTCAGGGCCCCGATGTCCCGCCCATGATCAGATTACGGAGGTAATCGATGTTCGACGCTTCGCCTGTGAACATGTCCGCAGGGAACTGGCGATAGTCCAGTATGGAGTTGCGAATCTGCGTACCGAGATTGTTGTTGAGTCCGAGACCTGCGAGGTACTGGAGGCGGAGATTGCCGTCCGTGTTGATCACTGCGCCGGCTATCCACGGGCCGAGATCTCTGCCGCGTCCCGAGTACGTCTTCAGCAAATCGAAGATTGTTAAGTAGCCGGCGTCAGCCAGGGACGCCTTCACCGCCGCATACTCGGGACTGTCGAGTTTCGCCTGCAATGCGTCCACATCGATTGGCGTTTCTTCGAGGCGCCCGGCGAGCACCATATCGTAGCCGCCGTTGCGAGCGTCATTCCGCCACAAGGTTCCGTTCGGAAAAACCTGAAGGAATGTCGCGATTTCGCTGCGAACGACATCCTCTGTGCTTTCATACAGCGGCACCCACTGCGTGACGACGCCGCCCGGGTTGAGGTGCGCCTTCACATGTTCGAAGTACTCCTTCGTGTACAGCGTCGCTGCGCCCTTCACCCAGGGATGAATCGGGTCCGAGGTAATCACGTCGAACTTTTCCCGCGTCGTGAGCACAAAGTGGCGCGCGTCGTCATAGACGATCTGGACCTTCGAGTTTGCCGCAACGTTGTAATTGGCGTCTCGGAAGTAGGTCGACACAACTTTTGGAATAAGCGGCTCCATTTCGCAAATCACCATCCGATCCACGGTGGGATGGATGCTGATTGCGCCGGCGGTAACGCCAGCGCCAAATCCGACGACAAGGGCACTCTTGGGACCCTTCTGGTCCAATAACGCGGTGAGATGGCCAAGAAGACGCTGAAGGCGCATATCCTGCGGTTCGGTGGACGCTTCGACTTTGCCGCTGACGTGGAAGTTGCGCCAGCCATTCTCTTCCTCAGTAACGGCGATGGATGAGTTGATGCCCTCGCCCACATAGAGCGCATGGGGTTCACCCAGCCGCGCCAGCGAGCGGCCAAACGCCACGAGACCCGCCGGCACGGGCCGCACGCTTATCGCAGCCCAGGTCACACCGAGAAGCACAGCGATAAAAACGGCGATTGGCCCCAGACGAGGCATGGCTCGCGGATTCCCGCCTGCGTTGATGTCCCGCGACGTCCGGAACAGCGGCACAAGCGCAACGGCTGCTGAAATTGCCGAGACAATGATGAGCGAGCGCTGTGCTCCATGCGTTCCAATTAACGGTACAAACACAAGGCCGGTAAGAAGCGAACCTGCGATCGCACCGAATGTGTTGGCGGCGTAAACGCGGCCAACCGTCGCACCCGTGTCATCGCCGGTACGCGCGGCGGCCGCGACCGCCAGCGGGAAGCTCGCGCCCCAGAGCACGGCGCTGGGAAGCATCGTGAACAGCGAGCGTGCAAAATCGAGCTGAAAGTTGAACCAGGGGCTGGACGACAGTAGCGGGTTGATCGGCCAGTACGGAAGCGACTGAGCCAGCGTCCAGGCGCCGTATGCAATGGCCAGAGCCAGGAACAGTTGTACCCAACCAAGGATGATGCGCGTGTTGGACGCGTTCCGCGCGATGGCGGAGCCCAAAGCACTGCCGATCCCAAGCCCGATCAGGAACACGGCGAGGATGACGGAGAACGCGTAGGTCGTCGCTCCGAACAGAAGCGAGAGCAGGCGCGTCCACACGACTTCAGCACCAAGCGCAGTGAAGCCCGAAAGCGCGATAGCGACATAGATGCCGCGCGGCTCCCAATCGGGGCGGCGTGCTGGTTCTTTCGTTGAACTTTCATCCGCCAAATACGGTGCTCGCTTCGAAAGCAGGAACGCGGCGCACCCCACAATCGCATTGAGCGCGACGGCTGTCAAAGATGCCGTGGTGAGGTCGTACATGCGCAACAGATAGAAGCCTGCGCCAAGACAGCCAATCACCGCACCGAAAATATTTCCGCCGTAGAAGAACCCGAGCCAGGCAACTCCCGATGGCGTCGCTTCCACGTAGCGCGAGATCGCGGGCAGTGTGGCGCCCATCAGCATCGTGGGCGGCAGGAGCAGAATGACGCTTACGATTGCGCGGAGCACGATGCTCGCCGGACCGCCGCCATCCACCGACGTGTAAAGCCGGCCCACAAGCGGCATCAGCACGATGAGCAGAGCGCCGGTCACTCCAATCATTCCTTCCAGCTTCGCGTACACACGCAGCGGGTGCTCCGCACGCGAAACATAACGCGTAAGCAGAAGCGAACCGGCAAACATCCCGCCCATGAAAGTGCCAAGCAGTACGGCCAGCGATATCGCCGACGAACCGACGACCAGCTGCAGGACCTGGAACCAGACAATCTCGTAGATGAGAGCAGCGCATCCCGAGCCAATAAACAAGAGCAACATCGGCGGAAGATATTCGGAAGGGAGTGTGGCTTTCGGGAAATTCATGGAAGCGCCGGTGCCCGTGGAGGAGTGGATGTGCGTCTCGGAATTCAAACTTCCTATTCTCTCGCTCCGGGGCTCGCTTCGCCATTTCATTCGGACGGATTCATCATTTTCACTTTTCTGTAGGCGGGTGCCGCAGGGACATCAATGCGGATATGAAGCTGTCCGACTTGAGGCAAATGACGAACATTTCGATGCACTCATTGCATTCCAGGATGCGATTGCGGTCATCTTCCGGCAATTCACCGTCATGGTGTAGAAACGACCAGACGAGGTTGGGCGGGATGTGATCTTCCCGATAGCGGCTGGTGGCGATTGAGGGTTTCATGAAACCGCCATTGCAATTTTGTGAACAATCGGGGCTAATGCGGAATCGCTGAGTATCCAAGGCTTTATAGGAGAGAGCCGAGTTGTTAATTTGCGGGTGAATGTTACAAATCGAGGTAAAAATCCCCGATTTCTTCGGTTGTCTCAACAGCGCGGAGGTTTAACAATTGGCAACGCACGTTGTGCTCGTGCATCCTGAAATTCATTGGAACACCGGAAACGCGGGCCGTACGTGCCTTGCTGCAGGCGCGATACTGCACCTGATCGAGCCGCTCGGTTTTTCGCTGGATGAACGCCAGGTAAAGCGGGCCGGCCTCGACTATTGGGAACACGTCGCTCCGCGCGTATGGTCCGGCTGGGAAGCGTTCGAGAGTGAACTGTCTTCTCTCGGCGAACCGTATTTCTTTTCGACAAAAGCGAAGCGATCGTTCTGGGACGTGCCGCTGGGCGGGTCGCAGGACGTCGTGCTCATCTTCGGAGGCGAAACGGCCGGTCTTCCTGCGGAATTGCACCAGCGATATGCAGACCGGTTTGTCGGAATGCCCATACTGTCACCGCGCGTCCGGTCATTGAACCTGTCGACGGCGGTAGCGATCGCACTGTATGAAGTGATTCGGCAGCGGCGGCAAAACGGCCAATCTTACCAGGAAGCCTGAGTCACCAGCACCGTCCATCCCAATCGTGTCTCGGATCGGATAAGCTGCATCCCGAGGCGTTGGTAAGCCCGGAAGACTTCGGATTCGAGAGTCGATGGGATGCCCGAGGCAATGAGCCGTCCTCGATGTCCGACTCGCCGCACCAGGACCGGCGCCATTTCGATCAGCGGCGCGGCAAGCACGTTCGCGACGACGAGCGGCCAGATGCCATCCGCAACTTCCGGCCCGCCGAGCATGAACTGCAGCCGTTCCGTAAAATTGTTCAATCGCGCATTCTCGGCCGCGATCTTCAGCGCATTGGCATCGATATCCAATCCCACCGCTCGCGACACCCCCAACTTCAGAGCAGCCATTGCCAGCACGCCAGATCCTGTGCCGACGTCGAGTATGCTGTCGGGAACTGCACTGTCCACGACCTCTTCAATTGCTTCGACGCACAATACAGTGGTGGGATGATGTCCCGTACCGAAGGCCATGGAATCGGTGAGTATCACCGCGTCCGGCGGTGCATCGACGGCCGATGGCGCAATCCGGACGCGCCCGATTCGAACAGCGCGAGGAGCTAGCAACCAGACTGAACCATTGTCACGGGCCATTGCGGACGATACCGCAATGTTTTCCGTGCCTAGCGCACTGGCCAATGTTTCCGGCGTCACGCCGTCCGGAATGATTGCCGCCAGGCCGTTCGGAACCTTTTCAACATCGAGCGCACCACACTGCAATAGGCAATCGAGCGCATCGCCGGGAGGACTCTGGATGTCAATGCGATAGGGCATTCTTTAAGTTCCACGACTCCTAAGAACCTCGGACATGTTCGGGACCGCAACTGTAGGCGCGGTCTATGACCGCGCGCGATTCCTCGGTTCGAGAATGTGCGCGGTCATAGACCGCGCCTACAGTTGGGCTCGCATTCGTTCATGATCTTGCACTCTTTGTTCCTGTTGCGGGAAGGAACGACAGAACGATTGGATCGTGGTCTGAAATCGGCCGGTGCCCGCTGCTATCACGCAGTCCCGCAACGGCAGCCACCTCGCCGGAACGCACAATTCCCTTTCCGGCAAACCAATCCAGCTTCAGGGAGCAGTTTCCTCCGACCTGGCGCAGCGCCCAATTGATGAACCAGAAACACCACTGCGGCAGCCACTCTCCCATATTGAGATTTGTCACGATATCCGAAAGGTTGTAGTGCAGTGTGCATTCGCCTGGATTGTTCAGGTCCCGGTAATTGTAGCCATGCTTCTCCAGTTCGCGGAACAGGCGGCGTTCGAACCAGCGATCCGGATGCGCGTAGTGATTCTGGATCACATGGCGAATCCCCATCAACACACGCCGGCAGTAGCCGAGAATGGCAAAGGTGGCGCGGCTGGCGTCATGCGTGGATGTATTCCAATCGCCGCCGATGATTGTCGGCAATTCGGGAAGACTCGACAGATGATCGAGGACAATTCGCATCTGACGGTGCCGATGCGTCTGAGACGATAGCGCATCCAGATGCAGCGACACCGTGCGAACCGCACCCAGAGGATGCTCGATGTCCGCGACCAGGGCCCGAAGCGAACCGATCCGCTTCTCTGCGCCTTTCATCTTGTCTTTGCCGTTCGGCAGCGCAACCGTATGGACCGAACGCATCGGGTAACGCGAAAAGATGCCGATCCCATGCAGGGATTCCTCGTTGCTACCCTCCGCATCCTTCTCCACACCGGTGCCTTTCGAAAGGGCGATATAACATGGAGCAAACGCGAAGTTCATTCCCAGAGCCTGTGCAATATCCCGGGCGACAAATCGGTTTCCCGAACGCGCCATTCCCCAGTCCAGTTCCGAAAGCAGCAACACGTCTGCAGCCCGCAGCGACGGATGATCCCTGAGATTCACGATGATCGCATCCAGCCGAAGGCCTCGCTCGACGTTCCACGCCACTACTTTGATCGGGCCTGCCGCCGCCTGCGGCGGTGGCGAAAGGCAGTCTTCCTGCCAGATTTGCGCGAGAACGTTTTCGACGTGGGTCTGCACCCGACGATACGCCGGCGAAGTTTCCAGCGCGCCCGTTGTCTCAAAACCAGAGAGTTCCGCCAGCGACCGCTGCAGTTCCAAATCTAATGCCATGTCCAAATCAATAGTACCGTTCGAAGGACGTTAGCGGCGACACTTCGCTGGCGCCGGCAATCTATGTTCCAACTGTAGGGGCGGTCTATGACCGCCCGCAATTCGGAGTAATGCAAGCGTCTCAATTGGCGATTCCGGCTGCAGCAGTGGCCTATCAAGAAATCCCTCTCCCAACGGGAGAGCGTGGGCATCAAGAAAT
>JBGPBY010000190.1:0-12096 GCA_041481485.1 Terriglobia bacterium
CACCAGCATGGCCAGGTTGGTCTTACCGCAAGCCGATGGAAATGCAGCAGTGATGTAGTGGGTCTTACCCTGTGGACTCTCCAGACCCAGAATCAACATATGTTCGGCGAGCCAGCCTTCTTTTCTGCCCAGCCAACTGGCCAGACGTAACGCCATGCACTTCTTTCCGAGCAGAGCATTTCCACCATACCCGGAGCCAATCGACCACACCGCATTCTCTTCCGGGAAGTGAACAATGAACCGGCGATCCGGGCTGAGATCTCCCAGCGAATGCAGGCAGCGCGTAAAGTCGTTCGGGTCGGTAAGGTGATCGAGTGCCACCTGACCCACGCGCGTCATGATTCGCATATTCAGAACGACATACTTGCTGTCTGTGATCTCAACTCCCACTTTAGAAAAGCGCGAGCCCGGAGGACCCATGAGGAATGGCACGACATACATGGTGCGTCCCTTCATGGACCCTTTAAAAAGGGGCGAGAGTTTCGCTCGGGCATCCTCTGGAGACAGCCAATTGTTATTCGGGCCGGCGTCATCGCGATTGTTCGTGCTGATAAAGGTAAGATGCTCGGTGCGTGCGACATCGTGCGGAGCGCTGCGATGCAGGTAACAGCCGGGAAGTTTTTGTTGGTTGAGTTCGATCAGTTCGCCGGTCGCCAGGCATTCTTTGATCAGTTGCTGCCCTTCCTGCTCGGAGCCATCACAGTAGACGACACGATCCGGCGTAGTTAGTGCGCTGACTTCCTTGACCCATTGTTCAATTGCCACAGATTTACCTGCCATTGGTTCTCCTCGGTCGTTCAGCTTAACGGGAATGCGTGCTTGTTTCAAGCAGGCAGAAACGCCAGCAATGCGTTGATCTTTAAGGCGTCCCCACTATAATGACGGCATGTTTTCCCGTAGAGTTTTTTTCGCAGCTGTTCTGGGTTTTGCGATCACGGCGATCGCCGGTTCCTCGGCCGCAGTTCAGGCCTCGGATCCCATCCCCGTCGAGATTTCCGACTCCGCGTACTGGAAGATGATCACAACCATGTCCGAACCAGACGGACAATTTCGTTATGAAAATTTTCTTTCCAATGAACTCCAGTACCAGTACGTGATCCCTTTGCTGCAATCCGTTACTCAGCCCGGCGGCGCTTACCTGGGCGTCGGCCCCGAACAGAACTTTACGTACATCGCGGCGTTGAAGCCGAGAATTGCGTTTATTACAGATATTCGACGGCAAAACATGGTCGAGCTGATGATGTATAAAGCAATTTTCGAACTTGCTCCGGATCGGGCCGACTTCCTATCGATGTTGTTTTCCAGAAAGCGGCCGGACGGAATCTCAGGCAAAACCGGTGTGGATCAACTGTTTCGTGCCTTTGTCCGTGCCGAGAGGGATCCGGAACTGCAACAGACAAATCTGAAGGGGATTCAGGACCAGCTGGTGCAAAAGCATCAGTTCGAACTGACCCTTTCCGACCTTCAGAATATCGGGTACGTCCACAGTATCTTTTGTAAGGATGGTCCCAACATGGACTATTCCTCAGGCGCCCGGGGAACCGCGCCGGGTTCCGGAATGCCCAGTTACCTCGAACTTATGGCGGCTGACGATGCCCATGGCTCCAACCGAAGCTTTCTGGCGACTGAAGAGAATTACAGGTTCGTCCGCGACATGCAGTTGAAGAACCTCATTGTTCCTCTTGTCGGCGACTTTGCCGGGCCAAAGACCATTCGAGCCATTGGCCAGTATTTAAAGGAGCACGACGCCTCAGTTTCGGCATTCTATGTGTCCAACGTCGAGCAGTATTTGTATTCCGACGGAAAGCTGTTGGATTTCTTTAATAATGTGGCGACGTTGCCAATGACTTCATCCAGTAGCTTCATCCAGACTTTCGGACCAAATGGCGGCGGCATTTCATTTTCAGGAGGGAATGGATTTCAGTCCATGACTTCATCCATGATGGATATTGTGAGGGTTTGCGCTACCGGGCGGGGGTGCGATTACTCGGTGGTCCGTCAGATGTCGAAATAACCGGAGAACTGGATATGCACACCATATGGAAACGAGGATTCCTGTCCCTTAAACCTGTCAGGATATGCACGATCGCAACGTTGCTGATCATCGTTCCTTCATTTCGCGCCGCCGATACTCTTCCCGCTCAACTGACGGACGAACAGATGTGGGGAATGATTGCGAAGACAGGATTTTCGGACGACTGCGGAAACTTTCGGTCCGAGAATTATCTGTCCAACGAAATCTCATTTCAGAATGTCGTCGAACCGTTAAAGGCGGCAGTAAAGTCCGGAGAAGTTTACCTGGGCGTTGGGCCCGAACAGAATTTTACGTATATCGCCGCACTACATCCCAAGATGGCATTCATTGTCGACGTTCGATGCGGCAATATGCGTGAGCATCTTTTGTACAAAGCCCTGTTTGAAATGTCGGACAACCGGGTGGATTTCCTCTCTCGTCTCTTTTCATTGAAGCGTCCTGCCGGATTGAGCAATAACGCCGCCGCGAGTGAAATCTTCGCCGCGTTGGCTAAAATTCAGCCGGACCAGACGTATTTCGAAAAAAATGCTCAGGAAGTGGAAGACTTGCTCCTGAAGACCCACAAGTTCGGACTGAGCGCCGATGATCTGGACGGTATCGACACCATTTATCGTGTGTTCTATCTGTACGGTCCGGGCATCAATTATTCCGCGACGCCACTTGGCGGCGGCGGTGGCCGTGGGGGCATGCCGACATATCGGGATTTGATGATCGCGACCGATCAACAGGGCAAATCCCTTGCAGGCGTGAATCGCAGTTTTCTGGGTACTGAGGAATCGTACAAGATCATCCGTGACCTGGAACGAAAGAATCTGATCGTTCCTCTGGTCGATAATTTCGCCGGTCCCAAAGCGATTCGCAGCATCGGCAAGTACCTCAGGGAGCACGATGCCACTGTCAGCGCTTTCTATCTGTCCAATGTCGAACAGTATCTGTTCATGGACGGCATTGAAGACAAGTTTTACGAAAATGTGAAGACACTGCCATTAAATCCCTCGAGTGTCTTCATTCGTTCCGGCCGTCCGGGAACCTCGATTGGCGCATATAACAGCAGCGGCGGGCTCGTGTCGATGCTTTCCCCGATTCAGGAAGTCCTCAAAGCGTACGAGGCGGGTGATGTTCGGGTGTGGAACGATGTGGTCGATATGTCCAATGTTCCATAATTTCCCGTAGTGATCACATTTAAAGTCACGCTCGAATATGAAGGCTCGCGCTACAGCGGCTGGCAGGATCAAAAGAACGCCCGTACAGTCATGGGAGAGCTGTCCAAGGCGGCGCAGCAGGTGTTTCGCGGAAAATTTGAAATGCAGGGCGCCGGCCGAACCGATGCCGGCGTCCATGCTCTCGGTCAGGCCATGCATATCTACGTGGAAGGCGAGGTCCGGGAAAAGCCCGAGGAACTGAGGAGACGGTTAAACGAACTTCTCCCTGCCGATATCGCGATTCTTCAGGTCGAACGCGCTCGCAGAACGTTTCACGCGCGGCACGACGCGGAATCTCGAACTTACGTCTATCAGATTTCAACGCGTAAACAAGCGTTCATCAAGAAGCACGTGTGGTGGGTCAAGGATCCTCTGGATGTCCAGGCCATGTCACGCTGTGCGTCTGCTATCGTGGGCCGGCACGATTTCGTCTGCTTCCATGCTCTCGATCCAGGGCGTCCACAGGAATCGACCGTCGTGGTGGTGAATGCCGCGGAGATTGAATTCGAAGACGACATCATTCAGTTTCGAATCGAAGCGTCTCACTTCATCTGGCGCATGGTGAGGCGGTTGGTCGGCGCCCTGGTGAAGGTCGGCAAAGGCGAACTCCTGGAAAAGGATTTCGCGAAACTCCTGGCCGGACGATGCGATCCAGAGTTTGATGTGGCCGCGTGGACAGCGCCCTCTTCCGGTCTGTTTCTGGAACACGTTCGGTATTCCGGCGAATAGACCGATTTGCTGAGAGCACGCAACCGAATGCGATTCCGACTGTAGGGGCGGTCTATGACCGCCCACAATTCGGAGGGTTGCATTCCTCAAAATTGCGGGCGGTCATAGACCGCCCCTACAGTCGCTCAATTTGAATTCACTGATGATGGTGTTCTTCGGATTGGGGCGATTTCTGCAGGGAATATTCAAACTCGCGAGCCTCGGCAAAATGAAAGTCATTGGAAGGAGTTGAACATACGGCCATGGTTTCGGAGGACAAAGTGACTCCTCGTCTCATGGGCACCGATTGAGTCCAGCTTCCTCCATGATCTTCGCACAACCGCTGGAAGTTGCTTTTGATAAACAAGGCATCCCCCATCCAGATCACCGCGCAAACGGCGGCCGTTGCTGATGCTCCAGTGAGGATGGATTTGGATATCCGGAAACCTGGAGTGCTCCAGCTTTGGCTTGCTTCGACATCACACTGTCGTGACAGTTTTCCGGCAAACCGGTAAAGTGCCAGGGAAAACAACGTTGCCGCGGCGGCGGCAGATGCCAGGATTCCCTCGAATAAACCGGCAACTCTCACGTCCGGGTCGATTCGGCTGGCCTCAAATTCGGCAGGATAATTCAGGGGAAACGAGACTGCCGCATCGTATGCGCCATTTCGTCTTGCGGTGATATCGATCTTCCATTGGCCCGGAACAGATAGTGAGTTTCGTGGAAAAGTGAAGCCGCCAGTGAACCGCTCATCCGTATCCGCAACGATGGGCCCGATATTCTTTTCCATGTTTTCGAGCGTCACTACCATTTCCGTCACAGGTTCCGCAGTTCCCGTTTGACCTTTCGTTACCGTAATCAGGAATTGTTTTTGTTCCACCGGGTGAACAGTCATGGCAATGCGGGCGCCCTGGCTGTCTGCATGTTTTTCCAGCGCATATCGTTCTGAAGGATATGGAGGCGTCGTAATGATGAGATAGCTTGTCACGAACAAAAGCGCCACGCCGACGCACATTTCAAACGGTATGGAATAGTGCAGCCACCTCACCGCTTCCCGGCGATAACCTTGCAGATGCTGACGGCAAGCCTGCACGGCATAGCGTTCGGCGAAAAGCTGGTTGTACATTCTTACCAGCAACAGGATGGTTGCAATTGTCGACAAGACGAGAAAACGCCGGCCCCATGGAGTGGTCAGGATATAGGCCGGGCTCTTGAGGTGCAGCCAGACGATGTATGCACCGGTAAGTGCAGTTACAGCCAGCGCAGCACTGATGTATTTCGACATGGTCGTCAACGTCACTGCCATCCAGGAAGCGCGGCCGATTCTGTTGATGACGGGAACCAGTATCAAACTCAGCGCCATTAATCCGCCAACCCAGAATTCCTTGGCGAGCAGATGCGCGGCATTCATCAGAATTGAAAAATCCGGATGGAAGTGAGACGCAGCGGCGTGGCTGACCATCGCGCGGTCGAGGAGAATGATTGCGACGAGGCCGGCAAGAATGCCTTCATGCATCGAGTAAGTGCGCGAGGCAAAGATGCTTTTCCGCACAGCAAAGAAATAAATTCCGAATGCCAGGCCGAGAATCAACCGGTACACGGCGAAACGTCCGTCGACAGTCTGCAGGAACGTTTGAAAGGTTGTCGCGAATGATGTCGCGCGGCTTACTTCGAGATCGAGGGTTTTGAGAATCAGAAAAACGATGACCCCCAGAACGATGAAAACGATACCTGCGGAAACAACGTACTGGCAGGCACGTTCAAATACTGCCGATTGCCTGACGGTAATTTTTCGATGCGGCAGCCGCCGCCAGAGCAGCGCCATTGCGATCAGGAATGCCACGAGCAAGGATTGCCCCAGGACTTCGATGCCGATCGCGCCCGCCTGGGAGTATGTCGAACTGTGTTCGACCTGAATTTGCTCCGCTGTGGAGTTTGTTGAAGCGGCGTCACTGCCGAATCCGAATGAAAATCCGCCTTTGGTGAAGTGCCCGTCGTCCTGGGACACCACCTGCCATGAAACGGTGTATACCCCTTTTCCTGCGTCTCGTACGCCAACAGTGAGAACACGCAAATCGTTCGCGTCGGGCCTGGAGTCTTTCAAGTCGGCCCTGCTGCCATCCGGAGCGTAGATCGTAATGCTGCTGGCCTTGGGCTCGATATGTTCGCTGAATTGAATCCGGACACGGGGAGGAAGCTTGTCGAGAGCCATCGCCGCCGCCGGTTCATACAGCATTGGAGTTGCATGCGCGAATGCATTGGAAACATTCACGACAAGCAGCAATACCGAAATTACCAGCAGCGGGAAACCCGGCAGTCTTCTCAAGATTTTCGTCTCGATGGGAAAGATTGGGCTTTTTTCCCATCCCTCCACGCAACCATTCCGAAGGCTAGGCCCAACAGGCCGGCCGCCAGTCCAGCGACACCCAAAATGCGGGCAGTTCCTGCCTGACTTTGAGCGCCTTCGAGCTGCGAGTTCAGAGTATTCACCCTGGACTGGAGCTCAAAGATGCTGGGCGCCGCTTCGGGAAATCCGACATCGGATTTTGCGACCGGACATCCGAATGAACCACGCTTGGACAAGCGCGTGACCTGATCGGAGATTTTCACTTCGGTCGTATCTTCGGGTACACGTGCGTGACCTGCTGAATGACAAGTGAACGTCAGGTCGACCGGAATATCCTCGACGGTTCCGAAGATTCGGTAGCTGAAGGTCGTTTGAACGGTTGGATAGAAGCTCGTCTTGTACGTGCCCGGCGTGCCAAATGACGACTGAAGATTAAAAACCTTCTTTTTGTCGCCGGCTGCAACTTCGACTTTCAAGGTTTGTTCCAGTCCGGTGACTGGCCCAGGTTTCGCGCCGCCTCCAGGTTGGAGTTCCACTTTGAAATCCAGTCCCGTCTTGTCATCGATGGCCACCGGCTCATTGAGCGAACCGACGGTCAATTGGTAGGTCTTTCCGCCGATCCGGTAGACCTGATTTTCATGCGCGGCAAGAGCCTGCACCCACAGAAGGGTGCAGGCCATCGCCAAAAAGAATCGTAGAACTCTGGCGTTCATGAGCTTCCTCGTCTATTAAAAGGACAGTCGCAGTCCAAGTTGTATCTGCCTCGGATCATTAGCTGCCGTCGCCTTTCCGAATGCAGACAATGGCGTCGTTCCCGTTCCAAAAGTATTGTTCGGGAATTGCAGGTTGACATGATTAAGTACGTTGAAACTTTCTACAAGTGCTTCGAGGCTCATTCGTTCCTTGGCCCGGAACTGACGGCTCAGGCGAACATCCAGCGAGGAATATTGGAATCCCTCACCGGTGTTGCGACCCACTCCGGCGCGTGCGGCTGTCGTTTGAATCGTCTGGCCTCCGGTAACAACGTTAAACGGGTAGCCGGTGCTGAACGTATACACAGGGCTCAGCTGGAATCCCGTGACAATCGTCCGAAGCAGGCCCGTGGACATGCTGGCCGGCGCCGAAATCTGCCCGCTGATCGTAAAGCGGTGGCGTTGATCGTTGTCCGACAACCCCCGGTCGCCGCGAAGGTTGAAATTGTCCACCGGGCCGCTGAAGAAGGCGTTGCCGGTATTGTCGATCGCTTTTGCGAACGTGTACGACAATCTGCCGGAAACCCAGCGGTTCGCCCGGTCCTGCACTGAAATTGTCAGACCGTTGTAGTACGAATCGCCCTGACCGCTGTATTGACTGATGTTGGCATACAGCGGATTCGGACGGCCCAGATTCACCGGGTCGACCGAAGCGCTCACTGTCGGCACGTTCAGATTGCGCTGCATGATGATATGCACGCCGCGCATATTCTGATAAGCCGCGGCAACCGAGACTTTTTGAGTGATTTCCCTTTCGACCTGCAGGCTGGTCTGAATTCCATAGCTGTTCTTGATGTTGGTATCGATGGTCGAAAGATTGAACAATGTGCCGGTGGGGAATGCGGCCAGCTTGTTGGGGAAGACTGGCGCTCCGACCTGCGTCCGTTGCAGGCTCACAGTTTTGTAATCGACTCCCGCGCCGCGCAGAGCGTTGGCTACAGCGCGAAGCGGAACTCGGTCGTAGTAGAGTCCGAAGCCGGCGCGCACAACGGTCTTGCGATCGCCGGGCGAAAACGCAAGGCCAACGCGCGGACTGAAATTCTTTTTGCGAGTATCAATACCGGCATCCAGCCATTCCACATCGTAGCGGAGCCCCAGATTTACTGTCAGGTTGTGATGAAGCTTCCATTCGTCCTGGGCAAACGCTCCGACGTTCGGATTGTTCTGGAACCAATCCACCCTGCCGAAGGCTTGTCCGTAGGTGGAATAATTTCCCGACTGGAAATTCGCCAGAGTCGTGAAACTGTAGGTTCCATAGATGGATCCAGGAAATGAAATGAGAACGTTGTTGTTCAGAAAATCGACTCCGAGCCTGAGGAAGTGCGACTTTTTCTGAATCGAGAACGTGTCTGCTATTTCTACCAGATCGATATTCCGAGTGGTGGGAGACGACGTGGAAGCGCCAAGATTCGCCACTCCGGAAATGCTGACGGCGGGTCCGATAAGGTCATTGCCCGGGGCCTGGAACCTGCTGTGGGTGTACTGGCCTCGGAACTCATTCACGGAAGTCGCCGAGACGTTCATCACCTCGCTGATGGAGATCGCGTGATCCGTATCGGCGACCTGCGTGCCGCGGCTGATGGCGTTCAGGGCTCCGGCGTTCCGCGCGTTCGGGCTGTCGATGTTGTAGTAGCTGTAACGCGCCGAGAATCGGTTGGACGGCGACAGGTTCATGTCGGCCTTCGAGAAGAAGCTCGTTCTCTTGTCGCCGGTCGGATATGCGCCCGTATCGATACGTGAAATGGGGAAGGCGATCGAGCTTAGCGTGGAGTTGATCGCATTCACGTTCGCCTGAGAAACTGTGATGTAGCCGGATTTGTGCAGATCTTCGCGTTCGAAATTCGAAAATAGAAAGGTCTTATTCTTCTGGATCGGACCGCCAAGCGTGACGCCGTACTGCGCCTGAGTCAAAGAAGTCTTGATCCTCGTGTTTGTGGCTGCATCCACGGGCGCGAAAATGTTGGTTCCGTCCATCCGGTGATTGCGGAAGAAGCCGTAGGCCTTTCCGCGCCACGTGTTGGTACCGGATTTGGTCGCAATGTTGAGTATTCCTGTTGAAGCCCGTCCAAACTCGGCAATTCCACCGGAGGTGATCACCTGAAATTCGCGAATCACTTCGGGGCTGAAGAACGTGCCGGCCAGATCCGCCGCATCGTCGTTGGCGGAAAGTCCGTCGACCACAAAACTGTTTCCAAGATTACGTTGTCCGGTGACGGAAATACCGGTGCCGGGAACCGCCGACGTCTCTGCGAAGCGCTCATTGTTTCCTGTGTTGGTTTTTGAAACTCCCGGAACAAGAAGTGCGAGGTCCACATAGTTCCGGCCGTTCATTGGCAGAATTTCAATCTCTTCCGGATCAATGGTATTGGCGACTTCGGACCGGGAGGTCTCGATGACCGGAAGATCTTCGGCAGTGATGCTGACCGAGTTGGTTCCGGCGGCCACCTTCATGGTGATCGGTATGTCCACGTCCTGCCCGACGGACAGCGTTAGCTTATGGATCAGCGACGCGAAGCCGGAGCGCTCCACCTTCAATTCATAGTTACCCAGCGGCAGAAACAGAAAGCGATATGCGCCTGGAGTGTCGCTGGTGGGTTGATACGATTGATTCCTGTCGACATTCAAAACGGTAACTTTGGCTTCCGCCATCGCTGCGCCGGATTCATCACCGACACGAACGCTCATGGCTGCCGATGCGGCGCCTTGCTGTGCGGCCCCGGAACTGGCATGAAGAATGAGAATGATTGCAGCAAATCCCAGCAATCGAATGAACTTGAACTGACCTTTCATGAATCCTCCTGATCTGAAATCATCACCACTCGGGCATCACATCTAGAATTCCGCATCGTTCGGAACCTATAACTGGTGCGCCTCGAGGCAAGCCGTCCTGTCGGCGTGCAAAAACCCCACGCTTGAAAGTTTTTGAGTTGTTGTTGGAATTAAGCGAGTGATGGTGATTTCGGAGGAGGAGAAATAATGCTCAAGTCTGGCACATCGATAATCAGCTTTCCTTGATGTGGCTCGAATCGAGCTTCGGAAACAGAGGCCATCGGTATTTCGAAGTTCGGCGCCCACTCCTCGCTGTTGTGTGAAATAACCAGCAGTTCAGTCGAAGAGGGGGAATGGCAGTCCGCATTGCTGGACCCGGCGGCGACCTTGGCGTTGTAGCTGCTTTCGATAACATCCGGCTCCATGGACATGCCTTCCAGACAAACCAGGACACACCACACTTGCGTGACTGGCAAAACGCATCCCGCGTAGAGCACGAAACCGAGAATTACCAGGACCTTCCCGAGATTGGCGAAGCTGATTTCCCGTTTCACGTTAGTTCTTCATCCTTGAAATCATGATTTACCCTGCAGACCTGCAACGGTCTGAGTAATTGCTGTGCAAAGCATGAGCACGATACCTGCCAGAGCGTCAGTTCGGATAAGTGTCATAACGCCAATAAAGTGTATTCCGTGTATGAACTGGCTGTCATTCGGGACTGTTAAGGTTCCCGACAAGGCACCTTCATCGGGGATACAATCGCACGAAGGTACCATCTTGAAAACGCACGGTTTCAAATTCCAGCCGAACATTAAAAATTGATTGTCGGAATTTCTTACGCCGATAACAAGTCTTTTATCTTAAGCCGCAGGAAAGTCGATGTACCCTCGCGGTCCTGGGGTGTAAAACGTCGACGGATCCGGATCGGTAAGCGGGACGCCCGTTTCAAAGCGTTTGGGAAGATCGGGATTCGAAGTGAACAGCTTGCCGAACACAATAAAATCGGCCCCTCCGGAATATAGCAGTGCATCGCCGGACTCCCGCGTGAACCCTCCGCCAGCCACAAAGACACCATCATAGAGAGGACGAAGGATTTCATGAATGTCTGGTATTGGTGCCGTACGCAAGACGTGAAGATAGGCCAGCTTCATGGTTGAAAGGGCCTTCGTCAGCGCCGTATAGGTTTCCAGCGGGTTGTCGTCCTGAATATCGTTGAAAGGCATTCCCGGACTAATCTTGATACCAATACGCGACGCGGATCCCGCAGCGTGAATCATTGCTTCCAGGACTTCAATGACGAATCGAAGACGATTTTGCAAGGTCCCGCCGTAGGCATCCGTCCGGTGATTCGATCCCGTCGAGAGAAACTGCATGGGGAGATAGCCGGATGCCGAATGAAGTTCTACTCCGTCGAATTTCGCCGACAGGGCATTGCGCGTGGCCTGCGCATACTGGGCGATGACACCGGGAATCTCCGAGAGTCCCAGGGC
Organism: Terriglobia bacterium; assembly: GCA_041481485.1. Taxonomy (GTDB): domain Bacteria; phylum Acidobacteriota; class Terriglobia; order 20CM-2-55-15; family 20CM-2-55-15; genus JBGPBY01. The sequence goes on from JBGPBY010000190.1 coordinate 11,304, forward strand.
CCGCGGAGTTTCGAAACCCTGCAGTCCCAATTTGTCGGTCCAGATCTGCCCGGCTGCGCGAATCGCCGATGGCGCCAGCACGCGATCTTCGATTGGCCGATTCGCAGGATGCCCGATGCGTCCCACATGCATGATCTGAAGAAAAATTCGTCCGCCTTTGGCGTGAACCGCTTCGGCAATCCTTTTCCAGGCTGCAATCTGTTTGGGTGTGTGAATGGAGGGCGTACGGGCATAGCCCAGTCCAGCGGCCGACGGAGCCGTACCTTCCGTGATGATCAGACCTGCAGTGACGCGTTGAGTGTAATACTCGATCGCCATATCCGAAGGGGCGGCGCCGGCGTCTGCCCGGCTGCGCGTCATGGGCGCCATGACGATGCGGTTTCCGGTTTCAAATCCGTTGATGCGGCCTGGCGTAAGAAGGCTGACGTCAGACATTTTCGATCTTCTCCCTAAGTCGCCTAAGTTGACGAAGCATGATTAATCATGAACGTGGCCAGGCCATCCAGAAATGCCCGAAGAAACTGGTCCGCCTCGGCGGGAAGCTCGGTTTCCGCCAGGGCCTCCCGCATCAGCTCCATCCAGCGATCGCGGGCTGCTTGCGTGATCTTGAACGGCGCGTGCCTCATGCGAAGGCGTGGGTGCCCCCGCTGTTCGATATAGCGCGGCGAACCACCAAGACGATAAATCAGAAAATCGCGCAGGCGCGATTCCGCAGCGGCAAGATCGTCCGGCGGGTACATGGGCCCCAGTATCGGATCCTGTGGGACACGCCGGTAGAAGGCCGCGACCAATC
>JBGPBY010000191.1:0-12084 GCA_041481485.1 Terriglobia bacterium
CTACAGACGGAATCGCATTCCGTGCACGATGTCTTGATTACAAATCGTGCGCGGTCATAGACCGCGCCTACAGTCATTGGGTCATGCGGTAATCGCGCCAAATGCATTAGACATCCCACAACAAATCATCCGACTGCTCACATTTGAAGACTTCCTGTATCAGCGCGGGCGGTAGGTCATTCGAAATTCATCAGCGCCGAGGAGCTTACCGAAGACGGCGCCAATCCCGCCGCCAATTCCGCTGCCGATGAGAGCATTTTGCACGGGATCACGAAACGCGGATCGTGTGTTCCTGGCTCGCAGCACGCCCAATCCCGCTCCGGCGGCTGCCCCGATCACGAGGCCCTTCCATGTACCGGTTTTACGGTGACTGAGCGTCACGTCGCCCTGCTCAAACCGAACGACGTTCGATCCCGTCTTCACTTCGAATGCATTGGAAGTCGTACTCTCCACTTTGCCGCGTGTGACGTTAGCAGACGAATCGGTGACCACCACGGTTTGCCCGTTTTTTGCCTCGAATAGCAGCCGCCGGAATTCTTCTAAGCGCGGAACATCGTAAATGACATGAGTTCGATTGAAGGCGTGATCCACCAGCAGTCCGGCCCCAACGCCTGCAGGAATCAAGACCAACGGCCCGGATCCACCACCCTCATTATTGCTGATTGCAAGAAACGGCAGGCCAACGGCCAGTCCTCCGCCAAGCCCGATCAGTCCTCCGAGAAGCATTCCTTTCCCTCTCCGTTCCACATGCACAACGAGATTGGATGGAATGTCCTGCCGCATTTTATCTTTGCGTATCGCAAGTGAAGTATCCGTGACGTCGATGACGGATCCGCGAACCTCTGTTCCATCCGTCAAGACAACCTCCACGTTTTCTCCAACACGCAGGGTTTTTACCGATTTCCAATCCGCCGCTGCGGCCTGACCAGCAGCGGCCGGCGTGGCGCTTTGGGCTCCGAGACTAGCGGGTACTGTGAACATCAGAACGCAAACGAGCATCTGTGGCACAACATTCGTTTTCATATCAACTCCGACGCTTTGAAATGTCGCGAATAAATGCGCAGGAAACAAACGCCATGAAGGGTTGCCGCCTCAGGCAGTCGCTGCAGACCCGAAATTCAGACGGGGATGCCTGGGAGTGAGCGGGACCCGGGCCTGGATCGTTGTTCCGCGTTGAGGCTTCGAATCAATGGACAGTTGTCCGCCGACCAGCTTTAGCCTTTCCTTCATGCTGGTCAGTCCGAGTCCGCGTCCCAGGATGGCCTGATCTGGTTCAAAGCCAATTCCGAAATCACTTACGGTCAATATGATTTCGCCGGACTCGGCTCTTAGCGCAACGTGGAACTGCCGGACGCCGCTGTGCTTGATTGCGTTTTGCAGGGCTTCCTGCAATACGCGAAAAAGACACAAAGCGATTTCTGGTTGCAGCTTTTCCGGCAGGGTCTCGGCGTGAAAATCAATCATCACTCCCTGGCGTTCGGCGAGTTCTTTACAAAAGCCGCCCGCAGCCGATGAAAGCCCCAGATACTCCAGCTTTGATGAGTGCAGTCGATGGGAGAGCGCCTGAATGTCGCTTGTGAGATCTTCGGCCTGTTTGAAGGCGTCATTGAGCAACGATTCCATAGACCTCGGCGTCGAGGAGTAAACACGCTGCTTCAGGAAATTGATGTGCAAAGCCAGGGCCGCAGTGCGCTGAGTGATGTCGTCGTGAAGTTCCCGGGCCAAACGGCTGCGCTCCTGTTCCTGAGCTTCGATCAGTTTTTGACTCAGCAAAGAGAGGGTCTCTTCGGCCAATTTCCGCTCCGTCACATCAATACATGATCCGATGTATCCCGCAAATGATCCGTCCACATTAAATCTTGGCACTCCATGATCGAGTATCCAGCGGAATTCTCCGTCATGCCGTCTTAGCCGGTACTCCATACGGAACGGCTCGCGTCTATCGAATGCTTCATTGTAGGTTGCAAGGCATCTCTTCATGTCTTCCGGATGAACTCCCTCTGCCCAGCCGCCTCCCAACTCTGACTCGAAAGACTTGCCGGTGTACTCAAGCCAGCACTGGTTGAAATACATGCATTGTTTGTCGACCCCAGACATCCAGATCATTACCGGAGCGGCGTTCGCGACCAGGCGAAACCGTTCCTCACTTTCACGCATCGCGCGATCGGCTTCCCGTCGCATCGTATTATCCCGGAATCCGACAACGATACCGACTGTGTTGCCGTCCCGCTTCAGTGGAGATGCACTGAAGACTACGGGAAAGAAGCTGCCATCTTTCCGAATAAACACATCTTCGTGCTCGCGGATTTCAATTCCCTTCTCCAGAATCTGCAGTCCCGGGCATTCGTTTGCAGGGAAAGTTGTGCCGTCCGGGTGCTTATAGTGAGTGACGTCATGCATTTTCCTGCCGAGCAGTTCCGCATTCGTCCATCCGAACATGGTCTCTGCAGCAGGGTTGACGTAAGTCACGAGACCCTGCAAATCGAGGGTATACAGGCCTGCAGCCACGTTGTTCATTGCCAGCCGGAAACGTTCCTCGGTCTCGCGCACAGCCGCTTCGGACTTTTTCTTTTCGGTCACGTCTCGCGAGATTTTGACGGCGCTGACTATCCTGCCTCCCTTATCTTTCACGGGATAAACACCAATGGAGACGTCAATTCTCCTTCCGTCTTTTGTGAGGCGATTCGTTTCGAAATGCTCGACACGTTCGCCGGCTCTCAACCGCCTCATGATGTCTTTTTCTTCATCATGCAAGTCCGGCGGAATAATTATGGCGATGGGCTGACCGATCGCTTCGTCCGGCGTATAGCCGAAAATACGCTGGGCGGCTGAGTTCCAGGTTGAAATTACGCCGTCCAGGTTCTTGGAGATGATGGCGTCATTGGAGGCTTCTGCAATAGTCGAGATCTTCAGCCTTTCTTCACGCACCTTCGATAGTCGAACAATCAGAAAAGTCAGAACTACTAAGCATCCAAGGCCTCCAATCGCCGTGAGGGCGGCCGGATTCCCCAAAACCAACATCATTTGCGAGATGGATACTTCCTTCGTCTTGCAGAGTTAATCCTAAAATAACCAAGAGCGCTGGTCGAAAAACCCGGCAGCGATCATTGGAGTCGTGCACGTTATCTCCAGCAAAGCGGCTGGATCTCAAACGCGCACTGATGGTGCGCTCTTCAAATCAAGTAATCTCTCCAGACAGCACTGCCGCAGCGGCCCATCGATCGCAGCAAAACCCGTAATTTCTACCGTTGACCAACTGCACCGAATTCAAAGTCGCCTATCACTTTAACTATTGGAGTTCCTTGTCCTCTGTGATTAGAATTGCCGCCAACCCACTTCGACGGTCGGGAGGTCGTCATGCGATTGCGGCGCTATGTCTGGATGTTTACTCTTTCGTGCCTGGTGATTCTGCTTCGCATTCAAGCACAGGACACTCCTTTCACTTTGGATGTCGATGTGCCCGTCGTCTCACTCGACGCGGTTGTGCAGGATTTGAACGGGCGTCCCCAGTTTCAATTGACCAAAGAGGATTTTGAAATCCGCGAGGACGGAGAGCCGCGGGACATTCGCTTTTTCGGTGCGACGGAAACTCCCCGCAGCACGATGTTGCTTTTTGACGTCACCGGGGTGATGGAATCTCAAGCGCCATTCATGGCGAAGGCAACGAATGTATTTCTGGCAAACCTGCGGGAGCAGGATCGCATTGCTGTTGCCACGATCGGCCCCCAAATGGATTTGCTGATGAACTTCAGAAAGGTGGAAAAGGGGAAGCCCTTCGACGTCAAGCTGCCGCCGACGCAAGTTGGATCCAATATTTATGAGTGCCTGGATGCGGCGGCAAGAAGACTCAGCAAGGAGCCAGGACGTAAGGTCATCGTCGCCTTGACCGACGGCCGGGACACGCTCATGTTCAACGAAACAAAAAGGCTGGGCGAAGTGGCGCAAATCGCCAATGACGACGATTTCAAGAAGCGTTTGTCCACTGCGCGGAAGCGAGGCGTGCCGTACTACATCATTGCTTTGGATACGGATCCGAGCTACTTGAAGGGGTATGACTATGAGTATGCCTATTTCAAAAATCCCAGTGGGTACAAAATTTCTCGAGAATTTGCGAATGGCAAACGGAGCAAAAACATCGCCGAGGAATACCTGGCCGGAGTGCGGTTGAGGCTCGAACAGCTGGCCACTGCAACCGGTGGGCGCGTCGTCTATCCAAGGTCGATGGAGGATGTCGTGGATATGTACAAACTGTTCGCCATAGAAATGGGCTATTCCTACAGCCTTGGATTTTCACCTAAGGCGGCAAACGACGGGAAGTTTCACAGCATCGAGGTCCGCGTCAAGGGGGATGGCCTCAAAGTAACTCAGTCTCGCAATGGCTATGGTACGGAGGCGTCCTCGAAAAGCTCCAGGTAGCCAGTAACAATTCCTGACAATTCTTGACACAAACCTGACAGATTCCAGAAATTCACTGTGCTATACCAACGACGCAAAGTCAGCGTTGCGATGCAAATCACTGGATTTCCGCAACGCTGACAAACTCGTTTCATCTGAAAGCGGCGATCTGTCCGGCTGTTCCTGAACTCCAGGAAGCATCACAAAATCCGGACATGAACAAAACACAATCAGGATTCGAGTGTGACACAAGTCCGCTAACGTATTGCGCCGGAGGACACCTAATGAAGCCGATCAAGTTGAATTCGAATCATCCTGAGAACGCGAGACAACCGCTGGAGAATATTGCGCGGGTCTTCGCGAAACACAGACTCGCAGTTTACTTTGGAATTGTGGTGTGTGCGATCTTCGCTTTCGCGCCCGGGAATTTCAATCAGAACAATGCAGCACCGAGTCAAAATTCCATCTTTAAACACGAATCGAGGCCGTGGACCGGCGGCACTTCTGAAAGTGCCGTCCGTGCTGCAAGGGGCGGCGCGACGATTCCGTTGTCGACATATTCGATTTCGGTCACGAAGGATAACGAGAAGAAGCCCCGCACGGGGACGATTGTCGGGACCAGCCCATTTGCCTCATCTTTGTCCGGTTCCACTATTAACGCGGTTGTGATTCCCCTCATATTTACGATTGGAAGTTCAACCTTCGATCCCACCGCACCGAACCCCACCAGCTGCGCGGACCCCGGCGCAATACCGATGGACCGGTTTATGACATCACCGCTGGTAGTACCCGTGCCCAATCTCACATTCAATGGAATCAATGTGGGAACAACGCAATTTACAGACGGGTTCATGCGCGCTGAATTCTGGAACACGATCACAGCCCAGGGCAAAGTTACGGCCAATTACACGAACCCGATCAATTTCTCAGTTGCTGCGTCGCCTATTTTCATCAACCCGGGTTCGAATGGCATTACGACAGATCCCTCCACGAACAATTGTTTGTTGGGCGTTGTGTCGGATTCCTTTCTGACAAGCGAACTGCAGCATCAATTACAAGTCCTGACAGCTGCGAATGTCATTTCGACCACCAAGGCTGTATTCTTCATGATGACAAATGTCGCGCTCTCAACGGCGACTCCACCGACATTGCCTGGCACGCCGACCTGCTGCATCGGGGGTTATCACACCGCTACCGGATCCACGCCTCAATTCTGGTCCGTGATCAATTACAACTCGAGAGCCGTGATAAACGGTGTGCTGACCGGAACCGACACCGTGATCGCCTCCCACGAGATTGCGGAATTCATGAACGATCCGCTGGGCAATAACGGAACTCCACTGTGGGGCGCGGTGGGTCAGGTGCCCGCTGGCTCATGTCAGGGCAATTTGGAGGTAGGCGATCCCCTCACAGGAACCTACGGGATCATTCACCTGAACGACTACGACTACCATCTGCAGGAACAAGCGTTCTTCAGTTGGTTTTTCAATTCCACGGCCACTCCTTCGCTAGGCGCGGGAGGCAAGTTCTCCTCGAACGGCACTTTCAGCGGACCATCGAAAATCTGTCCGCCGGGCGGAACGAACTGACCAACGTTTGCAGAACCAAGGAGCCGGAAAATGAAGTCGTTTTCCGGCTCCTGAGATCCTGGAATTTGGCAAAGTTGCTCCTTAGGGATTGCGAGCCTTCTTCCCTCTCCGATGAAATCTCTTCTACCACTTTCCTTCGTGTGTTATCGCTTCTCGCGCGGCATTGTATTTGCCGACTCACCGCAGAATCCATCTCCGGGAACACGGCGGCATCCGACTGTACAGCCACATCCGATTGACTCCTATTGGGGCATCTGTTAGAAACCAACGCCGGATCATGCGTGAACAAGAGGTCAACATGTGGCGGGAATAGTTCTTGAAAACGTGTCGAGGGTCTATCCCGGCGGAGTCAAGGCGGTGGACAACGCCAGCCTCGAGATTCGCGACCGCGAGTTCATGGTTCTGGTCGGTCCGTCTGGATGTGGCAAATCCACGACATTGCGCATGATTGCAGGGCTGGATGATATCTCCAGCGGAAATATCTATATCGACGGCAGGCGTGTCAACGATCTCGCCCCAAAGGATCGCGATATTGCGATGGTATTCCAGAACTATGCTCTGTATCCGCACATGACCGCGTTTGAAAACATGGCCTTCGGCTTGACGCTCAGGAAATATTCCAAAACGGAAATCCAGTCGCGAGTCCGCGATGCCGCTCGAATTCTCGGAATCACGGAAGACCAGTTGAAACGGAAACCGAAATCCCTTTCCGGCGGACAACGCCAGCGTATCGCCGTTGGCCGCGCCATCGTGCGGCAGCCGAAAGCGTTTCTGTTCGACGAACCGCTATCGAATCTCGATGCCAAAATGCGGGTGGACATGCGGACCGAGATTTCCAAACTCCATCAGAGGCTGCAGGCCACCATGCTGTATGTCACGCATGACCAGGTAGAAGCAATGACGATGGGCGATCGCATCGTCGTCATGAAGGATGGCGTGATGCAGCAGGTCGACGATCCCATGACGCTTTACGACAATCCCCGCAACATGTTCGTCGCCGGATTCATCGGATCGCCTGCCATGAACTTTTTCCGCGGCTCCATCCAGCAGCGCGAGAACGGTCTCTGCTTTGTCGAAAGCCTGGCCGACGGGAAGAACGGATTCGCAATTGCGCTGACGGATAGGTTGCCGGCGGCCCTGACGAGTTATTTGACTCGAAGCGTTGTGTTCGGGATCAGGCCCGAAGATGTCGCGATACCAGAGAACCCGGCATCACGATCGGCATGCGCAACCGTGGAGGTGGTCGAACCCATGGGTGCGGAAACTCACATTTATGCAGCGACAGAGAACCATAGTTTTGTGATGCGGCTTCACACACGCCATCGAAACAGTCCAGGCGAAAGAATCGATGTTGCCTTTCAGATGAACAAGTGCCACTTTTTCAATACGGAAACGGAAGAGGTCATCGTTTGAAAGGGAATGATTCGATGCTTGCCCAAATTTCTAAAATCGTGCGCGGTCATAGGCCGCGCCTGCAGTGGCTGCTCGTAACGCTATTGATTGCCGGATGCGGTTCGTCGGGCAGCAACGGAGGATCCGGACGAAAGTCGATCTCCCTTTGGCACCATCAGACTGCGGGTGCGGGACCTGGACTGATTCAACAGGCTGTGGATCGCTTCAAGCTGCGTCATCCGGATATCGATGTCGAAGTGTCTTACTTCAACAACGACGCGTACAAAACCAAAATCAAAGTAGCGATGGGCGCCGGAAATGCTCCTTGTATTTTCCCGACGTGGGGCGGCGGCACGCTTCGCGAATACGTCAAAGCGAATCAGGTCGCCGATCTCACTCCCTACATGTCGAAAGACAAATACAAAAATCGATTCCTCGATGCATCTTTCACGCAGATCACGTTTGACGGCAAAATCTATGGCGTCCCCATCGAAAACACGAGTCTTGCCGTCATCTTTTACAACAAGGCGATATTCCAGAAATTCAACCTCGCTCCGCCACAAACCTACGACGAACTCCTGACGGTGATTCGAACCCTGAAACAAAACGGCATCGCGCCGTTTGCTTTGGCCAACAAGCCCAAGTGGCCGGGCTCGATGTACTTCATGTATCTGGTAGACCGGATCGGCGGTCCCGAAACCTTCGCGAAGGCTGCAGCTCAAGAGGGCGCGACATTCGAAGACCCGGTGTTTATCGAGGCGGGCCAGCGCATTCAGGATCTCGTGCGGGAGGGCGCTTTCCAGCAAGGCTTCAACGGCCTGGACTTCGATTCCGGCGGGACACGCCAACTTCTATATTCCGGAAAAGCCGCGATGGAATTGATGGGGACCTGGCAAAGCAGCACCATCAAGACCGAAAACCCCGATTTTTATAACAACAATCTCGGCTTCTTTCCGTTTCCAGCCATCAAGGAAGGAAAGGGAGATCCCAGGGATATTGTCGGCACCGTGGGCGACAATTTTTATGCCATTGCGTCTTCCTGCAAAAATCCCGATGACGCATTCACACTGCTTCAGTACATGATCGACGACACGTCCGTCGATTTGCGTGGAAAGGCCGGGCGCGTCCCGCCGGTCAAAGGGTTCACGTCCGACGATCCCATGCTCCAGGAGATATTGAAGCTGGTCCAGCAGGCGCCAAACGTGCAACTTTGGTATGACCAGTATCTGCCGCCGTCTGTGGCTGAAGTCCACAAGGACACCAGCCAGGCGCTCTTTGCATTGTCGATGACGCCCGAGGAAGCCGCGAAAACTCTCGAGCAGGCCGCCAGGGACAACAAATAATCATGCTGAGTCTTTCGGCGTCTCGCGGGCGGCATGGCGGGCCCATTGTGCCGCTGCTGTTTCTTCTACCCGCATTGTCATTGTTGGCCGTGTTTGTACTCTGGCCGATCCTGTCGTCGCTCCAGTTGAGCTTTTATGACTGGAATGGAATCACAGCGAGCCGTTCATTTGCCGGCCTCGCCAACTGGAAGGCTCTTCTGGCGGACGGAATTTTCTGGAGAGCACTGCGAAACAACATCATCATTGTCATTCTGTCGATCGCCATTCAGATGCCCGTGGCCATGGCACTCGCCGTGATGCTCCATCGCGGTGGCAGAACGCTCAAAGTCTTCAAAGTGGTTTATTACTTTCCGATGCTGATGTCGACCGTCGCCATCGGCGTGCTCTTCAAAGCGGTATACGACCAGCAGTTCGGCGCGATCAATCCGCTCGTGGTTCGTCTTGGCTTTCCTTCACTTGCGCAGGATTGGCTCGGCGATGCCAATATTGCGCTCTTCTCCTTGATTGTGGTGATTTGTTGGCAGTTCATTCCCTTCTATATGATTCTGTTTCTCGCCCGGCTCATGAGCATTCCCGTCGAATTGAGGGAAGCGGCCGCCATTGACGGCGCCTCCGGCAGCCAGTATTTCTGGCGCATCGAACTTCCCCAGATGCGAGGAATCCTGGCAACGGCCATGACCCTGTCGTTGATTGGTTCTTTGAAGTATTTCGATCTGATCTGGGTGATGACCGAAGGCGGACCATCGCACGCCACGGAGTTGATGGCGACGTACATGTACAAGCAGGCGTTTTCGTCGTATCGCATGGGATACGGCAGCGCCATCGCCACGGCGATGCTTGCGATTGTCATGATTGCCGCTCTGGTTGCCACTGCGGCCGGACAGAGCCGGCGCACGGAGGCCGGATGAAGCTGCGGGCCGCGCTCCTTCCGATTGCGGCAATCTGGCTGCTGATTGCAGGTCTGCCGTATTACTTCATGGTTCAGTCTGGATTCAAATCGCAGTTTGAACTGCTTTCGGCGCCCTTCTGGGCCCTGCCGAAAAAATGGACGCTCGAAAACTACCGGACTGTTCTTGCTGGATCGTTCCTGCACTCGCTGCTCAACAGCCTGCTGGTGGTTTCGATTTCGGTTTTTCTGATTCTGGTCTGCGCGTCGATGGCCGCATACGCATTTGCACGGATTCCATTCCGCCTCAACCGGACGTTGTTTTCCGTTGTTATCGCCGGCCTCGTCATTCCCGTCCACGTGACGCTGATTCCGGTATACCTGCTTACGATAAAACTGGGAATTTACGACACACTCTGGGCTCTGATCGGCCCGTACGTCGCATTCAACCTGCCGATTTCGATCTTCATCCTCAGCGAATTCATGCGCGAAATTCCGCGCGAACTCGAAGAAGCGGCCACAATGGACGGAGCCGGACGGCTTGGAATTTTCTGGCACGTCATCCTTCCGCTGTCGCGTCCGGGACTGGCCACGGTCGGAATTTATAATGCCGTCGCACTGTGGAATGAATTTGTTTTTGCCTATGTACTCACGTCCAGTCCGGCGCGGCGGACGCTGCCACTGGCGATCTGGGATTATCAGGGACAATACGCGGCCAATATTCCGCTGATCATGTCGGTGCTTTCGCTTTCCGCACTGCCGCTGATTCTCATTTACGTCATCGCTCAGGAACGCGTCACCAGCGGCATGTTGGCCGGAGCGATCAAAGGTTAAGCTAAAAATGAATCACGATGTACTTCTAACGATTCGCGGCAAGGAACTGGTCAACGCCCGGGGAGAGACCGTCACGCTTCGCGGATTTGGTCTGGGCGGCTGGATGAACATGGAAAACTTCATCACCGGCTATCCCGGGAATGAGGAAGCCGTGCGCGACGCCATTCGAGCCGTGCTGGGTGAACAAAAGTACGCGCGCTTCTTTGATGGCTTTCTCGACGCGTTTTTCAGTACGGAAGATGCCGAGTTCATTCAATCTTTGGGACTGAATCTGCTGAGGCTTCCGGTGAATTATCACCACTTCGAAGACGACATGGAGCCGTTTGTCATCAAGGATTCCGGGTTCCGCTTTCTTGATCGCGTGATTGAGATGTGTGCCGCTCACGGGATCTACACGATCATTGACCTTCATGCGCTTCCCGGATTTCAGAATCAGCACTGGCATTCCGACAATCCAACCCATATTGCCCTTTTCTGGAAACACAAACACTTTCAGGATCGCGTCGTTCATCTTTGGGAAACCATTGCGCGCCGGTACAAGGATAATCCATGGATTGCCGGATACAACCTCATCAATGAACCGGCCGACCCGACACGCCAGATATTGATGCCGGTCTATCAGCGTCTACACGATGCGATCCTGGCAATTGATGCCAATCACGTTTTGTTCATTGAGGGTAATCGCTATTCGCTGGACTTCGATATGTTCGGCAAGCCCTGGCCGAACGTGGTGTACACCACGCACGACTACGCACTGCCGGGTTTTATCGACGGCGGACCCTACCCCGGCGTTTCACGAGGGCAATACATCGATCGTGATGCAATCGAAAAGACGTTCCTGGATCGCACCCGATACATGCGCGAAACCGGCACGCCGATCTGGGTTGGCGAATTTGGACCGGTATATACCGGAAACGCGGAAAACGATGCCGTGCGGCGACGGTTGTTGAAAGATCAACTGGAGATTTACGCGCGTCATCGTGCGAGCTGGGCGATCTGGACATATAAGGATATCGGACTCCAAGGCGTGGTGTACGCCGCGCCGGATTCGAAGTGGATGCGACGCATCCGGCCAATATTGGAAAAAAAGGCCCGTCTTGGTGTGGATGCGTGGGGAAGCCGGGATTCGGGGATTCGCCACATCATGGACCCTATTGTGCAGACGTTTGAAAAAGAGTTCCCGGAATACCAGCCTTTCCCCTTCGGGGCCCACCGCCACATCGATCAGCTGCTGCGCCACATCCTGCTGACGGAACCTTTGATCGACGAATTCGCGAAGCTGTTCCGGGACGTGACGGACGCCGAAATTGACGAATTGATGAATTCGTTTCGGTTTGCGAATTGCATTCAGCGAAAGGAACTGGCGCAAACATTTCTGGATCTACCGCCGCTACGCGGCTGAAGCCGTTGCGTAGTGATCGCAACCACCAGCTTACGCTGGTGGCTAGAGGACCTGCCGCCGCTCCGCGGCTGGGACAGGATGCGCAGCAGCGGCATTTGTTTCCTAACCGCGCTACAGCGGCAGTTCCCCAACCGCGCTGCAGCGGCAGCTCCCCAGCCGCGCTACAGCGGCAGTTCCCCAGCCCCGCTGCAGCGGCAGTTCCCCAGCCCCGCTGCAGCGGCAGTTCCCCAGCCCCGCTGCAGC
>JBGPBY010000192.1:0-12054 GCA_041481485.1 Terriglobia bacterium
GGTCTATGACCGCCCGCAATTCTGAGGATTGCATTCCTCATAATTGCGGGCGGTCATAGACCGCCCCTACATTGGGGAATCGCATTCAATCAGAGCCTCACAAACCTCCCCTACAGTTGGCTGCGTACTCTCCGGGATTTGGAGCTATCATGGAAGACTGTGAATCCCCCACGATCTCTCCGAATTCAGAGCCCCGTCTTGTTCGCTGCTGCGCTGGCAGTCATTGTTTCCATTACTTATTCCGCAGCGGTCCCGTCTTCGGTCGAACGTCTCCATTCCAATGTTTCGTGGCTGTCTGATCCGGCAAGGCAGGGGCGTTTGGCCGGGACGTCCGGTGCTGTGGACTCGGCGAATTACATCGCCGCACAATTCCGGGAAATTGGTTACGACGTTCAATTTCAGGAGTTCGGGGGAAATCGCCGCAACGTCATTGCCCGCCTTGGCGCCGCAACAAATGTCATTGTGGCCGGAGCCCATTATGATGGCCAGGGAACAGGGTATCCATCTGCAAGCGACAACGCTGCAGGTGTTGCTGTGCTGCTGGAGCTTGCACGGGATTTAATATCGGCGAAGCTGCCGGTATCGCTGCTGCTAATTGCATTTGACGATGAAGAACAGGGCTTGAATGGATCCCGGTATTTTGCCGATCATCCGGCCGTTCCCCTTGAGAATGTCGAGTCGGCCATTGTGTTTGATGCACTAGGTCGCCGTTTCCTTGATCTGAAGGAATGGACGACAATCGTGTTAGGCACGGAATATTCCGCAGAACTGGCATCCGTCGTCCGAAAAAGTGGAGGCAAGGACATATTGAATATCGGCGCTGACTTAATCGGACCGAGGAGCGACTTTGCGCCCTTTGCCGCCAGGCGTGTACCGTTTCTGCTGTTCAGCGATGGCACATATGTGGACTACCACGGCAAGGGCGATACCGCTGAGCGCATCGATTACATGCACCTGGCCGACGTATGCAAAATCATTGGCGCTGTCATTCGCGATATAGCGTCGCTGAAAATGAAACCGGCCTACCGAAGCGAACCGGTTTATTCAATGGATGAATCGGCGAAGATGTTGAAATTGATGGCTTCGGTAAGGGCGGAAAAGAAGGATCTTTCGCTGGCCTACCGCCTGGTTTTCGATGACCTGAAATCCCGGATACCGATGGACCCGTCGCGGGAATCCATCCGGATGGCGACCAGTGCGCTGCTGGCTGCAGCCACCCCGGCGCATGCGCGCTTCTTTCTGGATGTAGAACTTGAGCCGTACTACGACATGTTGAAGAAGCAGTCCATCGTTACCGCGCTTCGCGAAGAGTCTGCGCGTTCCGGTTCATGAAACGCTATTCGGTGATTTGGCCCCGGTATTACGATGTGGTGATCCTGCCTCCGCCTCCGGTTCGGGACATGGCGATCCGTCTGAGCCAGAAACTCTACAAATCTGGCGGCGAATGGAAACTGGGAAAGGTTTCCTTTATTCCACATATTTCGATTTATCACATTCCGGTTCTGCAAAAGGATTTTGAGCCATTCACGCGGCGCCTTCAGCAGGTTGTCGATTCCGCGGCCTGGGGTACGCTCGAAACTATCGGTCTGGACATGCCCGTTATCATGGTGTCGCGTCCGGAATGGTTGCAGGAATTGAACCAGAGTGTGGTGCGGCAAACCGCGGAGTTTTTCGACCGGGATTACGGCGTAGAAAAGTTATGGCACCTGAATCGATTCACGGGGCGCAGGCTTCAGTTGGCGGAAAAATATCTTAAGGAATTTGGCACGCCGATGTTCGGATTGAACTTTCGGCCCCACATGACCCTGACCAGTTTTAGCGACAGGGAGCCCACGAACGCTTCCGTTGATGTTCCACAAATGCAATTCGTTGCGGACCGGTTGCACATTTGTGAGCTTGGCATATCGCATTCATGCCAGCGAATCGTGCGCGAGCTCCTGCCGCGTTAGCTCGATTATTTCTTAGGCGGCGCAAGCTGAGTTCCCATCGTAACGCCGTCCACGAAAAACCAGCCTTCCTTGATCCTGGCTCCATCCAGGCGATCGATTTCGATAAACGGGACGCTTACCTTGTTTCCCGACTTTTTGATTTTCATTGCAGGAAATTCGCCGTCGTTGGTTCCATTAAATGTCCCGGACATGAACACGTAGTCGCCGGCAGCCCACGCCGATGACAATGTAATTCGGCCATCGCTGAACGCTTTCCAGAACCCTTTGGTCATTGTCGCGTTTTGGGTCTTGTTCAAATCCTTCGGCTGCGTCGTGTCATGAAGGATGAAATCATCGGTCAAAAACGTATCGGCTTTAGCCATATCGTGCATGTTCCATGCGGCAAACTGGTCCCGTTCCGTAGCAACATTTTTCATTTCCGTCTCATCATTCTTTGCCATAACGATGGTCGGCATCGCCGCTCCTTTGGTCATCAGCGGCCTGCCAGGCTCCGGAGACTTCCCGAGTTGATTGGCAAGCGTGGCCCCGTCCATGATGCCAAGTTCCTTGACGACCTTGTTTGCGGCCGGGTCGGTTTCAATCGAATGCCCGAAGAGAAGCCCGAATTTCTTCTTTGTGGCCGGCATCTCTTTGCCATCGGGGGATGTCATCGGTCCGGAATTTGTTCCGGAAAGAAGGAAGACGCTGGCGATATGGGTGCCATTGACAAGAATCAACTGCGGCTCGCCGTGTCCGTCCGGAGCAAATTTCTTAAAGTCCTGAGATGAGGCGGCAATGGCGTCGGGACCAGATACGGTGGGCTTTCCGTAGCCATATTGTTCCGATGAGGCATTGGTTGCGTAACACTGCTTGAATTCATCCCATTTTGCGTCGTTGAAATCTCCCCAACAGTCCTGGTACCACTTCAGCCGTTCTTCCGAGCTGATCGGTTTCGGGGCGGCTGGCTGTTCCTTCGCGGGTTCGTTGGGCTGAGGTGAATTGCATGCGGATGCAAAAGCGCCAAAGCCCACTGCCACGATTGTTAGTGCCTTCATGATTCGGTGATGGTGCATCGCTTTGTGTCCTCCAGAAGAGATGAAGCACCGCATTATAGTCGACTCGATAGGAGTGAAAATGAAATGCTGCGCCCAGCTGTAGGCGCGGTCTATGACCGCGCACAGTCCATCAATTTACAACCCGGCAGAATCGAGATTGTGCGCGGTCATAGACCGCGCCTACAGCTTTGCGGCTCCTGCCGGTGGATTCAATCATGCGAATTTATAGAGCGCCTCAGGCGCGACAGATCCGGTAATTTTGAGTATATTGCTCTGAACGGAATTCGACCTTCTGCGGGAGCGCACCATGGGCCAAATCACCATGCTTCGAATTGTCGTCCTCTTCATACTCTTTGCGCAAACGGGCCGACTTGCTCCCGGAACCGGAATCGTCACCGGATCGATTCAAATGGAAGGAGGCGGCCCTGCTGGAGGCGTTCGTGTTGCCGTCATTCCATGGGATGACACGACCGGTGCGAATCTGACAAGTCTTGCAGAGACGGATTCCGCCGGCAAATTTCGTCTGATCGACATCCCTCAGGGACGGTACTTCGTCATTGCGGGAAGACTGAGCAGTCCGACATTTTTCCCCGGCGGCGCCGACAGAACAAAAGCGACCGCTATCGTCATTGAAGCGGCACGCACCATTTCCAACATAGACTTCAGGGTGCCCGCCGACAGCCGGCGTCCGAACCAGATCGCGGCGGCATCAGTCACATTGGCGAATGCTGCAGAAGCTTCTGCCTATCAACAAGCTTCCAACGAGAAGAATCTGTTCACGAAAATCAAACTGCTTCGAGACTTTGAAACGCGTTATCCCAAATCGACCCTGCTACCAAGGGTGTATGACGACCTGATGGACCTCTACACTGCCAAAAATCAGTTAGACATGGCTGCCACCTATGGCGAAAAGTGGCTCGAGCGCGAGCCTGACAATGTTTGGGCGATGGTTCAAGTCAGCCGGTCCCATGGTTTGTCGCAGCGTGATCTGCGAGAAGCACTCCGCTACGGCGAAATGGCAGTCACCACGGTTGCGAAATTGAAGAAAGGTTCGTTTGAAGCACGCCCTCCTCTGTTTCGTGACTACACTCTTGAGATGTGGACCACTACGATTTCGGCTCTCGAATCCAGCGCGGCAAGCAACCTGAAATGGGTGAAACAGGTTGTCGCATGGCATCAAAATGCGATCGACACCGCGGTTCGATCGAGGCGCTAGGTTACTTCAGAGGCTTTGCTGTCTTGACCGTGGGCAGCTTCTGCCGTTTCCAGTCTCTCAACCCAAAGAAACTGACATTGCGGTGACCGGCATCCCAGAGCTTTTGAGCGGCGCGCGACGCCCGGCCACCGCCGCCGCAATAAAACGCGATGTCCGCTTTTTGGGGAAAGTCGTCCATGCGTTTTTCGATGTTATCGATCGGCACATGCACCGCATCCGGTACCGCGCCGGATTCCCGAATTTCTTTCGGAGTCCGGACATCGACGATCATCAAATTCTTTGAGGTTTCGATTTTGGTTTGCAGATCAGGGATTGTAATACGTTCCGGTGCTTTACTGGCCATGACCCATGGTAAGGGAAAAACAATGCAGTTTGGGTAATGGAATATTCCAGCTACGGGAAGCGGAACTCCATGGTGGCGCTGGCGACCCAGCGCGAGTAGTTGCGTTGTCCGGGCAATGCGCGATCTAGTGACGACGTCGATTTTCCAGCTTCCAGCACTGTTCGCCAGTGCCGGTTCGGATGAATCGCAATGTGACCGGTTACCTGAAACGGGTGTTGAACCGGACTTCCCAATTCCGACTGCCATCCGCCGGCCAGTTCACCGAAATAATCCATCCATGACGTGATGCGGCCTTCGCCTTGCGCAAACGCCACGTTCGATTGAAACCGCAGTGGGCTCCAAAAATCCGAAGTCGAACTGCCGTTTCGCATCCAGTTGAAGCGCCATCCTGCAATGAGCTTCAGGTGTGACTGGCGGACAATGGATTGGCCAACCTGACTATCCACGCGATCGCGCACCACGCCATCCGAAAAAGAAAACCGTGAATAGCGGGCCTGAAGCTTCGTTTTCGAACTGAAATTGAATAGAACGTCGCCGAACCCGAATGGAGCTGTCACTCGATTCGGCAATGACTGATACGCATCCATCGCGACGGATCCGCCGCCGCCGGAAATTCTTAATCTGTCACTCGCAGCCACTGTCAGGGATGCGTCGCCAATGTATTTTCTTCCTGCGCCGGCTGTTCGATAGTCCACACTGCCGACGGTGGAATAGAACGAAACGCGCGGATGAAGATTACCGGCTAGTCCCAGATTGTATTGGAGCAGCGTACGAATACTTTGCTGCTGTTCCAGCCAGCGGTACTGATAACCAAGATGAATGGAATACGAAGGGTTCAGGTGGATGGACCCGTCGGCCCCGGCTTTTCGATCCATCAGGCCATCGCTGTCTTTGGCAAAGCTGAAGTATGGAGAAAACGACTGGCCGTACTCCGTTCGCAGCTCCCTCGACATGCGTTGGGACTCACCTCCCGGGAACAATTGTGAGAACCGGCCGAGTTCCTGCATGGCGCCGTTCGGATCCCCTCCCCAGCGCGCCGCAGCGATGCGGTCTTCCAGAATCTCGCGATCGTCCGTTAGCGGGCCGGGCAGGGCCGCAATCAGTTTTTGAGCTTCGTAGTGCCGCCCCATCCAGTTCAGGATCCGGATTCTGGCTTTCAGAATTTCGGGATCGTCTTGAGGAATATTTTCATTCGACTCCAAATCGTGCAGCGCCGCGCTAAGCTGTCCTTTGTCTGATTTCGAGTAAGCGACCCCAACGATTCCCGCCACCGATTTCGGATAACGGCGCAAAAGTTCGCTGTAAGCAACCAGCGCTTCATCTCGCCGTCCCAGCCACCGCAGCGACAGGGCCCGGCGGTTCAGGGTTTGTTCGGAAACATCTCCCCGTTCGATCAATGCGTTGTATTGATGCAGAGCTTCTTCGGTCCGGTCGCCAAAAAGATAGATGGAAGCGAATTCACGAAGCGCCCAATCCGGTTGATTGTTTTCCATCGTTCTCACTCTTTTGATAACTGGAATCGCCTCCGAATACCTGCCCGCCCATCCCAGCACGATGGCGTAATCGCGGAGGATCTCCATTTTATCCGGCGCAATGGACAATGCCTTGTCATACAACGAAAGTGCTTCACGGGTATTTCCCGCTCTCGCGCTGGTAATGGCCTGATCGGCGATGGCACTGGCTTCGCTCCTGGCTTGCGCAATCAGAGATAACGGGGCCATGGTGCAGGACAACAGGATTGCGAGCAGGGTTGAGCGCAGCGCAAGGCCGGCAGAGACGTCGTTGAAACTCACGTTTTCAGTTCTTGTCCGCATAGCTGTGTTGAATGTTCCATCGTGTCGGCGTCAGGAAATTGATTCGCTTTACCAGACCGCGCGTCGTATAGACGCAGCTGGTAATGGTGAGCAGGAACCAATATAACGTCGGATAGATGATGCTGACCGGATAGTGCTGTTTGATTTCGGGATCAAACCTGGAGTCGAGCCAGGTTCCACATGCGAGTTGGGCCAGACAGAACGTATAAAGGAGCATTCCCCAGAAATTTGGCAGTGGAGAGCCGCCCCGAGGAGGATGTCCCACCGCATAACAAAAAATCCAGAACGCAGTAACGCCGATGAAAGTCAGGGACCAAAGGTAAGACATCGCGCTTTCGAAATAGAGTGGATACATTCGACGCCAGCGCCAGCCTGTGAAGATACTGGAATGACGGCGTAGTACCTGCCCAAGTCCAAGTGCCCAACGCCGACGCTGAGCCCACCACACTCCGATAGTCTCCGGCACCAGCATCCACACCAGGGCGGACGGTTCGTATCGGATGTCGTAGAACCGGGCTTGAAGCTTCCAGGTGAGATCGATATCCTCGGTCGCCATTCCGGGCGAATACATTCCCGAATCGACCAGCGCCGACTTTCTAAACATGCCGACCACGCCGGAAACGCACATCACGCGTCCCCAGATGCGTTGAGCACGCCGCATCAGACCGATGACAGAACTGAATTCAATGGCCTGAAGCCTGGATAGCCAGTTGTCGGCGTTGCGCACACGCGGATTTCCAGCCACGGCGCCAACGCGGGCAGATTTGAAATGAGGTGTCATCTTCCGCAACAACTGGCGATCCGGCACAGCGTCCGCATCGATGATGAGAATGAGTTCAGCCCCCGCGCAGAGGATGGCATCGTTCAGACCCAAAGCCTTACCTTCGTTCACCCGTTTGTCGATCAGACGTACACGGCGATCGCCAAGAAATCCGCGAACCTTTTCTGCCGTACGATCGCTGGAACCATCATTGACGACAATCAACTCAAAGTTCGGGTAATCGAGATCCAGCACGCCCTCAATGGATTTTTCAATAACGTCTTCTTCGCAGTAAGCCGGAATGATGACTGAAACAAATGGCAGATCCTTGTCAGAAACAGAGAGCGTTTCTTCAGTTGTCCGCCTCCGCCGCAGGTAATAGAGAACCGCGGTGACGATGTATATAAAACTGGTGATGATCGGATAAAGGCCGTAAAAGCCGATCATCACGGTGTAACCCGTGCTCGATTCAATTGCAGATAGAGTTGGATCTAAGCCCGGATAATGCATGATGCTTATGAACGACTGCGCGAATCCCTGAGAGACTGCGAGTGGCCTCCAGTCACACCCGTGAGTTCGGGTTCTTCCGGTTGTGCCGCAGGTGCAGCGATGAATACCTTCCGGTCTGCAACAACGTCGACGATGATTTCCTGCTGGTGCCGCAGATCGACCCGGCTTGAAATGTAACGATGCAGAGAATCATGCGTGGCAAGGAATGGAACAACCCGCGCGCCGCGGCGTGGTCCCTTCTTTCTGTAGATGCGAAGGTTGTGGATGATCCACCAAACCACCAGCACTCCGTATGCTGAAATCAAACCGGCAATCGAAAGGAACGAACCGAAGGCGTCCGAGATGGATGTAATGTGATAGACCCGCAGCCAAAGTGCGACGAAGTTCACCCATAGAACGGTCAGCACTATCTTCGAACCCAGCGAGCGTCGTGCTCTTCTGACTGTGACTCCTTCCACAGTGCTACTTCTCCTTTCAAAGGAGAGTGCGGTGAGGACACTTCGTTTACAAGTGTTTACTGAACACAGGAAGCGGGCAATTGCGAGCTGTCAGATGGCCTGTTGGCCGATGTGACTGTAGGCTCGGTCTATGACCGCGCACAATTGAGAGGCCTTGCAAACCTCCGAATTGCGGGCGGTCATAGACCGCCCCTACAGCGCTCACCTTGTATGACCGCGCACAATCTGTAACCGAGACATCGTGCGCGGTCATAGACCGCGCCTACAGTCAATCGGTCATTCCGTAATCGCACCAACTACATTAGACATTGGACAACAAATCATTGGACAGCTCACATTTGAAGACCCGCCTCCACTAAAGAGAAACATTAAGACCATCGATAAGCCGCAGTGCGGTAAGGGATTGCTGCATCGGTTGTCATACAAATCCCCGACTGTCACCTTCGGTCGATTCCGGCTGCAGTGTCCCGGCAGGACTCTAAGCGCTGTCTGGAGCAGAAACCACCAGGAAGGACTGAGGAGGAACGTACTCACAATGGAATGGAAAAGGACGAAGCCTGAACAGCCGATCGAACGGCGAAGCGGCGAAAAGGGCATCTCTCTGCTGGAATGCGCTGTGATACTCGTCCTTATTGGGCTTGCAGTCGCTTCGTTCAACGCCGGGTTTTCAGCCACGCTTTCCAGTCTTTTTACCCGTGTGATTACGGCACTCGGATGAACATCAGTAATCCATTGCGGAGGGGAATGGACCTTGGGCGCATGATCATGGCGCCGCTTTGCGCACTTGTCATTCTCCACAATGGCCTTCAGATGTACCGCAGTTACCACGGCACCGAAGAACTTAGCGCGCTGGATATACTTGCGGAGATCAATGCGCTGCTTCTCATGTCGTTTTACGTATTTATGGCTTCAGCGTATATGCAGCGGACATCGCCAAAGCGCACAAGTCATTCCTGGAAAGACAACGCCGCTGCCATGGGGACGACCTTTCTTACCGCACCTCTGTTGGTGATTTGCTCGACCAGCGTGAGCAGTCCACTTTTTCTGGTAGCCACCGGCAGTGTAATTGCGATTTTGGGATTGGCGTTTTCGGTTTACTCGCTGATTTCGCTAGGCGGCAACTTCAGCATCATTCCCCAGGCGCGCGAGGTTGTAACAAAAGGACCTTATAAATATGTCCGGCATCCTTTGTATCTCGGAGAAATTGTCGCGATTGCCGGCTTTGTTCTGTCGCATGTCACAGTGGCCACATCGGCGATACTGTTCATGCTGACTCTTCTCCAGTTTTACCGTGCAAGCCGCGAAGAGAAAATGCTCGCAAGCATTTTCCCGAATTACGAAAACTACGTCTCGAGAACGTTCTCTTTTATTCCTGGAGTCTGGTAAAAAAATGGCTGAGACCGGGATATCAGGAGTTTCGCTTCGGCTCATGTGGAAGTTGCTGTCCGGGGGGCAGGAATCTTGAAGAAGATCAGAATTGCAATCATCGTGGCGTTGAAAGAAACGGCGGAATCGTTGCGTACCCAGATCGTCCAAACTGAGATGGGCACTCTGGTGGCGCAGGTCGAAGAGCCCTGCTCGGCAACAACCGACAACTCGACTTGCAAAATTGTGGAGGCGGATCCGGAAGTCGTCATCGTGGAAATTCGGGATTCGTCACTGGGACTGCAGACTCTTCAGGTAATCCAGTCCGCACTGCCAAAGGCGCGTCTGCTGGTCACATCTCATCACTCCGATCCTCAGCTGATTATTGAAGCGATGAGGTCCGGCGCGCGTGAATTCCTGCCAAATCCGGTTGCGCCGTCGACATTGCAGGAGGCTCTGAATCGGTATGTGGTCGAGAGGGACCGGACGAGCAATGCCGCACCTTCAAAGCGTGGCAGAGTGTACTGTGTTACCACGGCAAAGCACGGATCCGGCGCAACAACGCTTGCGGTAAATCTGGC
The DNA here is from genome assembly GCA_041481485.1 of Terriglobia bacterium. Lineage (GTDB taxonomy): Bacteria > Acidobacteriota > Terriglobia > 20CM-2-55-15 > 20CM-2-55-15 > JBGPBY01. Next base: position 10,031 of record JBGPBY010000192.1, read on the forward strand.
CGGCATTATTGCGGCTCGATCGAAACAGTCCACCGCTCTGCTGGATCTCGACCGTCCAGTTGGGGACTCCGCGGCTTACCTCAATTTGAAACCGGCATTTACTGTCAGCGATGCCCTGAGTGCGGGGTCGCGGCTCGATTCAGTTCTCCTGGAAAGTTATATGCAGATGACCAGTGGATTTCATCTGCTTGCGGGATTCCGGGAGTATGCGTCCAATACTTCCTTGCCCGCAGAAAGGCTCGCCCAACTGCTGGAAGTCAGCCAGAACACATTTGCTTTTTCAATTGTCGACCTTCCACCGGCGCTCACAGAAGACCAGGTCCAGGTCATTATGCGCAGCAGCCAGGCGGTTCTGGTCGTGCTGACTCCCGAACTGCCGGCAATCTGGAGAACCGAACGGTTGCTGAGCTACCTGACGAAGCTGGAAGCTGCGGACAAAGTCCGCGTCATAGTGAACCGCACGAGCCCGGCTGACGAGATCGGCAACCTCGATATCGAACGACTGCTGCGGAGCTCGATCTATTGCCGGCTGCCTAATGACTATCGAGGCTGCATCAAGGCAATCAATTCCGGACAGCTGATCGATCCCGCAATCAGCAAGAGTCTGTATCGTTCCGTGCATGCGCTCGCAACCGAACTGACGGGTATTCCCGAAGTGGAACGGAGGCGCAGCCTTCTCAGACATTTTCTGAAGCCAACAGGCTGAGAGAAGAGATAAGGGGACAGACACTTAATTATTTGTGAGAAGAAGTGCACGGCAACCAGTCCGAATTCCGCCAAGATTAAATGTCTGTCCCCTTATCCCCTGTAGAACGTTCGTACTATTGATGCGAATCCACTCCGCTTGTACATTCTCAACGTCTGCGAGGTACCTAGGAGGGATGGCGTGAAGGAGATCGACAAACTCGTTGTGACGGTGTCGCAACATACAGTGTTTCTGGCGGAAGCCGCTATCGCCCGCTGTTCGGCATGTTCGACGATGCCCGGAATTCCGCTGGCCCGAATCCTCGACCGTATCGGAAAACATTCCCACGGTTCGGTGGAATACATTCTGCCGGTGCTGGGCCGTTGTCCGGCCTGCCAGTCTTCTCTGGATGAACATTCCATCGTTATACCGAAACGGCTGGACTAGGCTTCTTCCTGAAAAGCTCCGTCCGGCGAAATCAGTTGCACCCCATATGCCGACCCGTATACTGACGAGGACTGCCAAGGATTGGCAGCCTACAGTTGCAGGAGGCAAATCATGTTCGATTCCGCCAGAATTTCGGTTCTGCTCGCTAGCGATTTCCCGATTCTTTCAGAAAGTCTGCTTTCCATCTTCAAAGGCACTCAGGATATCCATCTGGAAGGGTGTGCGGGTTCCGAAGAAGAACTCGTGCAACAGATGGGAAAGTTTCGTCCAGACGTCGTTCTGGTGGATATTTCGATCACGTGCGACAAATTTTCTGCGTTGCTTTCCAGAATTCGCAAATTCCAGTCGAAAATCCTCGTCATCAACCAGGATCTCAGTCCCGCACAAACCATCGATGCTCTGCGTTGTGGAGCCGACGGCGTGATAGGAAGGAAAACTACTGCTGAGATACTGTGTAAAAGCGTGCGCACCGTGATCTGCGGCGATATCTGGGTTGATCGGGAGGTCACCACGGAGCTGGTCAATTTCCTCAGGATCCGAAATTCGCCGGCCGAGAACGTCCCGGTAACGCCCAAATCCGTTCAGGCCCCGACTCCAGTTCCCACCGATTCCGAAGAAAATCGGTTTGGTCTGACAAAACGCGAATTGCAGATAGTCAATGCGCTGGTCGAGGCACAGACGAACCGGGATATGGCGGAGACCTTCGGGATCAGCGAATACACCGTCAAGCATCATCTGACGAGCATTTTCGACAAACTCGGCGTTTACAATCGCGTCGAATTGGCGCTGTTTGCGATCAATCACAAGCTTTGCGCGGGCGTTCCGGTTCGCGTTTAGCGGGTCGATTCCGACTGTAGGAGCGGTGTATCAAAAAATCCCTCTCCCAACGGGA
>JBGPBY010000193.1:0-12050 GCA_041481485.1 Terriglobia bacterium
CAAGCCGCTTTGCGGCGACATATCAACAAACTCGCTGGAACTGTCGTGACTTACGGCACTCTACTCTTCGTGCATGGATATCCCACCGGCTAACGCCGGTGGCTAAGGGACCTGCCGCCGCTAACGCGGCTGAGAAAACGCCACCGCCCTACAGCCGGCTGAGCAGCGTCACCTGAAATACGTCACCGTAATTTTGAGTCAGAGCACTTAGTTCACTCGAGGTCGTGCATAATTCAGGTTTCATTGATCGAACTGGCCGGAACAGAAGCTGGAAATGTCGGTTTCCTCGGGCTGCAGAGCGGCACGCAGGTGACGTTTACTAATTTCGCTGTTTCCACTTTTGCGGCGCAGAACTGTTTCTCGCAACTCATGACGTTATAGAATGCGCGGATCACAACAGGAGGCTTCATGCGCTGGCAATCGAAGCTGGTCATCGGGTTGACTGCGGCGATCGCCGCGGTTTCATCGACTCGTCTGCTATCTCAGGAAGCGCGAGGGAAATTCCTTGCCCCTTCCACTCAGGTCCTCGCGATTCGCGCCGGACGGCTATTCGATTCGAAGTCCGGTAACATCCTCACCAACCAGGTCGTACTCATCAAAGGGGATCGCATTACTGACGTTGGACCAACGGTGCAGATCCCTGCCGGCGCGCGCGTCATCGATCTGAGTTCTTCGACGGTGATGCCCGGCATGATTGACGCGCACGTCCACATCAACACCGGCGGGGATACCCCGGCGCAACGCACGCTTATCGCGCTGGCAAACGCGCAAACCGATCTCGAGGCCGGCTTCACAACCGTGCTCGATATGGACTCGCGAGGCGGATTCAACACCGTCGACATTCGCGAAGCGATCAGCGCCGGTATGGTGATGGGGCCGCGCATGCAGGTGGTCGGCGAGTCCATTAACCAGCGCGCCACGAACTTCTACGCCGATACCCAGTCTGTGAGGTTTTACGAAGGATTCACCGAGGGGAAAAACGTCAACGGTCCATGGCTCGCCCGCGCAGCCGTGCGCGAAGCCAAGCTTCACGGTGTCGACTGGATCAAGATTTACACCACGCAGGACTTCGTGGGCCCCGTGCACATGTGGAAGCCGGACGCGACACTTGTGAACAGCCCCTCGCTGACGTTTGAAGAAGTCCAGGCCATCGTCGATGAAGCGCACCGCCTGGGACTGAAAGTCGCCTGCCACACCTATGGCGGAGAAGGCATGAACAGCTGTATCAATGCCGGAGTCGACGCACCGAATCATCTGCTTGAACTTGACGAGGCCGGTATCAAGGTACTGCTGCAGAAAAAGCTTCCCTTCGTTCCGACAGTCGACGACCTCGTGGCTCTTGAGAAAGCCGACCTTCGCGACACTGGCGGCCGGAATTCCCGGCTGAAACTACTCGAGCAGGCGTTCAAGCGCGCGATAGCTGCCGGCGTGCCGATTGTATTTGGAAGCGGCGCAACATCAGCCGAAGTTCCGCACGGCAAGCAGGCCGACCAGTTCAGGTACTACACCAAGTGGGGATTGAAACCCGCACAGGCCTTGCAGACGGCATATCTCAACGCCGCAGCCATGCTGAACTACGGCTGGGTCGAGCAGATCGGCAGTATCGAGAAGGGGAAGTTCGCCGACATCATTGCGATCTCGGGAAACCCTCTGAACGACATCACCGAGATGGAACGCGTGAAGTTCGTCATGAAGGGCGGCATGGTTGTGAAGAACGACGTGAAGGAATAGGGCATATCGGTTTTCCATCTCCTGAATTCGGATATACCGCTCGAGGGGTTGCATTGATATAGAATCTGCCCGACTAGAGCCTTGAGGAGGACAAGATGAAGCAGATCAACAGACGTAATTTTGTAAAGGCGACCGGGGCGCTCGTAGTGGTTCCTGCGCTGGCAGGTCTTCCGGCCGCGATGGCCCAGGTCCAGGCCCCGAACAACAGCGACTTGCGCGTGGACAAAGACATTGTCTTTGGCAAGGGTGGCGATATCGATCTGCTGCTCGATGTCTATCATCCGCCGCAGGGTGTGATGCCGAAGCGGATGGCGATCATTCATCTCTTCGGCGGCGGCTTCTCCAGCGGCAATAAGAACGCGGGTTACATCGTCAACGATGTGCGGGCGCTCGGGCGTCTCGGCTACACAAACGTCTCCGCGAACTATCGCCTGACGGGCCAGGGATTGTGGCCGGCGCAGATCCATGACACGAAGGCTGCAATTCGCTGGGTCCGCGCGAACGCCGACAAGATCGGCATCGACGCCGACAAAATCGCCATAGCAGGCTACTCCGCGGGAGGCCTGCTCTCGCTGCTTTCGGCCGGAACGAACGGCATGGCCGAGTTCGAGGGCAACGGCGGCAACGCCGGCGTGAGCTCGAACGTGCAGGCCGGCATCGGCGTCTATCCGCTCGCCAGCACCCAGACTGCAGGCAGCCTGTTCCCGACCACCCTGTCCCCGGAAGAACGCACGAAGGTTATGGAGGCCGCATCACCGGCGAAATACATCGGTAAGAGCTTCGCGCCGACAATCTTCATTCACGGCACGGCCGACACGACGGTGCCGACGTCGTCGAGCATCGATTTCTACAGCAAGCTCAATGGCGCGGGCGTGCCGTCTGCACTGACGCTGATCCAGGGCGCGGCCCACGCGTTCGACAACGCCGCGCTCGACGCCGTCGAGGTCATGGCGCACTCGATTGATCTGTTCCTCGATCGGCTGATCGTTCACCCGACTCCATATGCGGGTTTTGGCGGCGGACGTGGCGGCGGTGGGCGCGGTGGCCAGGGCGGTGGCCAGGGCGGCGGCCAGGGCGGTGGCAGAGGCCCCGCTCAAAACTAGCCCGCATTTACGGGGAAGACTTTTCAGGACCTGCGACGCTGGCATTTGGGGCGAACTAATGGGCAATTCGCCGGCGCCCGTCGAATCCGGCATAGTCCTTGCGCCAAATGTCAGCGGTAAGATTAGTCCTCAATCCAAAGGAGGGACGGTATGGCGTTCGATCTGAATGTAAATGGAACGCGGCATACCATCGATGATGCGGACCTGCAGACGCCGTTGCTGTGGGTTATTCGCGAGCACATCGGTCTGACGGGCACGAAGTTCAGTTGCGGCATCGGGCAGTGCGGCGCATGCACGCTGCACATCGATGGTCAGGCGGTCCGATCCTGCAGCGTCCCTGCGAGCATGGCTGTCGGCAAAAAAGTCACCACGATCGAAGGCGTTTCGCCGGACGGCAATCATCCGATTCAGGCCGCCTGGAAAGAATTCGATACGCCTCAGTGCGGCTACTGCCAGTCCGGGATGATCATGAGCGCACTGGCCCTGCTGCAGCGGAGCGCCAGCCCGTCCGACGACGATATCAATGCGTCGGTGACCAACGCTTGCCGTTGCGGAACGTATCACCGCATCCGGCAGGCAATCCATCTGGCCGCAGACCTGATGAAGAAGGACGGGAGGCGGCAGTGAGCGAGAACGGGATGTCTTCCTTCAATCGTCGTGAATTCCTCGCGGTCGTTGCCGCCGCAGAGGGCGCCTTCATCCTTGGCTTCTGGGCTCCGCCGCAGGCGAAAGCGCAGGATGCGACAGCTGAAATCAATGCCTGGATCGTCATCTCGCCGGACGATACCGTGACGATCCGAATTGCGCAGACGGAACTCGGCCAGGGAGTCTGGACTTCCAACGCGATGATGGTATGCGAGGAATTGCAGTGCGACTGGGCAAAGGTGCGGCCGCAATACGCTTCCGCGAATCGCGACGCTCGAGAGAGGGCGCCCGAGTGGACGCTGCAAGTCATGGGCAATGGCGCCACGGATCCCAGAGGTGGCGGTGAACCTGGTTTCGGAAGTCGCGACCGAACTGGCGTGTCGGGCATTCCCGACAGTCTGTACCGGCGCATGCGTACGAACGCGGCATCATCCGTCAAGGACGGTCGATATTATCTGCAGCTTGCCGGAGCCGAGGCGCGGGAGAGATTGCTGCTCGCCGCCGCGAATCTTTGGAGCGTGCCGGTGGCAGAACTGACTGCGAAAGACAGCATCATCACGCATGCGAGGAGCGGCCGCACGACGACTTATGGGAAGATCGCTGACCGCGCTGCACGTACGCCGCATCCGAATCCGGAGACAATCACGATCAAGCCGCCGGAGCAGTGGACGCTGATGGGGACCGAGCGGAAGAATCTCGACGTGCCGGACAAGGTTGCCGGCAAGGTTGTCTATGGGATCGACGTTCGCGTTCCGGACATGAAGTGGGCGGCCGTGAAGGCCTGCCCGGTCTACGGCGGCAGCGTTAAGAGCTATAACTTCGACGCGATCCGGCAAATGCTCGGCGTGCGTTCTGCCATGCAGTTCCCGATTCCGGATACGGCGCTGACCCGCGGCCGCATTTTCAGCGGCGGCGTCGCTGTCGTTGCCGACCACTGGCATCAGGCAAGGACTGCGCTGGATCGCATGCCGATCGAGTGGGAGATTCCACCGGCCAATGCAGCCTTCAGCACCGCCGGCATGCACGAGGCGCTGATAGCCGCCCTCGATCAACCCGGCAGAGTCCGAGTGAATCAGGGCAATGTGGACGACGCTTTCGCGCGTGCCGCGAGAATTGTCGAGGCAACCTACTCCACGCCGTATCTGCCGCGCGCCCGGATGGAACCCGGCAACGCCACGGTGCTCGTCACCGGCAATCGCGTCGACGTCTGGATGGGCGATCAGAGCCCGCAGGAAGTTCGCTTCAGCGCTTCGAAGATTACCGGTATTCCCGAGCAGAACGTTTACGTGAACCTGTGCCACCTTGGCGGCGGCTTTGGCCGCAACGGCAACGGGCCGCAGGCGGAACAGGCCATCATGATCGCGAACGCGCATCGCGGTACGCCAATCCATCTGCTCTGGACCCGGGAGGAGGATTTCATCGGTACAACCTATCGCGCGATGGGAATGGCGCGACTCAAGGCAGCGCTGGACGCCGATGGCTGGCCGATGGCGTTTGACATACGCACGGCGATGCAGGAAGACGGGTTCGGCCCGGAATCGTCGTTCGACGTGGCCTCGCGCTATCACGTGCCGAACTATCGCTTCTCGAATCACACCACGAAATTTCACGTCCCCGTCGGCACGCGCCGCGGCATCGGACAGGCAGCGCACGAGTACTATCGCGAGAGCTTCATCAACGAGCTCGCCCATGCCGCCGGCAAGGACCCGTATCGCTTCCGCCGCGAGCTCATCGCCCGCACCAGTCTGCCCTACAAGGACGACATGATCCGTGCTCTCGACATTGCTGCGGAGATGTCGGGTTGGGGAACGCCGCTGCCGCGAGGCACAGCGCGAGCGATCGCGCTCGAAGAGAGGGGCGCGGAAACCAATCGCATGGCGACGATCAGCGCCATGGTGCACACGGTCTCTATCAGCCGCGAAGGCACGGTCAAGTTGGAGCGCGTCGACATCGCGCATGATACGGGCTTCAGCCTGGTCAATCCGCTGTCGGTGAAAAAGCAGCTCGAGGGTCAGATCATCTGGTTCTATAACGACGCGATGCACCAGGCGAACACGATCAAAGACGGACACATTGTTGAGAATAATTTCAACGCGTTTAAGCTGTCGCGCATCAACGAGGCCCCGCCCGAGATCAATATCCGCTTCTTCAAAACGGGGCACTGGCTGCTCGGCATGGGCCACGACCGCGCCACTTCAGTCCAATCTGCGATCGGTGACGCAATCTTCCAGATAACCGGCAAGCGCTTCCGGGATCTGCCTTATGGCGGTCACGATCTGAGTTGGGCTTAGGATGACCAACCGCAGGCAATTCTTCAAAGACGCCGCCGCAGTTGTGTTCACGAGCTGCGGAATGCTGGAGAGCCGCGCGCACGCGCAGGCTTCTGCAAAAACATCAGGCAAGCGGCGCGAGGTGTCCGTCGGCGGTAAGCGCGTTCGCACGATCGACATTCACGCACACTGCATGATTCCTGAGGCGCAGGAGCTGATGGGTCGTCCGGTGACTGCAGACGAAGCTAATGTGATCGCAGACATTCGCGCGGAGAAGCGTCTCCAAACGATGGATGAGTGGGGAATCGACGTACAGGCACTCAGCATCAATCCGACATGGTACGGGATGGAGCGCGACATCGCAGCCAGAATCATGACCTTGCAAAACCAGAAGCTCGCAGAGCTGTGCGAAAAGTATCCGGACCGTTTTGTCGCATTCGCCGCTGTGGCGCTGCAGTATCCCGAACTCGCGGCGCAGCAGTTGGAAGAGGGCGTGAAGAAGTACCGTCTGAAGGGAGCAGCCATCGGTGGGCACGTCAATGACGACGAACTTTCGGACCCGAAGTTCGACGTGTTTTGGCGCAAAGCTGAGGAATTAGGGTGCCTGATTTTCATGCATCCGCAGGGAATCCCTGAAATCGACAAGCGTCTCTCGGGCAAAGGCGGACTGACCAACGTGATCGGGAATCCACTGGAAACGACTATCTTCCTTGAGCACTTGATCTATGAGGGCACACTCGACAGGTTTCCAGGATTGAAGATCTGTGCCGCACACGGCGGCGGATACTTCCCGTCGTACGCGGCGCGATCGGATTACGGGTGCGCGCGATTCCCAGACGCCTGCGCCACGCTCAAGAAGAAGCCTTCGGAGTATCTCCGTCAGGTCTATGTCGATTCGATGGTGTTCACGGCGGAAGGACTGCGCCATCTGGTGGCGGAATGCGGGGCAGGGCAGATCATGATCGGAACCGATTATCCATACGCGTGGAGTACAACAACAGTAAACCACGTCCTGAATACCCCCGGATTATCGAACGCGGACAAACGTGCGATTCTCGGAGAAACCGCGGCCAGGCTCCTTATTTGATTGCCGCAGACGAGAAGACCGATGTCCACAAGCATTCGGAAGATCTCCTGACGCAGCACAAACCTCGACTTGCGCCACATTGCGCGGCGCGCGCAACAAAGTATCTGACGGTGCGCGGACCAGATCGCGTTGTTCTGCGGCGATCGCATCAACAATCTGAAAGAAGAGTGGCGCGGCCGCCTGCACACCCACAAAGGCAGGATTCCCTTCTCCGTTGAAGTTACCTACCCATACGAGGAGCACGTATGGCCCGAATACTCCTGCCGACCAGGCATCACGAAATCCCCAGGAGGTTCCGGTTTTCCACGCCACCGGCACACCGGATCGCGCGCTCATCATTTCGCCCTCGGGGCGGGCATTGCTGCGCAATATGTCCATCGTCATGAAACTCGCTTCTTCCGAGAGCAGCCGTACGCCCTCAGACTGGGGATCCGTTTCACGCAGTCGCAACGGGTGCCACACACCGCCGTTTGCAAGCGTTCCGTAAAGCGTGGCGAGTTCCTCCATCGTCAGGTCGCCGCCGCCGAGCGCGAGAGACAAGCCGTAATGATTCTCCGGTTCAAGGCCGGCGACGCCGGCGTCTTTCAGAAAGTCATATAGAGAGGGCCTGGACAGGCGCGATGCCAGCGTTACGGCGGGCACGTTGCGGCTTCGGATCAAGGCATCGCGTGCCGTGATCGGACCGGAAAAGTTTCCGTCGAAATTTTCCGGACTGAACGGGCCAAAGGATACCGGCGCGTCTTTCAGCACCGTCATCGGGTGGATAAGCCCCTGGTCCATCGCCAGCGCGTAGATGAACGGCTTGAGCGTCGATCCGGGAGAACGTTTGGCAGTCGTCCCGTTCACCTGTCCGGAAATGCTGTTGTTGAAGAAGTCCGCGGAGCCAACAACCGCTTTGACCTCCATGGTGCGGTAATCGACTAACAACGCCGACGCATTTTCGATCCCGAGGCGAGATGTGTGAAACTGGTGGAGCTGAAAAATATTAGAGCAACTCTCTGCATAATTGGCTTTTGCTATTTGCGGCAAACTGACAGGACCTTCTCAATTAATCGAATGTATAGCCTTCAGACGGTTACTTCACCTGGCCCGTGCAAGTACCTTCGCGATTGATATGTATCGAAAATTTGATCTGCGGATTGAAGAAGCAATCACGCCTGAAAAATCGCGACGCCGGATTGTCGGGCTGCGCGAATAAGGTCCCCATCGAGGCTGGCCAGCGGCAGGGCTTCGCGCAGGGCGATATCCAGGTAGGCGGCATCGTAAACCGTGAGGCCGTGGCGCTCGGCCAGCGCGAAAACGTGATCGTAGGAAAGCGGATCAGTCAGGTGAATGGGCAAATCCTGCAGGGAAACCAAAAACGCCTCTGCGTCAGTTTTCGTGATGCGGCCCCGCTTCATCCCCATGAGAACGCCATTCCGAACTTCGTAGGCCCAAAGCCGCGGTGCAATCGCTTCCATGGACCGGGAAACGGATTTCAAAACAGCATTGGTGTAATCGGTGCGCTCATCGGGAAAACACCACGAGGCGGCAAGCGATGCGTCGAGTACGAGACCTGCCATCTATGGGCGGCCGTGATTGATGTAATCTTGAACAGTCCAGCCTTCGGGATCAGGCTTTACCCGCTTTTGAATTTCGAGAATGCGGTCGGCTGCCCGCACGGCGCGGGTTTCATCGGAAGGGGCCTCTTCATGGACCAGCTCGTACACACGCCTCGTCACGAGATCCTGCACCAACTCGTCAGGTTCCTGCCCTCGTTTCGCAGCCAGGCTGCTGAGCTTCTGTTCCACGTCAGGGGTGAAATGCACTTCCATGGCTTCAGACTAGGGATTTGGCGGCTTTGTGTCAACGTGCGCCGGATCAGTGGCCGGAATTTCGTATGCCCGGTCGCGCCATCGGGCGGTGCTTCCAGCACGCGTTTCGATAAGTGAAACGACCCGCTCATACTGCTTAGATCGCTCCCTTTGGTTCGCGTACTGACGATCCTTTTCCGGCACGAAATTGAAAATCCTGAAATTCCGCCATTTTCTCCCGTCAAAAATCGAGGCCAGGAAATAACCGGAATAACCGTAGTTTGTGTGTCTTCCTCGAATTGCTGCCCGCCCTGATGCATCTGTCTTGGGACGGATAGCAATATCTCCCGGTTTGAACGGAACTCTGACAATGGCTAATTTTTCACCCGCAAGGGCCGTAAGTTCATCCTCGGTTTCTGTGCCGGTTGGAGTTTCCAAGGATGTTCGTGAAATCGGACTGTCTTTCACATCCTCGTAATAGTTAAAAACCTCTCCGGTATGTGTTATTGGCGCGCTGTTGTTAGGCATCTCCCTCGCTTTCGAACGTTGTTTTCTGCTTCACTTGAAACAGAATGCTTTCCAGAATATCGGTTGGCTGCATTTCGCCGTAGAAGGCCCCACTCCCGGAAAATCAGCCTCACCCCACTCCCGGAAAAGCCTCACCCGGCCGCTCGAACCGCTCAACTCTACGTAAGAATTGCTATGCGACATTGAATACCCGATTCCCGAGTCGCAGTATACTTCCGACCGGTCTCTTGAAATTACTATCTTCAGCGGCGTTGACGGCACTTATCATGTCCATACTGAGAAGCACCCAGAACACGTTATTGCGAATGGTGTTGAGTCTGAGGCGGGTTACCGACTTGGCGGGCCGATGGAGGCATATTAATGAAGATCAATCAGTTTGTCCGACATCTCATTTGGATAACGTCTTTCCTGATAGTTGGGCATGGGCCGTTGCAAGCACAGGACTGTGGGATTTCTGTCGCCGTAGCTTCAGCCAAGGCCTCCTATGCGTTGGATGATCTGATCGCGGTGAATGTGACGTTTAGCACGCAAGCCTCACCAGAATCACTGCGATTTATCTACACTGCCCTACAAGACCCAAGTGGCGTGTTTCTGAATATCCAGCCCACGCGTGATTTAGTGCGGTCACCCGACCTCCCCGCTCTTTCCGGTGGTATAGACACGCGTATTCAGATTCCTGCATGGCGAACCTTGACGACTCAAGTCTATCTGCAACGATTCCTAGATGGTTTCCACTTGGGGCACTATGACATCCCGTGGGATATCAAGGTTCCCTGTGAAGGGAAAGGCAAACCGCTCACTGCAAAGGGGATTCTCGGGATTGACATCGAATTGGAACGCAATGCGGCGGGAAAGAACGCTATTTTGCAGTCGGAATTTGCAGAATTTTTGGTCGCGGCTCGGGCGCTTCCGCTAATGGGTACCAACAGCTTTCAAGAAACCCCCTTTCGCAGACAAGAGGCAATGGAAGCCTTGGGATTAACTCGGTCACCATTAGTAATTTCGTATCTTGAACAACTGACCAACGATGACAGCTACCTTCAGGAGCAAGCCTTCAAAGGATTGGCAAAATTCTCCGGAAATGAAGAAGCAAAAAGAGTCATTTATCAGAGCCTGCAATCCCAAAATCCAAGTGTAGTTACGCGGGGACTCGGTGTTCTCAACACCTGGCAGGTGCACTTAGCAGAGACTGACGTAAAATCCCTGTTACTTAGGGACAATCGAGCCCTTCAAATCGAAGTCTTGCGCTATGTGGGTTCGTCAAAAGACTCCAAATACCAAGCAATACTAGAGGAATTCGCCGGACATCCTGATCCCGCGGTTGCGGCCCAAGCAAGAGCCGCCATCCCACAGATCAAACACTAGCTTTGTGGGTGTGAGAGTGCCTCCGGTGAGGTTCCACGGCGCGATGATATTTCTCGTTCCGCCCGTTGCTTTTGGGTTCTTGTCGCTGTTGACGGTTATCGAGTGGAGGATAAAGAGTTCACATGCTCCATCGTGTTGTTGTGCGAATGCGACCTCGTTTTTCGTCAGTGCAATCGTGATCCCGTTAGTCCGTGTCCCTTTGACCTCCACATACTTCGTCTGCCCGTTTTTGGTGCAATGGGTCGTACTGCTTGCCTTTGATTTCGACGATGTACAGTCCTAACACCGAGAGGAGGGGATAAGTGCTTAGAAGTTGATCCGAAGTCTTTATCCAACTCTGAACTACTCTGCTATTAAAGAGTCTATCCGTAATCCACCGAAGTGCAGTTGTGAAGGAAATCCCATACGCAAGGGCGAGGATCACAAGAAGAGATCGAAAGTTCCGACTAACTGTGCGCAGAAATTTACGCATACTTATCGTTCATTGTAATCCGTCGTCCGTAAAATGCCCGATGCCCCACTCCCGGAAAAGCCTCACCCGGCCGCTCGAACCGCTCAACTCAATGTAAGAATTGCTATGCGACATTGAATAGCCGATTCCGGAATCGCAGTAAACTCCCGACCGGTCTCTTGAAATTACTATCTTCTTCGTTTCCTCGACTATGAATCGATCAGCACCAGGCAGAATCACAATTGATTCTCACTCTGAACGCACTTGCGATTCGACAGAAGTATCTGTCCAACGCAGTCGTTGGTGAAAGATGAATGATCGGCGATTGAAGTGCTCAATTACCCGGAGCGGTAATCACGGGGCCGCCGCGACACTAAGTTCCCTGGAGTCCGACCGGCCGTGATCGTCAACGACTCGGAGAAGATAGCGGCCAGGCTGAGAAGGTTTCCAGCCCAAAGCCACGTTCGGCTTGCCTGAGCCGATGAAGTTGTCGTTTGCAAACCAGTACAAGGAACTGGCATCTCCATCCGTGGTCGCTGCAAGAGGGACGCGATTCCGTTCCGGCTGCGATTCCCGCATGACATAGGCCGCTCCGCGCACCGGCGCCGTGATGGAAAGAGCGGCGCCGCGGTCCACTGCATCGCTGCATCCGCCCGAAGGAGGCACGCGACGTGGCATGCCGGCTTGAGCAAACAGTCGCATGAGATCGGAAGGCCAGTATTCGAATACAACCCTTTCGACGAACTCGGGGTCGTACGGCGGACAAGCAAGGCTGCCCGTGCGTTTGTCGATCATGACAGCCCGGTGCACATCGCTCACTCGTATCGGCGATTTTCCAGGCACGAACCAGGTTGTGGTACGCAGCGGACAATCTGCATTCGGAAGATCTCCTGACGCAGCACAGACCTCGACTCGCGCCACATTGCTCGGCGCGCGCAACAAAGTATCTGACGGTGCGCGGACCAGATCGCGTTGTTCTGCGGTGATCGCATCAACAATCTGAAAGAAGAGTGGCGCGGCCGCCTGCACACCCACAAAGGCAGGATTCCCTTCTCCGTTGAAGTTACCTACCCATAC
>JBGPBY010000194.1:0-12041 GCA_041481485.1 Terriglobia bacterium
CAAGTAACGATATTTACTTGTGGTACCCCTCACCCGGCCGCCATTTCTTGATGCCCGCCCTCTCCCGTCGGGAGAGGGATTTCTTGATTCGCATTCCTTCACATGGTCTACGACCGCCCATACGCCTGCAAATTCCGCAATTTTCTGATTCCTGCCAGTTTTGCTTCAGGTTTTCCGCATTGATGGATAGGAGGACACATCAATGCTCGCTTCGGCCATTCTGGTTCATGTCTTGATTCAGGCGATTTCCCCTGCCGGTCTCTCCTGGAATTTCTCCGGCGATGCGTTGGACCACTTACCGAAAGGCTGGGAAACCCGAGGAAATTCTCGCCATGCCGTGTACCGAATTCTTGCGGATTCTGACGGCAATCGCTACCTGGCGGCGAGATCTGCCGACGACGATGTTCAATTGGGAATCCCCGTCAATCTACGTGCGGAGCAAATCCCGATCCTGTCCTGGCGATGGCGCGCATGGGTCCTGCCCCGCGGCGGCGATGAACGTCAATCCAAAACACTCGATAGTGCAGCTTCGGTCTATGCGGTGTTTGGTTCACGACTCCTTCCCAGAATTCTGAAGTATGTCTGGTCCACTTCCGTGCCGGCCGGCAGTACGTTCCCGCATCCCAGTTCCAGCCGCATGGTGATTATGGTTGTCAATTCCGGCGGCGAGTCTCTCGGCCAGTGGAAGTCTGTAAGCCGGGATCTTTCGGCGGACTATGAAAAGGCATTTGGATCTCGTCCGCCCAACCTCATCGCAATTGGCGTAAAAACCGATTCGGATTCCACCAGCACGACAGCTCAAGCCGACTACGACGATATTCGGCTGGCACGCCAATAACAGAAAGACTGAATGAAAGGAGACGCCATGACAAATTTCGATATCGCCGAGGCCCTGACCATCGCCTCACGTCCTCACTGCACGAGCCGGTCTTGGAAGAAGGTTTCCTGTGCGCTGTTCGGACACAAAGTCAGCAACATTATATTTCGGTCGATGCGTGGATCGGCAAAACAGTGCAATTGCGGGACGGAATATCTCCAGCCATTTGCAGAGACTCGGGTCTCCCACACGGTTTCCTGTTTCTTCTTCGGCCATCGTTACACCCAAATCTCCGTACGTTCGAATCACAACGAGTACGCATGCCTGCAGTGCGGGCATCCGCTTCTGTTCAGGACGGAATCGGATCCCTATTCCCAACAAACGATATTCATAAAAAAGGTCCGCTATTGGTGCAATCTTTTCGGACATCACGTCCATCTCGTGACGTCACGGCACGGCTTTCACGAATATGCCTGTGACTGCGGCCATTCATTTTTGAAGCCGGAGTCCGGACGAAATGTGGTGAAGCATCCGCCGATATGTCTGTTTGCAGGGCATTTTCTCCATTTCACGGAGCGGCGCGGAGAATACGACGAATACTATTGCCGGAATTGCGGACACACCTTTTACTTCGCAGCAACGTCATGAGTCCGACGGCTCTGGTGCTTTTCGTTCCACTGGCGATTCTCTGCAATACCGTCGTGCCGGTTCCGTTTGACCCGGTGCTCATCGCGTTCGCTTCGCGCCAAAGTCCTGCGGCCGCAGCCGTACTTGCGATAGTGGGCAGCGCATGTGCAGGAATCGCCGCCGCTTTGGACCTCACTCTGTTCCGGAATCTTCGCCGCCGGGCTTCAGGCCGTTGGGTGAGGTTTCTGCCATTGTGGTCCGGTGGAGGGACATATGTGTTGACGTTTCTGTTTGCGCTCCTGCCATTGCCGTTTTCTATCGTCCGGATGGCTATGTTTCGTAATCCGCCGCGAATGATTCCATATCAGCTCAGCGTCGCGCTCGGGCGCCTGCCGCGATATCTCGCAACGATCTATTTGTGGCGGATGATTCCATGGACGGCCGGGGGCCAATTCATTTTTTGCACACTCGTATTGCTGATCGTGGCCTTCCACTGGATATGGAAACTGAAATTCTCTCGCGAACGCCTGGATATCGAGTTAGACGGAAAGCTCGAGGACCGGAACTGTGAATGAGGGAACGAGCGGCGATGGATCACTGTGGAGATATCCGGCGCGGAGGAGCCATTGAAGAATATGATCGAGGCTCTGTTCGACGGTCTCCGAATCGGTGTGTACGACAATTTCCGGGTTCGCCGGTGCTTCGTAGGGATCTGAAATTCCGGTAAAGCGTGGAATGTCTCCACGCAATGCCCGCTCATAGAGATTCTTCTTGTCACGTGCTACCAAATTTGCCAGCTCACACGTTACAAACACTTCAATGAACCGGTCCGGTTCGTGCATCAGGCGGACCTGTTCCCGGATTTCGCGATACGGCGAAACGGTAGCAGCAATCGAAAAGACTCCGTTTCGGCTCAGCAGGCTGCAGGTCAATCCAATCTGACGCACCTGAATATTGCGATCGCGCTTGGAATAGCCCAGGTCATTGGACTGGAGACTGCGGACCACGTCGCCATCGAGACTTTCGACAATAGCTCCACGCGAGCGAAGTTCGGCTTCGAGCCGCCTGGCAAGCGTGGTCTTGCCCACACCCGGAACGCCGGTAAGCCATATGGTCGCTGATCGATGTTGTGTCAGATGACTGGCGTCGATTGAAGCCATATCTTCCTCGATGGTAACGTGGGGCCGTCAGGGTCAAGCGAAAGTGTGGGAAATATGTCGAACAGGCAAATCTTATTTGTTCTGGGAATGGGGAGGTCGGGAACGTCTGCCCTGACGAGAGTCCTCTCGTTGTGTGGTGGACAATTGCCCGAAAATCTTCTTGGCGCTACCGACGCCAACCCCACGGGTCACTGGGAGCCCATGGACGTCTTGATGCTCAACATCCGGTTTATGGAACGCCATGGATCGACCTGGTTCGATCCGACGCTACGCCTTCAATCGGGCTACTCGGTCGGAGAGGAAAAAAGGGAAGAGTATGTCCTCCAAATCCACACGCTTCTGAAATCTTTTCCAGGCGAACCTTTCCTCATTATCAAGGAGCCTCGAATCGCAGCTCTCGCCGAATACTGGTTTGAAGCTTGCGCCCGTGCGGGATTCGAAATCAGAGTCGTGATTCCGGTTCGACATCCCGATGAAGTGAGCATGTCGCTGGCAACTCGAGATGGCGTGTCTGCGGAACTGTCCGGGATGCTTTGGCTGAAGTACAACTTGCTTGCCGAGCGCCATTCACGGCGCTTTCGACGCGCCTTTGTGGAATATCCGAATCTCATCGCCGACTGGAAACGCGAGATTCGCCGAATTTCCGGACATCTTGCGATTGAACTGAATCCGGTTGACGAACAGATCGATCAATTCATTGTTGAAAAACTCTATCGACAAAGAAGCGATGGAAAACCGAGAGACATGTTCAGCCAGGGATGGACCAGTCAGGTTTACGCCGCATTTTCCGCCGCGGCACGGGACGAAGCTTTCGACGAAGCGATGCTCGACTCCGTGTTCGCGGCATTCCAATCCAACGAGCATATGTTCCGGATTTCGCGCGACGACTATCAATCTCGGTTTGCCCCACAGCCCGGTCCCGCCCTGTAGGCGCGGTCTATGACCGCGCGCAATTGAGAGGCCTGCAACCCTCCGAATTGTGGGCGGTCATAGACCGCCCCTACAGTCGGAATCGCATTCATTCATAATGGAATTCAAACCGACCGTAAAATAGACTTCGCCACAGACCATCCCGTCAATAAGATCAGGCAGACTCCGCAATGAGCTGAGTTACCAACTGCTGGTGATTGCCAGTAAAAACAGCTTGGCCGCACTCAGCATTCCAGCGGTAATCATGATCTTCCAGCCCTTGCGCGCAGTCTCCTCTCGCAAATAGCCTGACATCGGCCCGTTCCGCTTTTCGTCCGGGGGATCGGGGAAGAGAAAGTAGGCACCGCTCACAATGGCCACGAACGAAATCCCGAATATAAGGAACATCGTCAGGTTGCGTAATGGTTCCGGCCACTGCGACGTCAGCAGGGGATTGCGAAGATGTACAGTCCATATGAAAACCGTCACCAGCGCTCCCGTGACAGCGACAACAGAGCGGTTTTTCCGATTCGCTTTGTCAATGTGCCCGATCGAATTCGAAAGCGCTGAAAACAGATAGTCGACCAAACGCGGCATCACACACTCCTGAAGCACCAGAACTTTAATTCAATCCTGATGTCTTCTTTATGACTTCCTTATGGACGAAACCCTACGCTCAATCAGGTTTGAGTATGCAGAGAGCACAGCCATCCACGGTTCCCTTTCAGGCCACCAAAGGTAATTCCAAATCGTGCCGAATTCAGCTGTTTAATCCGGACCTGGGAAAACCCGGACGCCTTCGCATCCATGTCCTTTACACAAATTTCAGAGATACGCGCATTGCCCTGAGGGCCGCCGTGGAAATGTCGTCTCAGCTGGAATCCGAAATTGCCCTGATTGTTCCACAGATTGTTCCATTTCCTCTTCCTCTGGAAGATCCCCCCGTCCCGCTGGAATTCGCAAGCGAGCGGATTCGAAGTCTGGCCGAAAGTACCTCGGTGGAACTACAGGGCTTTATTTATCTTTGCCGAAATCCTATGGACACATTGATACAGGAACTGCCACCGCACTCGGTCGTGGTGATTGGAGCGCGAAGGAACTGGCCCTTCGGCCAATCCAAGCGCCTGGCACGTGGGCTTCGCCGCAACGGGCATGAAGTGATTTTGGCAAATGAGTAAGGAGACTATCTTGTCGAATGATACCCGGACCGCTGGAACAAAGGTCGTTGTTGCCAGCACCGTGATGTTGTCGTTTATTTCCTTCTGGCACGCCGCTTCGATTGTTCTGAACGATCTCGGTTCATCGGTTTACTATGCCGGCGGCATCGCCGAAGAGGCCATCGGTAAGAGTGCGCCGTGGTTCATTCTCGGCGTGATGTTGTTCAGCTTCGCAGTCCGTTCCGTCTACATGGAAAGCAGCAGCATGTTCGTGCGCGGCGGCGTTTATGTGGTCGTCCGCGACGCCATGGGACCATTCGTTGCGCGTCTTTCCGTTTCCGCACTTCTCTTCGATTACATTCTGACGGGGCCCATCAGCAGCGTCAGCGCGGGACAATACCTGGGCCGTCTGCTGAATGACGCCGGAAGTCATTTCGGTTCGAACTTTCAGGTTCCGCCGAATCTGTTTGCGGTGGTGTTCGCGGTCCTGGTGACGGCATATTTCTGGTGGTGCAATATCAAGGGCCTGCCCGAGTCTAGCCACAAGGCGCTGCGCATCATGCAGATCACGACAGTCATGGTCGTCACATTTCTCATATGGTGCGGTCTGACATTGATTCTGCGCGGACCGGCACAGATTCCGCCGGCTCCATTGCCATCGAATTTGAAATTCAGCAATGAGGGCCTGGGGTGGTTTGCCACCGTTTCATGGCTGAAAGGTCTTCCGAGCATTGCTTCAGTGGCCATGATGATCGCGGTCGGGCATTCGCTGCTCTCCATGAGCGGATTTGAAACGCTGGCGCAGGTCTACCGCGAAATTGCATCTCCCAAGTTGAAAAATCTGAAAATCACGGGAAACATCGTGTGCACCTATGCGTTGATATGCACGGGCGGTATCACACTGCTGGCGGCGATGATCATTCCGGATTCCATCCGTATCCAGTATGCCGACAATCTGCTGGGCGGACTCGCGATGTATTTATCGGGACCGCTTCTGCTTCGGCTCATCTTCCATACATTTGTCGTGGTCGTTGGCGTGATGATACTTTCCGGCGCCGTTAACACCTCCATCATTGGGGCCAATGGCGTCATGAACCGTGTTGCTGAAGACGGCGTGCTTCACCCCGCGTTCCAGAAACCGCATCGCAAGTTCGGAACGACTTACCGCATCATTGGATTGATTGCGCTTCTTCAATTGACGACCATTATCCTGAGCCGCGGAGAGATCTACCTGCTGGGAGAGGCGTACGCGTTTGGTATCGTCTGGAGCTTCTTCCTGAAGGCGCTCAGTGTTCTTGTTCTGCGGTTCCAGCGCAAAGATCAGGAATACAAAACACCGTTCAATTTCTCGATCGCCGGCCGCGAAATTCCGCTGGGGCTGATGGGAATTACGATGGTGCTCTTCTTTGTTGCCATGGCGAATTTGTTCTCCAAGCGAATCGCAACGATTTCAGGCCTGACTTTCATGCTTGTGCTCTTTGTGATCTTCACCATATCCGAGCGCCTTGGGCGCAAGGAAAAGCACAACGGGTTGGAGCAATTTAATCTGGATATGCGCCCGGAGGTTTCGAATTCGGCGATCGGGGCGCGCCCGGGCTGCATTCTGGTTGCCGTGCGGGATTACACCCGCATGCACCATTTGCAGGCAGTTCTTCATAAGACAAACACCAGGAAACAGGATTTCGTTGTGGTCACGACACGAAACATGTCGTCGCGAACCGGGGAAACCGATCTCACTCAGGATCAGCTCTTCACCACTTACGAGCAGGAGTTGTTCAGCCGGGTTGTTTCAGTCGCAGAGAAGGAAGGCAAGCCTGTGGAGTTGCTTGTCGTGCCAAGCATCAATCCGTTCGATGCACTGGTTCAAACGGCGGCGCTGCTGCAGGCGTCACGTCTGGTGACCGGAGTTTCAGCAAAAATGGATTCTCATGAACTCGCACGGCAGATCGGACAGTCCTGGGAACGCCTGCCGGAGCCGCGGCATCCGTTCTCTCTGGAAATTATCTCGCCGGACAGGCCCTCGCGATTTGTGAACCTTGGCCCACATCGGCCGAGGCTCTGGCCCGAAGACATCGATGTTGTGCACAACGTCTGGCTGGAACTCAGCGATCAATTTGGGGCAAAGATGCATCATCGCGATGTTGTGGGGGTGGCGCTGCGGCGCATGGTGCACGATCTTCAGGAAGGTCATCGCGCCGAAGTGATGGCGGATATGGCAGAGGAACTGGAGCATCATCGGGAAGTTCCGGCCGAAGCAGATTTGGATCCCGACGAAGAACGCGCGGTAAGCTGATTTCTGGATCTGCCGCCGCTACGCGGCTGAAAAACCAGCTTGTTGAATTAACCACCGGCTCACGCCGGTGGCTAAGGAAACTGCCGCCGCTACGCGGCTCGGAATGCAAAATTCTCAGCCGCGGAGCGGCGGCAGTTCGCCATCCACCGGCGTAAGCCGGTGGATGGCGTCAAGCGCCTCCTATAAGCGCCGGAGGCGCGGCAGATCAAGTCTCACCAGGCGGCGATTCCATTTCTCCGCCCGGATGATGCTCCAACTCCGCCTGGACATCGCGGACCACTTCATCGCGGTGCGAGTTGTTCAGCTGGCCGTACATCCGGCGCAGCGCGACGCCGACAATATCGCGATGATGCAGCCGCGATCCCGCGCCCTTCTCGCTGAGGTCCAGCCACATCTCGTGCACGAGATCGACATCCTCCGGCCACAACCGCGGAGGATGGGGGCCGAGGTTCACAAACTTCGATGGCCGTCCGGGGGTCGTAATTTCCAGCGCAAAGGCATGCCGCGGCTGCGGCAGCCGTTCCCATGCCTGTCCGATCTGCCGTGCCAGTTCATCCGATGCCATCTTTGCCGAAACGCCTGTGACCAGCCGCGACGCCTGCAGCTTCGTCGCGGTCTGCACCATGGCATCAAAAGGATTCAGCCCCGGCACCACAAGCAGATCGACGGTCTTCCCTTCCTTCTCTGCCATTTCCACAACTCGGGTGAATAGCTCTTTTTCGTAGTCGGTAAACAGCTGGTTCACGCCAAGATCGTATTCGGCGGCGCCCGAAGTTACACTCCGCACGGTAACAACCACAATGTCGTGCCGGCGCAAGTTCGTCTTGATCAGCGTGTTGTGCAGATGTTCCATCTGGTTGTAGTCACGGACTGCAACCAGAATGCACGCCGGCCGCGCATGAACAACCTCCGAACCGATTTCCTGCTGAATCTCCAGATTAAATTGCTCCATCCCTTTCTTTTCCGCATGCAAGCGCCGGGCATTCAGCCTTGCCGATACAGTAAAGATGATGAACATCGTAAGCGTGAATCCGAGTCCGGAAATCGTCGCAATCTGCTTTGTAAACAGGTTGGCGAGTGCGACAAAAAGAAGCGACAGCGTGGTGATGCCGAGTCCGATCGGTATTTCATGGTTCCCGATCCGGATATTCAACGGAGTCTTGTATTCCTGGTCGTGCCGCTTGAAACGCAGCACCAGCACACCAAGAGCCTTAAGGAAGAAGCTCCAGACGACGCCGAATGCATAGGCCTCGCCAAGCAGAATCACATTACCGCGGCTGGCAAGAACCGTGGCGAGTTGGAGAATGGTAATGAGATTGATAAGCCGGTAGGTTGTTCCGAATTTCTTATGCGGCTTCTTGAACCATGGCGTCAACACGTGGTCTTCGGCAACTCGATTCAACACGCCGTTCGCACCGATAATCGAAGTGTTCACGGCACCGGACAGAATCAAAACGCCCACGAACACGACAAAGGTACGAAACGCAAGTCTCAGCAGCAGAGGTCCCGTCAGATACATCGCCAGGCCGCCGAGCAGGTTATCGGCATACTGCAACCGTTCGCCATCCGGAATGATCATCCCGGCCAGAATCGTGATCACACCCGTGGATACCACCGCAAACACACAAACGATGTTGGCCGTGATCTTCAGGTTCTTCAGCTTCGGCGTTTCGATTTCGCGATACACCTGTGCCAGCGTTTCGAATCCGCTCATCGCCAAAAAGGAATGTCCGAACGCCACCAGAATCGCAATCATCGACACCTGAAGCAGACCGGTCCCGGCAAGCCATCCGGAACTCTCCGGCCCGAATTCCAGATTCGATGGCAATGGCGCCGGCGGAATTTGAGTAATACCCTGATGAAACAGCGTCACGGTGCACCATACCAGGAACATGACGACCATCACCGTCGTCACCTGCATGATGCGCAGGGCCTTGCCGCTGGACTCATGCATTCCCTTGATGTTGTTCCACCAGAAATACACGGTGACGGCCAGACCGAAAAACATCGCAAATTCAGCCGGATTCATCGGGTTCTCGACATGGACGAAACCGGCCAGCTGAGTCAGCAAGTGACCCAGGTACAAACCCGCGCTGACTGCGGAAATCGGCCCGGTGAGAATGTAGTCGAAGATCAGCGCCGATACGGAAAGCCGCGCCATGAACGGCCCCATGGCATCGCGGACGACAACATAGACGCCGCCGCGCACATACATGCTGCAGCTTTCCATGTACACGGAACGAACCGCGAAGCTGAACAGCATGACGCCAAGAATGAACCAGGGAGCGCTTTTTCCGATGGCCTGTTCGGCAATACCGCCGACGTAAAAGGCAGACGAAGCAAGGTCGCTGAGGACAATTGCCGCTCCTCTCCAAAAGGAAATGAACGACAACATGACGGTGCTGGCAATGACGACCTTCGTTGCCGAGGACCGTTCACTTCTGGACAATAGACTGTCTCCTTCTCGCGCACTGCGCGCTTTCGTTTGAGCCTACGGGGTTAGCTGCCGGGCTTGGGCTCGAAAGTACCCTGTGAAACCACCGTTTCACTTCGCCCCTGGATTTTGGGTCCCCCGTCTCTGCCGAGTTCGGCATAAAGAAACGATAAAGATGTATTCGACACCCAACAGAGTGGACTGTCAAGACCTGTAGGCAGTCTGTAAAGAAATCCCTCTCCCAACGGGAGAGGGGGCCGAAGGCCGGTGAGGGGTACCTCAAGTAAAAATTGTTACTTGTGGTACCCCTCACCGGCCGCTGTGCGGCCCCCTCTCCCGTTGGGAGAGGGATTTCTTTATCGCATTTTTCCGCGCGCTAGTCCGTCATCCAGGTCTACAGTTGTTCCCATGGCGAAGAAGGCTCTCCGCGTGGTGGCGGCGTTGTGGTTCATAGTGGCGCTAACCTTCGTCCTCGATAAATTTCCGGCCAATCCGACAACCGCCGGTTTCGTTTACCTGATCACCATTCTTCTGGTCGCGGCGCAGTGGGGACTCTTTGAGTCCGTCGCGGCGTCGGTTGCCGCAGCCGTCTGTCTGAATTTCTTCTTTCTTCCGCCGCTTCGAACGCTCAACATAGCCGACGCACACAACTGGGTTGCGTTTACCTCCTTTGTCGTGACGTCGCTGATTGCCAGCCAGCTTTCGGAACTGGCGCGGCGGCGGAACGCGCAACTACATCAGCGGCAGACAGAAATGGAACGGCTCTATGGATTGAGCCGCGGCATCATGCTTATCGACAGCGAGAGTCCGGCCGCTGTCCAGATTGCGACGGAAATCGTTCGATCGTACGAAGCCACATCGGTGACGATTTACGACGAGATCGACGGCCAGCTCTACGCGGCCGGCATCAGTCAGCTGCCTTCCGCTCTTGAATCCCTGCGTGAAGTTTCCAACCGGGGCAATGTAGTTCTGGAAGCAAAGCTGAGGATGGCTCCCATCACACTTGCGGGCCGTTCCATTGGCGCCATTGCGATCGAAGGCGCTTCGCTTTCGGATTCTGCGTTGCATGCCATTGCCAATCTGGTCGCCGTCGGACTGGACAAAGCGAGAACTCAGGAAATCGCCGCCCGTGCGGAGGCCGAGCGTCAGAGCGAGCGCTTCAAATCCACACTTCTGGATGCCGTTGCTCATGAATTCAAAACACCGCTCACGTCGATCAAGGCCGCGACTTCCGCAATTCTGACTTCGGACACGCTGACAACGGATCAACGACACGAGCTGCTCACGATCATTGACCAGGAAAGCGAACGGCTGACTGGACTTGTGACCGAAGCCATTCACCTCGCTCGCGTCGAGTCTGGACGATTGCATCTTTCGCGTGCCATGCGCAATATTGTGGAGCTGATACAGGAAGCGACCCGTCAATCCCACGCGATTGTGAATGAAAGACCGATTGAAACGAACTATCCTTCAACGCTGCCCAATGTGAACGTCGATGCTGAACTTTTTATTTTGATGATCAAACAACTCCTCGACAACGCAGCCAAATACTCGCCTCCGGGCTCGCCAATCCGAATTTCGGCGGAATCTTCTGCCGATTCCATCCGAGTCCGCATTCATAATCAGGGGCTGGGCCTGACCGAGACCGAACGGACCATGGTGTTCGAACGGTTTTATCGAACTCCCGGCGCGCGCCGGAATACGCCAGGTACCGGTATGGGGCTTGCCATTGTCCAGGACATTGTCAGAGCCCATGGAGGACACGTGGACGTGGAAAGCGAACTGGGAGTCGGAACCGAATTTTCGATTCGGCTGCCTTTGAACAAGGCGGAACGCTCATGACGAATGCTCGAATACTTATTGTCGACGATGACCCGCAGATCCGCCGTGTGATGCGCACCACGCTGGTAGCTCAGGGATATGAGGCCGAAGATGCAAAGTCCGGCGAGGAGGCCATCGACAAATTCCGTCAAAACAAGTTCGATCTCATCCTGCTCGACATGAATCTTGGCGGAATGGACGGTATCGAGACCTGCCGCGAGATTCGCTCCGCATCCGATGTCTCCGTCGTCATGCTCACCGTGCGCGACGCCGAAAAGGACAAGATCGCCGCGCTGGACGCCGGCGCCGATGATTACGTGACCAAGCCGTTTTCCGCTCCGGAACTGCTCGCGCGGGTGCGCGCGGCACTGCGCCGATCGCCAACCAACCCTGAAAGCGGCCCCCAGGTGATTAAAGCCGGAGACTTCGAAATCGATTTACAGACACGCCGCGTTCAGTCGCACGGAAAAACCATTCGTTTGACGCCGAAGGAATTCGAGCTTTTGCGCTATCTCGTGTCGCATCCAAACGTGCCGGTTCCACACATGAAGCTGCTCCAGGCGGTGTGGGGCCCGGATTACGGCGAGGAAGTGGAATACCTCCGCGTGTTCATCAATCAGTTGCGCAAGAAAATCGAAAAGGATTCCGCACATCCTGAATTTCTGCTGACCGAACCCTGGGTGGGCTACAGGTTCAAGCTGTAAACAGGACACCCCTCCCGGCCTATTCCATGGGCACGACACCCCTACATCAAACATGTAAACTGAGATCGCTCGAGATTCCGGCTGTAGGGGCGGTCTATGACCGCCCACAATTTTGAGGA
>JBGPBY010000195.1:0-12012 GCA_041481485.1 Terriglobia bacterium
AAGAAATCCCTCTCCCAACGGGAGAGGGTGGCCGAAGGCCGGGTGAGGGGTACCGCAAGTAACGATTTTTACGTGCGGTACCCCTCACCCAACCCTCTCCCGTTGGGAGAGGGATTTCTTGATAACCCGCTTCAACTTCAACCCAGGGCAAAGATGGATAGAATCCCCCCGAAAGAACGTTTCACAAGGCATGCAAAGATCTCGGAGTTGCCGCCGGCAGTTCTGATTGAGGCTATTGACAGGTTCGGAATCTCTCAGAACGACTGCCACGTTCTGCCACTAGCCGGCGGATTCATGAACGCGAATTTCCTGGTCGCAAGCGGCGACAACAAATTCGTGTTTCGCGTTTACTCCACCGACAGGGTGACGGCAGAGCGAGAACGAGACGTGCTCCAATTCCTAAGTTCCTGCCCCGTGAATGTGCCGCAGACATTGGCGTTGTTTGAAACTCAGGGAAGGCCGGTCGCCGTACTGGAGTACATCGATGGGACTACCCTGGAAGACAAACTCCTCACGGATACATTCATGGATCTGCGGATCTTTGAAGAAACCGGAAGACAACTGGGTCATATCCATACCTTTCAGTTCAATGAAACCGGCTTCATCGGGCCCAAAATGATCATCGGAAAGGAGTATGACAACTTCGGCCATTTCATCCTGCAGTTCATCGAAAAGACCCTGAGTGAATTGCAGGAAGAGCGCTTAAATAGGGAAACCAAGGAGCGAATGCGGAGTCTGGTTCAGGATAGATGGCACCTTGTCCTGGAAACGGAACCCCGCCGTCAACTGGTGCACACGGACTTCAATCCCAAGAATATTCTCGTTTCGAATGGGCCGAATGCCAGGGTATCCGCGATTCTCGACTGGGAATTCTGCGTCTCGGGCAATGGTCTAGTCGATCTGGGAAACTTCTTTCGCTTTGCATACGACTATCCGGCAGAAGCACATAAACATTTTGAGAAGGGCTATCGTTCAGTAAACAGCCAGCTGCCACTCGAATGGGCCGATGCCGCCCGGCTTCTGGATCTTGGAAACATGTGCTCATTCCTGGAACGACGGGAAGACTACCAGGAATCGTTCCGTACGGCTCGCGCCGTGATCCATTCCACTCTGGATCACTTCGGGTATTGATTCGTTCTGATACAATCCGGCGGCATGAAAACCCTCACCATGCTTGCGCTGTCTCTGACTCTCGTTCTTCCGCCCGGACACGGAACTGCAGCCCCTCGAGCGTCCTTCGACGTACGCATGTACGGCGCAATCGCCGACGGAAAAACCAAAGACACCGCGGCATTTCAGCGGGCGCTGGACGCCGCCGTGGCAGCTGGTGGCGGTGATGTCATGGTTCCATCCGGCGAATACCTTATCGGCAGCATCGAACTGAAATCCAAAACCACTCTGCGTCTCTCCAAAGATGCGCATCTCATCGGCAGCGCCGACATGAACGACTATCCCATCACGCAGGTTCGATGGGAGGGCCGCTGGGTCGACGGACACCGCGGCCTGATCTATTCTCAGGGCGCCAATCATATCGGTGTCATTGGACCTGGAAAGATCTCGGGCACGCCGACACTACGCGGACGTCAAACGCCGCGCGAACCGGCGCTGATTGAACCGATCAACACGACGGATATCGTTCTGGACGGATTTTCCGCCGAACAGCGTTTAATGTGGGCAATCCATCCCACGTATTCCGACAACATTGAAATTCGCGGCCTGACCATTCGAACCACGGGCGGCAACGGCGACGGCATCGATATCGATTCCTGCCGCCACGTCCGCATCGAAGACTGCGATATCGACACCGGAGACGATGCCATCGCCATCAAATCCGGCCGCGGTATGGAAGGCCTGAAAGCAGGACGCCCCACCGAAGACGTAATGATTTCGCATTGCACACTGGGAGACAGTCTGTCGGATATTCGTGTCACCGGGTACACTGGCGACCTCGTTTCAAAAACCAACGTTACCGAAGCAAAGTAATTCCCCCGGGATGAACGTCATTTCTGAGACTGCTGCTGTTCAGCAAGTCACGGCAGCATTCCAGTCCAGCCAATATCGGAACTGCAAAGTTCTCCTGATCGTCCCCGACAATACGCGCACAGCCCCGGTGGGAATGATATTTCGTGCGCTCTTCGATGCAATTGGCGACGCTGCGAGCCGCTTCGATGTTTTGATCGCGTTAGGCACTCATCAACCGCTCGCCGAAGCGGCAATCCGGCGGCGCCTCGAAATCACTGAGGAGGAGCGTCAGGGGAAATATGCCGCCGTCCGCTTCTTCAATCATGAATGGAATAATCCAGACGCTCTCGAAACGATCGGCGTTATACCCTGTGACGAGATCCGGCAGCTATCGAGCGATCTGTTTTCCATGGATGTTCCGGTTGAAATCAATCGGATGGTATTCGAATACGACCAGGTGATTATCGCGGGGCCGGTGTTTCCTCACGAGGTCGTCGGCTTTTCGGGCGGAAACAAATATTTGTTTCCAGGAATCTCGGGGCCAAAACTGCTTAACTTCTTTCATTGGCTTGGTGCGGTCATTACCACACCGAAAATCATTGGCAGCAAGTGGACGCCGGTTCGCAAAGTGATTGACCGGGCCGCTTCCCTGCTCAAGATCGACAAGCAGTGCATTGCAATGGTCGTCCAGCCGGACAAGTCGCTTGCCGGACTGTTTATCGGTTCTCCGGAAGAAGCCTGGAACCAGGCGAGCGAGTTATCACGCCAGTTGCATATCGTTCAAATGGACCGTCCGTTCCACACGATTCTCTCCTGCGTTCCCACGATGTATGACGAGCTCTGGACGGCTGGAAAAGCCATGTACAAACTCGAACCGATTCTGGCCGACGGCGGTGAGCTGATTATTTACGCGCCGCATATTCGCGAAGTATGCGTGACGCACCGCGAAACCATCATGACGATTGGGTATCACTGCCGGGATTACTTCCTGAAGCAATGGGATGCATTCCGGCATTATCCGTGGGGCGTGCTGGCCCATTCGGCTCATGTTCACGGTTTGGGAACCTACGAAGACGGCATTGAGTGCGCGCGAGCGCGCGTCACTCTCGCGACCGCAATTGCACCGGAAGTTTGCCGCCGGATCAATCTCGGGTATCGGGATCCCGGTTCAATTCGGCCGGAGGATTTTGCCAACCGAGAAGCTGAAGGCGTGCTGATGGTGCCGCGTGCCGGCGAGATCCTGCATGTGCTCAAAGTCCCACCAGAATGGGCGGGTGAGAAATGAATGCGACTCCCCACTGTAGGCGCGGTCTATGACCGCGCGCGATTTGTAGATATGAAACTATGCAATTACCCACTGTAGGGGCGGTCTATTACCCCCCACAATTATGAGGAAAGCAATCCTACGAATTGTGCGCGGTCATAGACCGCACCTACAGTGGGGAGTCGCATTCATTTCCAGCTTCACAAATCTACTGTGTGGAAATGCTTCGCATGGCTTTTTGAGCCACTCGCGTCTGCGTGCGGCGATTGCGAATCGCGATGAAAATATAGATCGCGCCGAGTAAAAGATAATTCGCAAGCATGAACGGCGGGAATGACCAGCGCATCCCGTCATGCAAAGGCGTCGGTAGCGGCCAAAGATACGGTGTCGGAAAAAAGCTTAGCGTGTGGAGGGGAATATCGCAGAGGATATGCAGAGCCGCCGCACCAAACGTCCACGGAAATCTCTTCTGCCAGATCCAGCGGGCGCCGGCAATCAATGCCCATATCACCAGACTGTGAGTAACCAGATACGCATGATTGGAGTACCAGGTAATGTGCGACACACCTGCATCCTCCGGGGACCAGACCATCCAACTCATTCGATCTCCAATCAGCAGGCCCGCAACGATCGCCGGGCCAAATGCGATGAGATCGGGAGCCATGCCCCAAAGAAATGCGCGCTTCCAGGACGAACCGGGTCTGCGGCCAAATACCGCTCCGCCCCAAAGACCATGAGCCAGAAAATCCATCGCTGACATTGTCGCATGTCGAGTTCATGGAAGCTGTGAATGAATGCGGTCCCCACTGTAGGGGCGGTCTATGACCGCCCACAATCGAAAAGATTTCGTACTTCAAAATTGTGGGCGGTCATAGACCGCACCTACAGTGGGGACAGCATTCGTTCAGCTTTGCTCCCTGAAGCATGTAACTTTCCCGCGAATTTTGGTTTATGCTGTGCGCCGTCATCATGCAGGGCACCGCACCAACAGTCACGGCCGCCAGGATCCCATCCGCCGCTCCTGTCATTGCCAAAAAGACGCTGATTCTCCTTGGGGCGATACTTCTCGGCGAAACCACGATCAACTACATCGATCGGCAGGTTGTATCGGTACTCGCTCCGACGTTGAGAGCCGAATTCGGCTGGAACAACGCGCAATATGCCGACATTCTCAATGCTTTTCTGTTCACCTATGCCGTCGCGTACTCTTTCGCGGGCTGGGTACTGGACAAGCTTGGGATCCGAAAGGGACTCACGCTGGCAATGCTGTGGTGGTCGATTGCCGGTGCTTTGACTTCGCTGTCACAAGGCCTGAAAAGTATGGCGGCGTTCCGCTCCATTCTTGCGGTTGGAGAAGCCGGGGCATGGCCTTCGTTTGCGAAGGCTGCAGCGACGTGGGTGCCGGAAGAGGCGCGTGCGTTGTTTATCGGCGCGTGCAACAGCGGTTCCAGTCTGGGTGCGCTGATCGCTCCGTCGATCGTGGGCGGTCTTGCAATCCACTATGGCTGGCGGGCTTCATTTGTGGTGACCGGATGCTTAGGTCTGGCATGGGTCGTCATTTTTCAATTCTTCATGAGCCGTCACCCGGAGTTCGCGCATACGGATCGCACGGCAAATCTTCCCCGCCGTTCGTGGATTGATTTTCTTGCCTATCGCGAAACGTGGGCCGTGTTTCTGTGCCGTTTCATAGCGGATCCGGTCTGGTATTTCTATCTCTTCTGGATTCCGTCATACCTCAGCCAGGAACGCGGCCTGAATCTTGCGGGAATTGCGCTGATTGCGGGCATTCCCTATATCGCAGCCGACATTGCCAACTTCGTCAGCGGCTATGTGAGTCTGAGATTGCAGCGCATGGGATGGTCTGTGAACCGCACCCGCAAAGCGCTGATGATTTTCTCGGCGTGTTTCAGTCCGATTGGGATACTTGCGGTTTATGCACATTCCCTGTTCTGGACGATGACGCTGATCTCTTCCGCCATTTTCTTCTGGATGTTCTGGTCGGTTACCGTTCACACGCTTGCAGGGGATTACTTTCCTTCCAATGAAGTTGGTTCCGTTTATGGGATTGCCGGTACGGGATCCACGATTGGAACGGCCATCAGCACGTGGGGAGTGGGCCACTACCTCGATATCACACACAGCTATGAACACGTATTTATCGGCATCGGCGCTCTGATGCCCGTCGCGCTGATCGCGGGACTGCTCGTGATGGGACGCGTCGAAAGAGTGGGGAGCCGCGGCTCTGAATGAATTCGAATCCCGACATAGCGGTCAACTGTCCGTCAATTTACAGTTTGTCTGTTGTCCGTTGATTAATGGCCCTGGTGACATTGATCATGTCACCAGGGCCATTAATCAACGGACAACAGACAAACTGTAAATTGACGGACAGTTGACCGCCCTCTCCCGTTGGTCACCTTCCCAAGCCGCGCCGACAGTTTGCGACGCTAATGCGGCTGGGGCTGCGCCCCGGACAAAACGTCAGTTTCCGCGACGCGGGGATTATTGGGCTCATCCGAAGCAATTCTGCCGTCTCGAATACTGATGATCCGGTGCGCATAGGATGCGATGTCCCGTTCGTGGGTGACCAGGATTATCGTGTTGCCGTCGCGGTGAAGCTTGTTGAACAGCTTCAGGATTTCTTCTCCGGTCACCGAGTCCAGATTGCCGGTCGGTTCGTCGGCCAGAATGATGGACGGGTGATTCACAAGCGCTCTGGCGATTGCGACGCGCTGACGCTGACCGCCAGACAACTCATTTGGTTTGTGATGCATCCGATCTTTAAGTTCAACCATTTCCAAAGCTTTTTCCGCACGGGAAATGCGCTCCTTTGCAGGCACTCCGCTATAAATCAGCGGCAATTCCACATTGTGCAGTGCCGTGGAACGGGCAAGCAGGTTGAAGGTTTGAAAGACGAAACCGATCTCCTTGTTGCGGATGTGGGCGAGCTCGTCATCCTTCATGGTGCTGACGAGTTTTTCATTGAGCCAGTAGTTCCCTTCCGTCGGGGTGTCGAGACAGCCGATCAGGTTCATCAACGTGGATTTGCCGGAACCCGACGGCCCCATTATCGCGACGTATTCGTTTCGCCGAATATGGAATGTGACCGATTGCAGCGCATGCACCTGGGTACTGCCCATCTGATAAGTCTTCCAGAGATTCTCCGTGCGGATCAAATCCTGGCTGCCGGGACTATCCGTCATTGCGCTGCCTTTTCGATCTTCACCTTGGCGTTGTCCTCGAGCGTGCGCAGGACCTGGTACGGTCCGGTGACGATTTCCTCATCAACTCCCAGACCTTCGACAATTTCAATATCGGTAGTGCCGGTGATTCCGGTTTTCACAGGATGGAAGAGCGCGATGCTGTCCTTTATCGTGAAGACGCCCTCCTTCTCGATTTTCTTCTTAACGTTCTTGTCCGGATTATCAAATTCTCGAATCGTCAATGCCTGAATGGGGATCGAAATCACCTGCTTTGCCGTGGCGGTAATGATCGTCGCCGTACACGAAAGACCGGGACGCAGTTCCTTAGAAGGCTCGTCCAGCGTGATGACAACCTTGAAATCCTTCGCTTCCTGACCATTACCTCCGCCGTTGCCGGCCTGCTGGCCATTCTTGTTGAGCGCGCTGTTCCCCACCTCCGAAACATGCCCCTTCAGTTGCTTTTCGCCGAGCGCATCCACTTTCACTTTAGCTTCCTGGCCAATGCGCACATTGACAATGTCGGTTTCGTCGACTTTGACTTCCGCAGTGATCACCGACAGATCCGCAATGGTCATCAGGCTCGTGCCCGGTTGGTTCTGCACGCCGACAATGGCAATCTCACCTTCGTTGACCGGAAGGTAGGTAATGATTCCCGCGAGCGGCGATGTAATGGTTGTCTTCGAGAACGAATCCTTCGCACGCACCAGGGACGCGCGCTGCTGGGCAATGCGAATCTTCGCCTGCTCCTGCTGATTTTGAACCTGAGCGACCTGTGCTTCGGATTGAGACAGGCGAGCCCTCGCGGCATTCAACGCAATCTCGGAAACGTCATAGTCCGACTTCGCCTTTTCAAACGCTTCATTGGAAATCAGCCCTTCCCGGCGAAGCATTTCATTTCGATCCAGAGTCTGTTTCGTCCGCGACAGTTCCGCTTCCGAACGTTTGATATCGATCTTCGCCGATGCCACTCCGGCCTCTGCGGCGCGAAGCTGGGCCGCCATCCCTTCCGTTTCGGACTGGGCCGCGTCCAACATGGCCTCTGCAGACTTCACATCCGCCTCGCTCTGAATGGATTCCAGGCGGACCAGCAAGTCCCCCTCCTTCACGTGATCGCCTTCCTTGACCGGCATGCTCACGATGCGGCCCATCATATTGGAGCTGATATTGACCGACTTTTTCGGGCGGATTTCGCCGTTCGCCGAAACCGCCTGCGTAAGATCCTGACGAACAGCCTTGCCGGTTTGAACGGAAATGACGCCGGAGTCTTTTACAAATTTGAAATAGTACCCGGAAGTGCCCGCAGCAAGCAGAATGAACACACCGGAAAGGACAAGCTTTTTCTTTAGTGTCATTGAATCCTCAGGCCATTGGACACACCGGTCCTAGAGCTGATGAACACTAGAAACGTAACGATGAAAAGACCTCCGGTAAAACGCAGATCAACGATGCCCACAAGTATAAACGAACACACTGTGCCCGGTCATATTTCTAAACGGAGATGGTCCCCAAAAAGTTCCAGGAGAAATGATCGAATCCGCTACTTCGGCAATGCCTCCGCTTTGGAACCGAAGCCGGTCCGCGGTCCCTTGTTATCGCGTTCGAGAACACGATCGGTATTTGCAATGGAGAAGCCGGTCTCGTAGACGAGCTGAGCGATGCGCGCCATCTTGGGGAAAATGATCTTGTCGACGGTGTCGGAAACGCGGTGATAGTCCGGATGTAAACCCGTCGTAAAGAACGCGATGGGAATACCTTTCGCCGCATAGCTGTAATGATCGCTGCGCGTGTAGACGCTTTCGGGATCGTTCGGATCGTTCATTTCATAATCGAGCATCATTGGTTTCGCCAGGGTGTTGTTTGTAGCAACGATCAGATTGTGCAGATCGGTACTGATCCGGTCGGCGCCGATGATGAACAGCGAATTGCTGAAATCGCCTTCCAGGTCGTCGCAGTCGTCGCGGCCGACCATGTCCATATTGAGTTGCGTCTGAACTTTCTCCAGAGGAACAATTGGAAAGTCGGCGTTGTAACGCGAGCCATAGAGGCCGGCTTCCTCACCGGTGTGCCACATGAAGACGACTGACCGCTTCGGTTTCGGTCCGGTTGCAAAGGCCTTGGCAACTGCCAATTCCGCGGTCGATCCGGAACCATCGTCATCGGCGCCATTGCTGACAAGATCGCGCTCATCCAGAGGAATCGCCGGCGCCGCAGGGGCTCCTCCACGGTTGCCACCACCTCGGCCACCACCTCCGGCTACGGCAATTCCTCCTCCGCCGCCCTGGCCGCCTTGCCCTCCAGCACGCTGCACAACCTTTCCGGCAGCAGTCACTGCCGCCTGGGCCGCCGGACTTCGCCGCCGACAGGCATCAGTGCCGCCACCACGGCCGGTGCCGGTTTGACTGTATCCCACATGATCGAGGTGAGCGCCAAACATCACATAAGTGTCTTTCAGCACCGGATCCGTGCCTTCAATGATTCCGACGACGTTGTGACTGATCTGTTCGTTGATCACATCGAATGTGTTATCGATGTTGATGGTGACCTTGACGGGCAGCGTCATCGCTGCGAGGGGGTCGCCACGCCGCGCGGCCGCAAGTACATCGGCAAACTTCAGGCTGCTGCCCTCGAACAGTGCCTCATAAAACGTCTCATCTGCTGTGAATTGCGGCGCCACAGGATTGTCGACGCGTTGTACCGTCGTCAGATCGGCTCCGGCTGCCGCTCCACGAGCTCCTGTTCCCGCGGCCTGTGCGCCGCCGCCTCGTCCGCCACCGGCTCCGCCCCGCAATGCCTGCTGGGCTTGATTCAGCGCGTTCGTGGCCTGGGTCAGTGCTGCCTGCGCCTGCGTCAGGGCCTGTTCCGCCGGAGTGGGCGCCGCAGCAGCGACGGTCAATCCGATATAGGCCTTCGCTCCCAGGGCGAGCGCTCCGGCACCGCCGCCGCCCCTTCCTCCTCGTCCGCCGGCATTGGCCGCTTGCGGTGCTGGTGCTGCGGGAGCCCCAGCACCCCGAGCCGCTCCTCCTCTTCCAGCCGCGGGGGGAGGTGCAAGATTGGGGACAGTCACCACCAGTTTGTCTTTTAAATTACGATCCTGATAATCACTGGCTTGACCGTAACCGGCAAACTCCACGGCATCGAACGAGAGCGTTTGCTTTCCGCCGCTATTAACGGGAAACGTCACGTGATCGCCCTGCTTGAATGACTTCGACTCTCCGTTTACCGTGACGGTTACGGTGGAATTGCGCGTCACACGGTAGCCTCTCAGCTTCACCGGCTGAAAATAAGTACCATCGGGAAGCGGTTTGATGCCCCATTCCTTCAAGCGATCCGCAACATATTGCGCCGCCAATCCGTAACCTTCGGTAAAGATCTGGCGGCCCTGAAGCTGATCGGAGGCAAGATAGCTGAGCCATTGCTTCATGTCGTCCGCACTGATCGTGGCATAAGGCACTCCGGTCGCCGGCTCCGGGGACGCCGGCTTCAATTGGGCGTTCATCTTCCAGGGTTGCGCCCACGCCGCAGCAAACAACACAAACAGCATCGCCCCATTGATCTTCTTCATTTCGCCTCCCGCATGATTGAGACTTCGAATCGTACTCCAAGTCTCGGCACGCGACTGGAAATTTTGAGTTCAACGTTCCCAGCCGCGTTAGCGGCGGCAGTCCCTTAGCCACCGGCGTGAGCCGGTGGAAAATCAATCCACGAAATACAGAGTGCCGTAGGCACGACAGATCAATAACTCCGATGATCTCTTGTACTTCGAAGAGTAACCATTTTCTGACGCTGGTTACCTCTGCTTTGGCATTAATAGATCTGCCGTGCCTACGGCACTCTTCTCTCAAGGGTTGCCATTCCACCGGCTGACGCCGGTGGCTAAAGGACTGCCGCCGCTCACGCGGCTGGGAACGCGGCAACCCTGAAGAAACTACCCTCCCATAAGACTCGTTGGACAGAATTTCACGATCGCGATAGGCTGTGCTCAGGATTATTTGGAGGATCGAGAAACAATGACGTCGAAGAAAAACCTGTCTGGGAAGTCATCCATCATCGGATTGGGACTTGCCGCGCTGCTGTTGGTTTCGTCTGCATTGCGTGGGGCAGACACGCTTCCCAGCCAGATTCCCGACGACGCGTTCTGGAAACTGATTGAGACATCGTCGGAACCGACTGGAGTCTTCCCTTCGGAAAACTTCACGTCGAATGAGAACGGCTTTCAAATGATCATCCCGGCGCTGTTGCAGGCAGCGAAGACAAACAGTGTCTATCTTGGTGTCGGCCCCGAACAAAACTTCACGTATATTGCCGCGCTCCATCCGAAGATTGCATTTATCGTCGACATCCGGCGGCAGAATCTTCAGGAACACTTGCTGTATAAGGCCGCTTTTGAAATGGCGGACAATCGCGCCGACTTTCTCTCCATTCTTTTTGCACGCAAGCGGCCCTCGGGCCTCACCGACAAAACCAAAATCGGCGACATGCTCGACGCATATTTCGTGGCGCCGGGAGATCCAGACAATTTTGACAGAAATCTCCGCTCGATCCTGGATCTGCTTGTGAAAAAGCACCACTTCGGCCTGAGCGAGGATGACCAATTCGGAATTGAACACGTCTATACGGTTTTTAATGTCTATGGACCGCAAATCAACTACAGCTCGCAATTTCCCATCAACAACGGACGCGGAAACAACAGCGGTGCGAACTTCATGACTGTGATGACGGCGACCGATCCGTCAGGGATGCAGCGCGGTTTTCTGGCGAATGAGGAAAACTATAAAGTGGTTCGAGACCTCGAAATGAAGAATCTTCTGATTCCAATTGTCGGAGATTTCGGCGGACCGACAGCCTTGCGCGCGGTTGGACAGTACTTGAAGGATCACGGCGCGACAGTGGCGGCATATTACACGTCAAACGTCGAACAATATCTCTTCAATCAGAATTCGTCGCGCGGTGGACAAGTCATCAACGGCGGCCAGATAAATTTCTATAATAATGTCGCCACCCTGCCACTGGACGAGTTCAGTGTGTTTATCCGTTCCGGCGTCCCCAACCCTGGCGGCACGCGGGGCGGCAATGGGATGAATAATTCTCAGGTCGCTCCGATTCAGGCCACGATCGACGCCTACAATGCCGGGAAAATCGGGGTCTACAACGATATTTTCTCCATCCGCAAACCGTAAAGAGCCAACGCCTCAGCATCCTTTAGGAATTTCCCGGGAACCCGGGACACGGGGAGGAGAAAACGCAGGCGCCGTCCAGGAGACAGCGCCTGCTGTTGAATCGAGTTAAGGCAGTCGCCAAATATTGACGATTCCCGGTTGAGCCGCTGGCGGAGCTGCAGGGGCCGGGTCTTCAGTTCACCTGCAATTCATTCAAATCTTGATAGACCACCCCTAGCCTTGCGCGTCATAAAGTACGTGCGAACACCGATGGCTTGCTCTTCCCCAATAACTTCAAATCCAGATTTCCGATAGAACTCGACATTTTGCAGCTTATCGGTTTCGAGAAAGCCTGCTGTCCCGTCCTTATCGAGCTCGGAACAGAGAATCTGCAGCAGTTGCCGGCCAATTCCCTTCCCCTGGAGGT
>JBGPBY010000196.1:0-11992 GCA_041481485.1 Terriglobia bacterium
ACGACGGTAAGCAACACACACAGCCGGCAAGCCTGGACGGCGACACCGTGCGCGATGTACTCCTCAACTCCCCGGCCAGTCTGTCCGCACCTTGCGCACTTCAATCCCGGCGCCGTCCAAATCTTCGGATCGTTCTCAATTGACATAGTCGCCTCGCGAGCTCTTGCCATCGGCTGAAAATCGATGCACAGGGCGTGCGCCTGGAACTGCACCTCGGACCAGTTCCGGCATGCAAACAACCTGGGTGGTTCCCGGACCGGTTCCCCCTACGTAGTAGGGAACCGGTCGGAACCGGTCGGAACCGGTGTCGGTTTTCTCGTCATTCCGCGGTCTCCTTTCGCAAAAACCAGCGGTCCGCTTTCCCCTTCTTTTCGGCTTTAATGCAGTCCACTTTGTTCTTCAGTTCCAGACCGCAGAGGGTATTCAAAACATCGTCCTTGCGGATGCGGAGAGCCTTCGCGATTCCGCTCCCGGAAGCGCCAGGATTCTCGGTGAGGTAGTTCAATAGTTTTTCCTGAGCTACCAATTCAACGGCAGCTTCCGCCGCAGAGTCTTCCCCGACTAGCCGGGCCCAGGTACGCTCCGGGTCTTCCTCTATTCGAAACGTGAAGGGACTGGGGTCCGTTGAAAACTTGAAGTCTTCGGGAATGACGAGGCTTGTGTTTTCTCCGGCCGGTTCAAGTGCAATCGGACATTCGCATGCGGCAAACCAGTCACCGCCGCTGGCTTTGTGGCTGCGCCGGCGGGAATCCGGCCCCTGAGAATTGGGCTTTACGTCATGGTGAATGATGACCACTGAGGCGCCGGTTTCTGTGCAGATCTTCCGCAGGAACGCCGTGATTTTTCGAACCTCAGACGGCCATTTATCCACCGACTCGGCAAACCGGCGGATCGGATCGAAGATCACAACCTTGAATCCGTGGCGTTCGATGTCGCGCAGTAATCGTTTCTGCCACGCTTCTTGCTCCAGGTCGATATTCTTGTGAATGGAGAACGCCAGCTTTTGCGGAACATCGAGTTTGTATCCCGCCAGCAGTCGCTTGACTCGATTTCGAATCGGGCGCGCAGAATCTTCCTGTGAATTGTAGAGGACTGGGAACGGCGTATTGACTGCGAACCGGGTCAGTCCGAAAAGTGGTCTACCGGCAGTCCCGCATATCGCCAGTTCTGCGCCCATCCAGCTCTTGCGAACGCGCGGCTCGGAATGAATCAGCGCCAGAACACCCTCGGGCAGCAATTCGTTGACGAGATATTGTATCGGCGGATCCTCAACGGCCATGAATGATGGTGCAAATTCGATGTAATCGATTTCGGCAGGCTGCAGTTCGTCTTCAGATTTCGCCGCTTCCAGTAGTTTCAGCGCTGCGCTCGAACCTTCGAGCGCAATATAGTCATCGATGCCGTTGACGCCGGCGGGAATTCCGTCCGGCCAGTTCATCAGGGATACAATGGCGCCGAGGGCTTTTAGTTCCCGCGCCAGAATCCGCCGGGCGGCCTGAACGGATTCATTGGTATTTAGATTTGTATCAAAGCAAATCGTGACGTGGCGGCCCTTCCAGGCGATCTTGTCGAAGTCTGCAATGATGCCTTTGACGGGGACGCGCTCACCGTTCTGATTTTCGGTTATGCCGTTCGTTCCTCGGAAGTTCCATACGCCTGACAGTCCGATGGGAAGAAAGCGGGGTTTATCGTTGGAATCGGCAACGCTGTGCCAAGACAGGGCGGACAGTGAGAGGGTCTTCTTTTCGCCCTCGACAATAACAATGGGGATTTCGATATCGCTGATTGAGCGCGGATCCGCGTCCGGTGCGAAATACAGGACATTTCTGCTGCCTGGCGATGCCTGGTACCTGGGCCCTTCTTTCAGCTGCGCCCTGTTGTCCTGCGCAAACTCGGGATTGTCCAGACGTAATCGATATTCGCGGGCATACGAATCCCCGGGCCATCTATAGGCAATGGCCAAACCTGAAAAGTCAGCGGAGCTATTTTTCCCAAGGAGTTGATGTCCATCGTAACTGTCGACGCGCTGAAAAGCACGTCTCGCCAGTTCTTCAGGAATCGCGCTCTGCCGAAACATTTCAAAATCCCGCGGAAGGAAGCCCGCCGATGCCTGCATAATCAACGCACGCTCCCGTCAACCCGTTTCGGCTGCTCATATTCGGCGCGGTATTCGAGGACGCCCTTGCGCGGCTGCAGAATTACCGACCATTCGTGATTTTGCTCACACCACAAATCGATCTGGAGTGCATCCAATCGCTCTGCAGTAGTGCCGCCGATTGCGGTGGAATAGGCGACGGTTTCAGTTGGCGGTGAGTCGGTTCCGCGGAGGGCAAAGACGCGGCGCACATGCACGTATTCAAACGCGCACACGGGACAAAGGACCATGCAGTCTGAACCGCGATACGCAACTCTCACAGTATCGCCTTGAACAGCGGCAGCCCCGCCGATTCCAGTGATTTCGGCTTCGGATTTGTGGAAAGAGTGCCCGCCGTTTTTTTAAACTGCCGCCGGAGTGCACGTTCGGCGCGCTCTTTCTCGCGGAGCTCAGCCATGTAGCGCTTGTGGTCTTCAAACCGCTCGATCCACCAAAGAAGAGATCGTTCTTGTTCGTTGAGCGCCCTCATGCCGGCCTTCCGGGCGCCGTCCGAGCAACGATCTCAGCAAGTAGTTGCTTGATTCCCGTCTGAACGGTCTTCGCCTGGTGTGCCTCGCGCCAGAGTTCAGCATCCGATTGCTTAATCAGAATGCGTGCTCCGTCGCGATAGTGGGGAATACCGTCCGAAGCGATGCGCTTCTTTGCTGTCTTATCCGATCGGCCGCCCAGGTAGTCGCGGGCGAAGTCGGCGAGAGTGATGGAAGGGGCAATCATTAGGCGATTGCCTGCTCTGTTGTGGAGGCTGGCTCTTGAAGCTCGCCAGGCTTGAGGCCTAGAATTTTCGCGATCCGTTCCGCCTGTGCGGGGTAAGGAATCATTCGACCGCTCTCAATCCGGCTGATATCCGAGCCTGAGACATTTGCGTAGAAGCCGAGCGTCTGCTGACTCCAGCCCTTAGCCAATCGTTCGTTCTTGCATTTCGTCATGCTCATGTGTAGAAGTGTAGTAACGGTCAGTGATTAGTGAGCGTTATATGCCAAAGAAAAAGAGAAACGAGGATATTGAGCCGGAATTATTTGTTGCGAAGGGCTATTGGTTCCGGTTCAAGGAATATGAAACGGTTTCGTATTTCAATGGTCATCGCCAGTATGTGCGGCCAGTAAAAAGCTCCAAGATTGAGTCTTACCGCCCGTTCGATTGCTTCCCGCGACTTCTGGACGATTACCTGGATTTGGGAAAGATGCTTTCAGAAGATCAGGCGCCCGAAACGACCGATGATGCTGAACATAGGGCAATCCTGCTCAAAAGAGAAACGCGAAACGCGAAGAGTATTGTCGAATTTGCAAGGAAGTACGGATTGCCAGGAACACTTTGGCAGTGCGATCCGAAAAGCCCCGGCTCTAATCCTGACAGTGGAGAGGTATTTGTTGAAAATTCGCTCTGGTCGGTCAGCATTCCGTGCGCCCCAACAGAACGGCGCACCGGATTGATTAAGACGGCCGACTTCCTAAAGTCCTTTCTCATCGAAAATATTTCACTTTCCGACAAGTACAAGGAATCCTTTCTCCGCGCCTATGCGGAGCCCGTGAAGAACGTCGTCCGTGACGCTGTTGATTTTCGGAGGAGCGCTTTGGAATGGAATCGATACCGAGATAAACAATATTCTCCGGAAAGCCCCTACATCTATATCGATCGTGGAGGAGCCGAAAGCCCGGTTAGCCATAAATGGGAAGACGAGCTTCGCGGGACACTGGCGGTTGATAGCGTCGGAATGACGCCGAATTTCGACGGCCGAAACCTACGGATCAATTATGACTTTCGATCGCTGATTTCAGCGCTCCGGATAATGCTGCTTCTAAACGCAGCCGCAACGGCAGCCGGTCAGTTGAGACTTTGCGTGTTGCCTGAGTGCGGGAAGGCGTTCATCGCTCGATATGACCGTTCCCGTTATTGCAAGCCCGATCATGCAAATGCGCATCGTCAGAAGCTCTGGCAAAACAACCAGAGAAAGGAAACTCGGAAAGGAAAATCCAATGGGAGTAAGCATTCGACAACAAAAGAGGGACGGTGAATGGTATGTCCACATTCGCCATGGCGGCCAGCGGTATGCGCAGAAGTGTCTGAACGAAGATCACGCGAAGGATGCGCAGAAAGCAATTCTTATCGCGATGGCGTCCGGCCAGTTCAAGCTTGCCGATATGAAGGCACAGCGCGAAGGTGCGAGGACGGAGAGGCCCCAAGCCGCAACGCTCAAAGAATTCTTTGAGCAGACGATGTCGCCAATGTGGAAGGGTTCTCTGTCGCCAAAGACCTACGACCGGTATGAGACTTCATTCCGGATCCATATTTTGCCGGCCATCGGCGATGTTCCCGTAGTTGACATCTCAAGGGACCGGCTCAAATCGTTTGCCGCGTCTCTGACCACGGTGACCGCAATAAAGCGCGCGAAGACTGAAGAGAGCCTCAAGGCGGAGAAAGACCGACGATTATCCAAGGATTCCATCCGGAACATCGTGGCGGCCCTGCGTGGCGCATTGACTGAGGCCGTAGAGCGAGGGCACCTCCCGGCAAACCCAGCATCGAAACTTGGCAAGTTCTACAGCGAGGCCGGTCAGGTCCGTGAGGAAGTAGATCCATTTACCATAGAGGAAATCCCGCTCCTACTCAACTCAACGTCACAGCATTTCGGTTTCGAGAATTACGTTCTGACCCTTTGCGCACTGCATACCGGCCTACGTGCCGGTGAGATCGCCGGACTCCAATGGTCTGATGTCGACTTCGCGAATCGGTTCCTGATTGTTCGCCGGCAGTATCGAGACGGTGCCCAGAAGAGAACGAAAACCAAGAAGCTCCGAAAGGTCGACATTTCCGATGCGTTGCTGCAGGAACTTCAGGCGCTGAGAAAACTTCGCCGAGAAAAGGCACTCGCGGCCGGCCAGAACGAGATCCCGGAATGGGTTTTTCTCAGTCCAGGCAAAAAGCTCAAAGATGATAAGCGCGAGCTGGGGCAGCCGGTCGACATGGACAATTTCCGGAATCGCGTGTTTTGGATTGCCTGCGATAAGGCGAAGATCCGGCGCCGGCGCTTCCATGATACGCGCCACAGCTTTGCTTCAATTCTTCTGATGAATGGGGAATCGCCTGCGTATGTGAAAGAGCAGCTCGGTCACAGTTCCATCAAGATCACGGTCGACGTGTATGGCCATTTTATTCCCGGCGCAAACCGGCAGGCCGTCAATAGGCTCCCCTCGATAACCAGTGCCCGGATTGCATCGAAAACCGCGGGAGATTGATTTGCCCGCCGCAAGCAGTGGCAAGCAACGGCAAAAAACAAAAGGCCTCCCGAAATGGGAGGCCTATCTTATTGATTCCACATGCGCCCGGAGAGAGTCGAACTCCCGACCTACGGATTCGTAGTCCGTCGCTCTATCCAGCTGAGCTACGGGCGCGCCCTTGGCAGTGTAGCACATACTTTTTTGGCTTCAGGCCACTGCGGAGAGGCGCTTCAGGAGGGCATCGAGCTTGTTGAAATCGATCGGTTTCAGAAGATAGTCCTCGACGCCTTCTTTGGCGGCCTGCA
This sequence comes from Terriglobia bacterium, assembly GCA_041481485.1. GTDB lineage: Bacteria > Acidobacteriota > Terriglobia > 20CM-2-55-15 > 20CM-2-55-15 > JBGPBY01. Next base: position 5,676 of record JBGPBY010000196.1, read on the forward strand.
CCGCAAGCCGCATATCGCCGACTGCGGAAATCACGACAATCGGAAGTTTCGGATTGCGTTCGCGGATGCCGGGGATCAGCTGAAGGCCGTTGACGCGGGGCATCATCAGGTCCAGAAAAACGAGATCGACGTTCTGGGTTTCGATCAACTCCATGACTTCTCGCGGATCCAGCGTAGTGATCGCGGAATGGCCGCTGTTTTGCAGCCATCGGCTCAGGACCAGCAGTATGTCGGGTTCATCATCGACAATGAGTATTCGCATCCGTATACCCTCTCAAACTGTCGGACTCTGGAATTATTTGCCAAGCACTTCCCGTATCTTGGAGGTGAGCACCTCCGTCATGACGGGCTTCTGAATAAAGTGATCCGTTTCCGGGTTCAATCCCGTATTCGCAAAACGTTCCGGACTGTGACCCGACATATATATTATTTTCATTCCCGGCCGAATCGACATCATTTCTCGGACCATCTCGGGCCCGCTCATGTTCGGCATCAAAACGTCGGTGAGCAGCAAATCCAGTTTGAGATCGCTTCTCGAGCAGAGTTCGATGGCCTGCCTCTGGTCTTCCGCTTCCACGACGGTGTAACCATATAGACGCAACATATCGCGAATCAGCTTCCGCACACCCTTCTCGTCTTCCACAAGCAGGATCGTTTCCGTTCCGCGCTGCACCACCGGCGCGGCAAGCGGCTCCAGTAAGTCACTCGGCGCAGCCGTGGCCTTTGGAAACATGATCGTGAACGTCGTGCCTCTTCCCAGCTCACTGTCCACCGAAATCGTACCTTCGCTTTGCCGGACGATGGAATGCACGGTGGACAATCCCAGTCCGGTGCCATGATCCCTGGTCGAAAAAAACGGCTCGAAAATCCGGGCCAGTGTTTCGGGACTCATTCCGGTTCCTTCATCCTTGACGGTAAGACGGAGTTGCTCACCTGACGATTCCACGTTGGTTGCATTGATCTCCACAATGCCACCGCCCGGCATCGAATCGCGCGCGTTCAACACCAGATTGATGACGATCTGCTCGAGCTGCCCCGGATCAATGCGAATCGGATACAAATCCTGACGAATCGCAGTGACAAGGTCGATGTCTTCGCCAATGGTGCGCCGAAGCATATTGATGATTTCCGCAAGCTCATTCTTCGGACTGATGATCCGCGGCCGGTATACCTGCCCGCTGCTGAATCCCAATAGATGACGAATCAATCCGCCTGCCCGTTGCGCAGCCCTTTGAATTCCCCGGACGTCGTCATAAACGGAGTCCCCCGGACTACGTGATGCCAGAATGAGCGCGCAATAACCCGTGATGATCGTCAATACGTTTCCAAAATCATGGGCGATGCCGCCCGCCATTCGGCCAATGGCATCCATCTTCTGGGACGTCCCCAGCTGCTTCTCCAGCTTCTTCCGCTCGGTAATGTCGCGCGACACTCCCTGAAATGCGACGGGCCGGCCATTTTCGCGAATCAACCGCTGGCTTGTTTCCATCGACACACGCTGGCCGTTCCGAACCGCAAATTCCACTTCCGCGACGGCGGTATCCCGCTCGCCGGAAAGAAGCTGCTTTCGCATCAGCTTTACCATTTCCGAATCCTCGGCCCTCACAATTTCGTCCAATCGCATCGTCAACAACTCGGAGCGGGGTAAACCTGTAATGGTCTCGCCTGCCCGGTTTACGGAAAGGAAACGGCCTTCGAGGCTGGTAGTAAAAATGAATTCGGCGGCGTTCTCAAACAGCTGGCGGTAGGTTTCGACATGGCGGTTGATCTCTGACGACATCTCATTGAATGTCCTGCTGAGTGCCGACAATTCGTCATTCGAAACAACAGGTATTCGATAGGAATAGTCGCCCTCGCGGACGTGCAGACTGGCGGTCCGAATTTCCTGTATCGGCTCGAAAACATACTTTCTGGTAAACCAAAGCCCCATGGCGAAGAGAAGAATCGACAACGCTCCAGTGAATATCAGCAGTTCCATCGTCGAACGCCGCTGCCGGACAATTTGAAGTCCGATCGCCGCAGATACCTTTCGCGATTCCTGATTCAGTTTTTCCGATTCAGAATTGATCCGGCTATATACCGCCGCCACGGCTGGCGCATCACGTGGGGATTCGGCAATCGTTTGAAAATCCGGCCGCGCGGCTTCCCAAACACGAAGAAATTCACGGGATGATTCGCGGACATCCGCGGGAGGAGACGGCAGTTGTTCTGCAAGAATCCAGGACATCTGCAGCCAACCGGCGGATGGCGAAACCGATGGATCTGCTGCGATCTCATAGACCTTATTCACCAGAGATGGGGAAGAGATTCCACGTCCGGCAAGCGTTTCCGTGCCTCCCTCTGAAATCGCCAGGGAGAGCCGCGATATTGTGTCAATCAGTTCCTGAACATGAGGACGAACGGATTCGTCGCCACTGCGGATATTGAGTACGTTGACCGCAAGTTCCTGTAGCAGGGATTCACGAGTATTGGAAGCGATGAAAAGTATTCCAGCGACGGAAGTGCGCGCAAAAAAAATGGCAAAGGCGGCGGAGCCCACCAGAGACCCAACGGTGAGTAACAGCAGGATTGCTCCCACCTTTTTGGTGAGCGTCATTCCGATAATTCACCGAGCGGGTTCATTTCCAGTTCTCGCTGCGAACCAAGACCTTCGGGAGCGACTTGAGTGTATATGCCAGCTGTATTCATGGCAATCGCTGAAAAACACGCTCAATCACGTCCCTGGAATGCTGGGCTTCATGCACAAAGGGGGACAGCACCATTGCTGTCCCCCTTCTGCGTCCTGCAGGCCGGATACTGTTTACGAACAGCCGCTCGTCGAGCCGCAATTCAGACACTTATAGCAGGCGCCGTTTCGAACCATCAACGATCCGCACTCGAAACAAACGGGTGCATCACGATCCTGGATATCGACCAGTGCGCCTTTAATCATTGGCTGAGATCCTGAAGCTGCTGGCGGCGGTACTCGACTCCCGGCCACCTCCGCGGCCGGCTGGAGGGGCGTTTGGACGGTCAACCTCGTCAACGGCGGTTCGTCCACCTGAACGCCCAGGGCCCTTGCTTCCTCGACCGGCAGGAACTTCGACGCCAGATACCGGAAGATATAATCCATCACGGATTTCGCGTACGGAACCTGTGGATTTGACGTGAATCCCGACGGTTCAAACCGCGTATGCGAAAACTTGTCGACAAGAATCTTGAGCGGTACGCCGTACTGCAGGGCCATCGAACACGTCGTCGCGAATGAATCCATGACGCCGGACAACGTCGACCCTTCCTTGGCCATGACGATGAAAATCTCACCGGGCGCGCCGTCCTCGTACATACCGATCGTCAAATACCCTTCATGACCGGCAACACCGAATTTGTGAGTAATCGAATGACGCTCCACCGGAAGATGACGGCGCACCGGACGGCTTTCGACAATCCCCTTCTCCTGCTTTGCATCGGGCTTCGCGTCCTTCGAACTCGTGCTCAGCGGCTGAGTGCGTTTCGAACCGTCGCGATAAATAGCGACTGCCTTCAATCCCAGTTTCCACCCTTCGACGTACGCCTTTTCAATTTCCTCCGTCGTGACTTCCGACGGCAGATTCACCGTCTTCGAAATCGCTCCGGAAATAAAGGGCTGAACGGCACCCATCATTTTCAGATGTCCCATGTAGTGAATCGAACGCATACCATTCAATGGCTTGAAGGCGCAATCGAACACGGTCAGATGCTGATCCAGAAGGCCCGGCGCCCCTTCGATGGTTCCCCTGTCATTGATGTACTCCACAATGCCTTTGATCGTGGGGTCGTCGTATCCCAGATTTGTCAGAGCTGCGGGAACCGTATTGTTCACGATTTTGATCGTGCCGCCACCAACCAGTTTTTTGTATTTCACCAGTGCCAGATCCGGCTCAACGCCCGTGGTGTCGCAGTCCATCATGAATCCGATCGTGCCCGTCGGGGCAAGAACGGAGGCCTGCGCATTGCGGTATCCATTCAATTCCCCAAGGTTGACGGCATCGTTCCAGGAATTCCACGCCGCTTCATAAAGTTCGGACGAAACATTAGCGCGATTGATATTACGAACCGCGTCACGATGCATGCGGATGACTTCCAGAAACGGCTGCCGGTTCGAATCAAAACCCACGCATGGACCAATCTCCCCGGCGATCTTCGCCGATTGAAGATACGCCTCCCCCGTCATAAGGGCCGTAATAGCCGCCGCACAATCCCGGCCGTTTTCGCTGTCGTACGCCATGCCCTGAGACATCAACAGCGCCCCGAGATTGGCATAGCCAAGCCCCAGCGGACGGTAATCGAATGAATTCCGTTCAATCTTCTTCGTTGGATAGCTGGCAAACCCGACAATGATTTCCTGGGCCGTGATGGTGATATCCACCGCCTGGCGGAACGATTCCACATCGAATTTCCCACCCTTGGCGAATTTCATCAGATTCAACGACGCCAGATTGCATGCCGAATCATCCAGGAACATGTATTCCGAACACGGATTCGAGGCGTTGATCGGCGCGGTGTTCTTCGAAGTGTGCCAGCGGTTGATCGTCGTGTCGTACTGCATGCCGGGATCGCCGCAGATGTAAGCCGAATCGGCAATCATGCGCATCATGTCGCGCGCCTTGTACGTGTCGACGACTTCGCCGTTGGTCAACGCATGGGTTTTCCATTCGCCGTCGTTCAGTACGGCCTGCATGAATTCATCGGTCACGCGAACGCTGTGATTTGCATTCTGGAAAAAAATGGAAGAGTACGCTTCCCCATCGACACCGCCGCCATATCCGTTGTCCAGCAGTACCCACGCCTTTTTCTCCTCGTTGGCCTTGCTGTTGATGAAATCGACAATGTCCGGATGCCCGATGTTGAGGATGACCATCTTCGCAGCGCGACGCGTCTTGCCGCCAGACTTGATGACGCCGGCAAACGCATCGAACCCCTTCATGAAGGACACCGGGCCCGACGCAGTTCCGCCGCCCGAAAGCGTTTCCCGGGATGATCGTATTGCTGAGAGATTGCTGCCTGTTCCCGAACCCCACTTGAACAGCATGCCTTCGGTCTTGGCCAGATCCAGAATCGAACCCATGGTGTCTTCCACCGAATTGATGAAGCACGCCGAACACTGTGGCTTCTCTTCGACGCCGCAGTTGAACCAGACCGGAGAATTGAATGCCATCATCTGGTTCAGGAGCAGGTAGGCAAGCTCGTCATGAAAAATCTGTGCATCCTGAACGGTGGCGAAGTATCCGCCCCGCAGGCCCCAGTTCTTGATTGTGGTCGCCACACGTCCGATCAGCTGCCGAACGCTGCCTTCCCGTTCCGCCGTGCCTTTCTTGCCGTGAAAATATTTCGAAGCCACGATATTGGTCGCTGTCATCGACCAGCTCTTCGGGACTTCGACATTTTTCTGTTCAAAGATCACTTCGCCCGATTCGCTGGTGATTGCCGCCGTCCGGAATTCCCATTCCACGGCGTCGTAGGGTGAAACACGGTCCGATGTGTAGTACCTGCGAAATTCAAGACCTTTTCCGGCTCTCGCCATATGCCCGTTTCCGCTCGATGCGCGCTCCAGAATTTCCTCTTTCATGACATTCTCCTTCACATGTTGCGAGCCGATTAATAAATGATGGACGCCAGACTTGTCAACAATATATTGCGTACCCTTCCATTATAACCACAATATATCGATTTTTGGGAACCTCAGACAGGGAAGAGTGGGGTGAGACTATGCCTCCGGAGAGACAGTTCAGGTCCACCTAGTTCAAAAACCCTCGAATTCGGGCAATTCCCTGTTTTGCGGGAGTGTAATCGGGGCGTTCGACGAGAGCCTTCCGGAATTCCTGACGAGCCGTAAGCCAGTCGTGTTTCGATTCATACGCTCTGCCCAGATTCATGTGTGGAAAGCAGTAGCTCTCGTAACGGCTGGCCTGCAGCGCGCGATGGAACCATGGAATGGCCTCATCCACATTTCCCTGCTGCAGAAGATATGCGCCGATATCGTTGTATGGATTGCCAAACGTGGGGTCGACTTCAATCGCGCGATGACACTCTGCAATGGCATCGTCGAGACGGCCCATGAAACTGTAAGTCCAGCCTCGAAACGTATAGGCTTCCGCCGTCGGAAAACTCTCGATCGACTTGGTGTAGAGGTCCACGGCAGCTTCCAGTTCACCCTTCATTTGCTTGCGATGAGCTTCTTCGAAGAAACGCGCTGCCAGTTCTTTGCGAACGTCGTCATTCATAGGATTGGGTTGTCGCGGGTTTAGCGACTGTAGGGTCGGGCTATCAAGAAATCCCTCTCCCAACGGGAGAGGGTG
>JBGPBY010000197.1:0-11979 GCA_041481485.1 Terriglobia bacterium
AAATTGTGGGCGGTCATAGACCGCCCCTACAGTGGGGACGGCCAGTCTTATTGGAAAGTTGTATACTCCCCGGACTTGGCAAAGATCGTGGATCAACATCGAAACTGGAGACTCTCATGAAAACTCGAAAACTCATGCTTCTTCTACTCTCCGTCGCCATTACAAGCTGCAGTCCGGCGCCAAAGCCGGAAGCCGAGAAGCCCGCCGCTCCGGCTGCTCCAGCCCCCATGGCGCAAGGGAATCTGGCGCAGGTCATGCGCGCGATCATGTTTCCCAATTCGAATGTCATCTTTTATGTGCAGGACAAGGATCCGAAGTCGGTGAAGCCGGCAAAAGATCCGTCGGCAGCGGTCAATATTCTGGAGAGCACTTATGGGGGATGGGACGCGGTGGAGAACAGCTCGCTGGCCCTGGAAGAAAGTGCCAACCTGCTCATGATTCCCGGCCGGAAGTGTTCAAACGGCAGGGATGTACCGATTCAAAACGAAGACTGGCCGAAGCTGGTTCAGGGGCTGCGTGATGCGGGTATGACGGCCTACAAGGCCGCACAAACCAAGAATGTGGACAATATTCTGATGGCGACCGACACGCTTACCACAGCCTGCGGAAATTGTCATGAAAAGTACCGGGACAAAGACAAGCTGGGGGCCAACGCAAGTCGCTGCATGTAGCCGAAACGTGCCCTTCTCAGGAATCGATAAATTGGTTAAACTGGTTAGGCTCAATTAAGAGTGATTCTCACCTGAGCCTTGCGAAAACCTATGTCTATTGAACCCGAAAATTCGCCGGTCCCCCAGGAGGAAATCCGCAACAAGGCCATGCCGGTGCTTGTGGTGGATATCCGCGGCTGGATTCGCGACATCTTCTTTGTTGTCGGCACGGCAATCCTGATCGTGATCTTCCTCTATCAGCCTGTAAAGGTTGAAGGAACCAGCATGTTGCCGGAACTGAAGGATCAGGAACGGATTTTCGTGAACAAGTTCCTGTACCGATTCGAGAAAATCTCCCGCAGGGATATTGTCGTCTTCCTCTATCCCAGAGATCGCACCAAGTCTTTCATTAAACGTGTCATTGGTCTTCCCGGCGACACCATTGAAATCCGCAAAGGCGTCGTCTATTTGAACGGGGAGATCCTGGACGAGCCTTACCTGCTGCCAAAGTACATGGACACCCGAAATATGGAAGAAATGCGGGTGGAATCCGGCTATTACTTCGTCATGGGGGATGATCGCAAATACTCCAGCGATAGCCGTGCGTGGGGGCTTGTGCCGGAAGGATACATCTATGGGAAAGCGGTGTTCCGATATTGGCCGGTCAGCGAGATGGGATCGATTAATTGATTCTTTCCTGTAACAAATGAATAAACGCGCCACGCTGTTGCTCGAAGACGGCCGGGTGTTTCATGGAAAAGGCCACGGATTTGAGAGCGAAGCCGTTGGCGAAGTTGTTTTCAACACTTCCATGACCGGCTATCAGGAAATCCTTACCGATCCGTCCTATGCCGGCCAGATCGTCACGATGACCTATCCGCTGATCGGGAATACCGGCATCAATCGTGAAGATGTCGAATCCCGGAAGCCCTTTCTCGAAGCCTTCATTGTCCGCCGGATGGCTCCAATTCCCAGCAACTGGCGAACAACCGACACTCTGGACGATTATCTGATCGAAAATCGCATTCCAGTGATCTCCGATATCGATACACGCGCGCTTGTCCGTCACATTCGTCTGAAGGGTTCCATGCGCGGCATCGTTTCGAGGATCGATCACGACGTCGATTCGCTGCGAAAAAAGGTCGAAGGCTCTCCATTGATGGAAGGCTGGGATCTGGCCAGCCGGGTTACCGTGGATCGCGCCTACAAGAGTGGATCCGAAGCTTTGAACTTCATCGAGTTTTCCACATTGGCCGATACGTCGCAGTATGCCGCGCATGTCGTGGCCTACGACTTCGGCATCAAGACAAACATCCTTCGTGATCTGGTGCACTGCGGGGCACGAGTAACAGTTGTTCCGTCATCGACCTCGTCCGAGGAAGTCCTGAGTCTGAATCCCGATGGAATCTTTCTTTCCAACGGCCCGGGCGATCCGGAAGCCGTGGACTATGCAATTCGAAATATCCGTAACCTTCTGGGAAAGAAACCCATTTTTGGGATCTGTCTGGGGCACCAGCTGATGGGACTGGCTTTCGGGGGCAAAACCTTCAAGCTCAAGTTCGGGCATCACGGGGGAAACCAGCCGGTTCTCGATATTCAGAAAAACAAAGTGGAAATCACTGCTCAAAACCACGGCTTTGCCGTGGACCCTGACAGTTTGAATCTGAATGACATCGATATCACGCACATCAACCTGAACGACAAGACCGTGGAAGGCATGGCGCACCGGTCCATGCAGGCGTTCAGCGTGCAATACCACCCGGAGGCTTCGCCGGGCCCGCATGACTCGTATTACCTCTTCGAACGATTCTTCAAAATGATGAAGGAAAATGCCTAGAAGAACCGACATTTCCAAAATTCTCATCATAGGTTCGGGCCCAATTGTGATTGGACAGGCCTGCGAGTTTGACTACTCCGGCACGCAGGCGTGCAAGGCGTTGCGCGAAGAAGGCTACGAGATCGTGCTCGTCAATTCGAATCCTGCAACGATCATGACGGACCCGGAATTGGCGGATCACACTTACATCGAACCGCTGACGAAGGAATTCCTTGAGGCCATCATCAAGAAGGAACGGCCCGACGCACTGTTGCCCACCGTGGGTGGACAGACGGCGCTGAATCTCGCGGTGGAACTGGCCGATGCCGGAGTCCTCGATCAATACAAAGTCGAGATGATCGGCGCAAAAACTCCGGCCGTCAAAATGGCGGAAGACCGTCTGTTGTTCAAACACGCGATGAAGGAAATCGGGTTGGACACGCCGGCCAGCGAAGTGGTTGGCGATATGCGCGAAGCGCAGCGTGTGATCCAGAACATCGGGTTTCCGGCCGTGATCCGCCCGTCGTTTACGCTCGGCGGCGCCGGCGGCGGCATCGTGTACAACAACGAAGAATACGAGGAGATTGTCCAGCGCGGGCTGGACCTGAGTCCGGTTCATCAAGTGTTGATTGAGGAATCCGTGCTCGGATGGAAGGAATTCGAAATGGAAGTGATGCGCGACGTTCAGGACAACGTTGTGATCATATGTTCCATAGAAAACTTCGATCCCATGGGCATTCACACCGGCGATTCGGTAACCGTCGCACCGGCGCAGACGCTTACTGATCGCGAATACCAGCGCATGCGGGATGCGTCGGCCGCCGTGATTCGTAAAATCGGAGTGGAAACCGGCGGATCGAATATTCAGTTCGCTGTCAATCCGGTGGATGGCCGTCTTGTCGTTATTGAAATGAACCCCAGGGTGTCGCGTAGCTCGGCGTTGGCGTCCAAAGCCACGGGCTTTCCTATCGCCAAGATTGCGGCGAAACTTGCGGTGGGTTACACGCTCAACGAAATCCCCAACGACATTACGAAAAAGACGCCGGCTTCGTTCGAGCCGATGCTGGATTACGTTGTCGTAAAAATTCCCAAGTGGGCATTTGAGAAATTTCCGGAATCGGATCCGACGCTGGGAACGCAAATGAAGTCCGTCGGCGAAGTGATGGCGATCGGCCGCACGTTCAAGGAGGCATTCCTCAAGGGATTGCGATCTCTGGAAACCAACAGGGCGCTGACGTCGGAAGCTGTCGACAAGGGAACGATTCGGCAAAAGCTGCTCACGCCGAATGCCGAGCGCATCACGTATTTGCTGCAGGCTCTGATCGAGGGGTACACGATCCAGGAACTGATCGACCTGACGCGAATCGATCCCTGGTTTCTGAATGAGATGAAGGAAATCGCGGATATGATGCGCGATATCTCCAGCTACAGTCTGGAGAATATTCCTGTCGAACTGTTGCGCGAAGCCAAGCGCTCAGGATTCTCCGATACCCGCCTCTCTCGTCTGTTGAAAACAAAACCGCAGGAGGTTGCAGAGGCAAGATACCGGGCCAATATCATTCCTGTATATAAGCAAGTCGACACATGTGCGGCGGAATTCGAATCGTACACGCCGTATTTGTATTCGACTTATGAAGACGAGGACGAGGCTGAACCCAGCGATCGCAAAAAGGTCATGATTCTGGGCAGCGGCCCGAATCGCATCGGACAGGGTATCGAATTTGATTATTGTTGTTGCCATGCGTCTTTTGCCCTGAAGGAAGAGGGCTTCGAGACCATCATGGTCAATTGCAATCCCGAGACGGTGTCGACGGACTATGACACGTCGGATCGCCTGTACTTCGAGCCTTTAACGCTTGAGGACGTGATTCACATCGTCCGCAGGGAAAAGCCGTTTGGCGTCATCGTTCAGTTTGGAGGGCAGACGCCCCTGAACCTGGCGCTTGAGCTGCAGCGTTCCGGTGTGCCGATCATCGGGACATCGCCCGAATCCATCGACCTTGCAGAAGACCGCAAGCGTTTTGGGGGGCTTCTCGATAATCTGAAAATCCCCCAGCCGCAGAACGGAACGGCGGTCACATTGGACGAAGCTCGAATCGTCGCACGACAAATCGGATATCCCGTGCTGGTCCGTCCATCGTACGTCCTGGGCGGCAGAGCAATGGTGATCGTCTATGACGAGGCTGGTCTCGACAACTATATGCAGGCCGCAGTGCAGGTCTCCCGCGATCGGCCGGTGCTGATCGACAAGTTTCTGGAAGATGCCTACGAAGTCGATGTCGACGCCCTCTGCGACGGCGAAAGAGTGGTAATCGGCGGCATCATGGAGCACATCGAAGAGGCGGGCATCCATTCCGGCGACAGTTCATGTGTATTGCCAACCTATCAGCTGAGCGAAGAACTTCGAAATACGATACGGAAATACACCGTTCAACTGGGACATGAGCTCGATGTCATCGGTCTGATGAATGTGCAGTACGCCATTCACAATGGCCAGGTCTATGTTCTCGAGGTCAACCCGCGGGCATCGCGCACGGTTCCGTTTGTCAGCAAAGCTACCGGTGTGCCGCTCGCGAAAATAGCGGCGAGACTGATGGTCGGCAGAAAGTTAAAGGAATTCAATCTTCCTTCGGAACTAAAGGTCCGGCAGTATTGCGTGAAATCGCCGGTGTTCCCGTTTGCGAAATTTCCCGGCGTGGACACCATCCTGGGTCCGGAGATGAAATCCACCGGCGAAGTGATGGGGACGGACGATTCCTTTGGCAAGGCCTACGTCAAGGCGCAGATTTCTGCCGGATCCGTACTGCCGAAATCCGGTGTTGCCTTTATCAGCGTGAACCATCACGACAAGCGGCTCATTTCGAAGATCGGCGCGGATCTTGTGGAAATGGGATTCACCATTATTGCGACGCGGGGCACGGCGCAGGTTCTTCGGAATGCGGGAGTTGCGGTCGAAACGGTTTACAAGGTCAATGAGGGCCGCCCGCATATAGCCGATTACGTGAAGAGCGGGAAGGTGCATCTCATCATCAACACTCCTCTTGGGAAGGAATCCTTCTTTGATGAGAAGTCCATCCGCCGGGCGGCCATCCACTATCGAATTCCCTGCATTACCACCATTGCCGGTGCCTCTGCTGCCGTAGCCGGAATCCGCGCTCTCCAGAATGAAAGTCTCGGCGTTCGATCCCTCCAGGAATATCTCGGAACCAGCAAGTCCAGCAGCGGGAACGGGTGAAATCCCGTCGGGGGTGGAATGTCGCTCCCATTGCCAAATGCCCGATGACCCACTGACCCAACAGACAGTAATGGATCAATATGAAATCTGCGGCCCACTGTAGGGGCGGTCTATGACCGCCCACAATCTATCGGATTGCACTCCTCAAAATTGCGGGCGGTCATAGACCGCCCCTACAGTGGGGAATCGCATCCTTCACATATCCATCGACCGCGTCCACAATGCACGTACATTGGACATCGCACATCGCACATCGTACATCGGAAATTTGACAACGGGTGCGGCGCTGCCAGCCAGGTAAGTGGTCCCTCCTCCCCGGTTCGCCTTCGGCGAGCCAGCCTTTCCGCCGCCATGGACAATGAAGGTCTCCAAGAAATTGGTGTAATTAAATTTAGCCTTGTTTAAACTCTATCTTCACAATTTGTCAGCTTTCTGTTGGTTGTCATTCTTTGCAGCATAGTCCGCGTCGGCATGGGGAAGTTTCGGTCCACCGTGGCAAGGAAGGACCCAGCCAATCGAATGTGGCAATGTGGAGAGCTGCCGGATTCCCGAAGCTTTGGTGCTCCGGCAGATAATTGTCCCGTAAGACCGTCGAGTGATGAAGTGTCGAATTCGAGGCATAGATGGACGAAACGGCCAAGATTCTGCTTGTCGATGACGAACCGCGCAACCTGGATGCGCTGGAAAGTATTCTGGACTCCAGCGGTTGTACTCTGTTCCGGGCGCAGAGTGCTGATGAAGCGCTTATTGCCATATTGCAGATCGAGTTCGCCGCGATCATCCTCGATATCAAAATGCCCGGTACCGGCGGAGTGGAACTGGCGCAGTTGATCAAACAGCGCAAACGAAGCCAGCATGTTCCCATTCTGTTCCTGACTGCTCACCTCATGGATGAAAGCGATGTCCTGCGCGCCTATGACGTGGGCGGCGTCGATTTCCTCAGCAAGCCCATCAATCCGGAGATCCTGCGGTCGAAGATTGCCGTTTTCGTCAATCTGTTTCGAACGACACGTGCGCTTTCCAAGGCAGTCGAGGCCCTGAATGCCGAAGTAATCCAGCGGGAGAAAGCCCAGGAAGAGCTGAGATTCGCCAACGATCAACTGGAGTCCCGCGTGGCACAGAGAACGGCAGCGCTGGCTCTGGCAAATCGTGAAGTCAGTGACAACGAGGAGCGGCTGCGTCTGGCCATGGATGTGGCGCAGGTCGCTGCCTGGGAATGGGACCTGAAGTTGAACAAAATGCGCTGGTCCACGGATCCGGAAGTGTTGTTCGGTTTTCCTGCGGGTTCATTCGGGCCCGATTCCCGTATTTCCCACGCTGTTCTCGCCGAAGACGTCGGAAAGCTCGAAGATGCGTTTCAACGCGCTCTGGAGTATGGCGATTACGAAGCCGAATATCGTGCAGTTCGTCCCGACGGCAGTGTGGTGTGGATCGCGGATCGAGGACGGCTTGTCGAAGACAGCCAGAATCTTCGTACGAGAATTGTTGGTGTGAGCGTCGATCTTACCCGGCGAAAGGTTCTCGAGGAAGCGCTGCTGGAATCGGACCATCGCAAGAACGAGTTTCTGGTCACACTCGCGCATGAATTGCGCAATCCGCTGGCTCCCGTCAGTTATGCCCTAAAAGCGCTGGACGTCTCTGAATCCCAGAGCCCGCAGCTGCGCTGGGCGATTGACCTGATCGGGCGTCAGGTTCAATCAATGTCCAGGCTGATTGATGATTTGATCGATGTCAATCGGATCAGCCGGAATATGCTGGAGCTGCGGCAGGAAAATGTAGCGCTTTCGTCGATCATTTCGGCAGCTGTCGATACGAGCCGCCCATTAATCGAGGATAGTGGTCATGACCTGATTCTGGACGTTCCGCCGCAGCCCATTCTGGTGCATGCCGATTTTGTCCGGCTCACGCAGGTTTTTTCGAACATTCTCAACAATTCCGCCAAATACAGTAAATCCGGAGTTCGTGGCGCGAAAATCTGGTTGAAAGTATACGAGGAAGGCGGTTCTGCCCGAATCACCGTCCGCGACATGGGCATTGGAATCGCGCCTGCCATGATTCCCAGAATTTTCGAAATGTTTGCACAGGCGGGGCGACCCAACGGTCACATCGAGGGCGGCCTTGGCATCGGCCTGTCACTGGCCAAGCGGCTTGTGGAGATGCATGGCGGCACCATTGAGGCTTTTAGCGAGGGCATTGGCAAGGGCAGCGAGTTTACGGTGCGCCTGCCCATCCTGAGGAAAACCAATTTCGTGCCGGAAACCCGGCCCAGTCCTTCCAAATCAGAGTACTCCAGCGTGAAACGGCGAATCCTGATCGCCGACGACAACAAGGACGTCGTTGAAAGCTTTGCGATCATGCTGCAGATTCTCGGTCACGTCGTATTCACCGCAGTGGATGGAGTCGAAGCTGTGGAAAAAGCGGAACAATGCCGGCCGGATGTCATCGTTCTGGATGTCGGAATGCCGAAGCTGGATGGATATGAAACGGCAAAACGCATACGCCAGCAGCCCTGGAGCAGGGGCGTTCTGTTGATCGCGGTGACAGGCTGGGGCAATGAAAAGGACAAACGAAAATCTGCGGAATCCGGCTTCAATGTTCACCTCGTGAAGCCGGTGGATGCGCTGTCGATTCTGAATATTCTCGACCAGATGGATCAATCCAGTGCAGAAAGACAATCGGGTTGATCGAATGAACTGAGGCCCAATGCAGGAGCAATCATGAGCCGGAAGAGTCCAAGAAATTACTCGAGCCAGGCCGCTGCGGTCGCGCATGTAGCGCACATTCCCACCAACGGCGATTCGTCGAAATCGTTTTCCAGCAGTCTGCTCAACGCCATGCTTTCATTTCGCGACGGCGATTTTGGAGTCCGAATGCCGAGCGATCTTACCGGCGTCGAAGGCAAGATTGCCGATGTTTTCAACGACATCGTGTCCTTCAGTAACCGCCGGGCGAAGGAGACAGTCCGAATTTCAAGGGCTGTCGGTAAAGAAGGCAAACTCAAACAGCGCGTCAATTTGCCGGGTGTTGTCGGAGGATGGGCTGACGAAGTTGCGGCGGTCAATATGCTGATCGACGACCTGGTGTGGCCCACAACCGAAGTAACTCGGGCTATCGGTGGCGTGGCAAAAGGTGATCTTGGTCAATCGATGGCGCTGGAAGTCGACGGCCGTCCGCTGGAAGGAGAATTCCTGCGTTCGGCGAAACTCGTCAACAAGATGATCGATCAGTTGTCGGTGTTTACCTCGGAAGTCACGCGCGTCGCGCGCGAAGTCGGTACCGAAGGGAAACTGGGCGGTCAGGCTCAAGTCAAAGGCGCATCGGGCGTCTGGAAGGATCTCACCGAATCGGTGAACCAAATGGCCGGCAACCTGACGGCTCAGGTGCGCAATATCGCCGACGTGACTATCGCCGTTGCCAATGGCGACCTGTCCAAGAAAATCACCGTGGACGTTCGTGGAGAAATTCTTCAACTGAAGGAAGCCACCAACACCATGGTGGATCAGCTCCGCTCCTTTGCGGCGGAAGTCACACGAGTCGCGCGCGAAGTCGGGACTGAAGGCAAACTTGGCGGTCAGGCGGTGGTTCCCGGCGTCGCCGGAACATGGAAGGATCTTACCGATTCGGTCAACGCCATGGCCGGCAACCTGACGGCACAGGTACGGAATATTGCCGGTGTGACGACAGCCGTTGCACGCGGAGACCTATCCCGCAAAATCACAGTCGACGTCAAGGGCGAGATTCTGGAACTGAAAAATACCATCAATACGATGGTGGATCAGCTCAATGCGTTTGCTTCTGAAGTCAGCCGCGTCGCGAGGGAAGTCGGAACGGAAGGCAAACTTGGCGGTCAGGCCGTGGTTCCGGGCGTTGCCGGGACCTGGAAGAACCTCACGGACAATGTGAACTCCATGGCGCAGAACCTCACGGGCCAGGTGCGCAACATTGCCGATGTGGCTACTGCAATTGCCAAGGGCGACCTTTCCCGCAAGATCACTGTTGACGTGAAAGGAGAAATCCTTCAGCTGAAAGACACAATCAATACGATGGTGGACCAGCTGAATTCATTCGCTTCAGAAGTCAGCCGCGTGGCCCGCGAAGTCGGCACCGAGGGAAAGCTGGGTGGCCAGGCGATCGTGCCGGACGTCGCCGGCACCTGGAAAGACCTGACCGACAACGTGAACTCCATGGCATCGAATCTTACCGGTCAGGTCCGCAATATTGCGGACGTGGCCACGGCGATTGCCCGCGGTGATTTGTCCCGCAAGATCACGGTGGACGTGAAGGGCGAAATTCTCGGTTTGTAGAACACCATTAATACGATGGTGGACCAGTTGAATTCATTCGCATCGGAAGTCAGCCGCGTGGCCCGCGAGGTCGGAACGGAAGGCAAACTTGGCGGCCAGGCGATTGTGCCGGACGTTGCCGGGACCTGGAAGGACCTGACCGACAACGTGAACTCCATGGCGTCGAACCTTACCGGCCAGGTGCGCAATATTGCGGACGTTTCGACGGCAATTGCCAACGGCGACCTTTCCCGCAAGATCACCGTCGACGTGCGGGGAGAAATTCAGGAATTGAAAAACACCATCAACACGATGGTGGATCAGTTGAATGGTTTTGCTTCGGAGGTTACGCGCGTTGCCCGCGAAGTGGGAACCGAAGGCAAACTGGGTGGACAAGCCGTCGTACCGGGCGTTGCCGGGACCTGGAAGGACCTTACGGACAATGTGAATTCGATGGCTTCGAACCTCACGGGGCAAGTCCGGAACATCGCGGACGTGGCCACGGCAATCGCGCGTGGAAATCTGTCGCGCAAGATTACGGTGGACGTCAAAGGCGAAATCCTGGAACTGAAAAACACCATCAACACCATGGTGGATCAGCTGAACTCCTTTGCATCGGAAGTCAGCCGTGTGGCGCGCGAAGTGGGAACCGAAGGCAAACTCGGTGGTCAGGCAGTGGTGCCGGACGTTGCCGGTACATGGAAGGATTTAACCGACAACGTGAATTCGATGGCGCAGAACCTTACCGGTCAGGTGCGCAATATCGCCGAAGTCACGATTGCCGTGGCCAACGGAGACCTGTCACGCAAGATTACCGTGGACGTCCGCGGCGAAATCCTTCAGCTCAAGGAAGCCATCAATACGATGGTGGAGCAGTTGCGTTCGTTTGCGTCGGAAGTGACGCGTGTGGCCCGTGAAGTCGGCACAGAAGGACGGCTTGGCGTGCAGGCCGTCGTACCCGGAGTGACAGGCGCATGGAAGGACCTTACGGATTCCGTGAACGCCATGGGCGCGAACCTGACCGATCAGGTCCGTAACATTGCAGAAGTGACCACCGCTGTGGCGCGTGGCGACTTGTCGCGCAAGATCACCGTGGATGTCAAAGGAGAAATCTTCGAACTGAAGAACACGATCAATACGATGGTGGACCAGCTTCGTTCATTTGCCGCGGAAGTCACCCGTGTGGCCCGCGAAGTGGGAACCGATGGCAAGCTGGGCGGTCAGGCGGAAGTGCCTGGCGTCGCGGGGACCTGGAAAGACCTGACGGACTCCGTGAACGTGATGGCTGCCAACCTGACTGATCAGGTGCGCGGAATTGTGAAAGTCGTCACGGCTGTCGCTAACGGGAACCTGCGTCAGAAACTGACGGTTGTTGCGAAAGGTGAAGTTGCAGCTCTTGCCGAAACCATCAACAACATGACCGATACCCTTGCGATTTTCGCCGAACAGGTAACCAACGTTGCGCGTGAAGTCGGCGTGGAAGGCCGGCTCGGCGGACAGGCCAATGTGCCCGGTGCTGCAGGAACATGGAAAGACCTTACCGGCAACGTCAATCTGCTCGCGGCAAACCTGACCAATCAGGTCCGCGCAATTGCCGAAGTGGCGACCGCAGTGACGAAGGGCGATTTGACGCGTTCCATTCAGGTGGAAGCCAGGGAAGAGGTTGCCGAGCTCAAAGACAACATCAACACGATGATCGACAACCTGCGCGCCACGACGGAACGGAACCAGGAGCAGGACTGGCTGAAAACAAACCTGGCGAAGTTTACGCGAATGTTGCAGGGACAGCGCGATCTGGTAACCGTCGGGAAGATGCTTCTTTCCGAGCTTGCGCCGCTTGTGCATGCGCAGCAGGGCACCGTTTATCAGATGGAACACACCGAGACCGGCGAGAGAGATGAGAAACGCGCCCTGGTGCTGCTGGCGGCATATGCCCAGCGTCCGGACCAGGCCAGACGCATCCATGTGGGACATGGGCTGGTCGGACAATGTGCT
>JBGPBY010000198.1:0-11948 GCA_041481485.1 Terriglobia bacterium
GGGCATCACCGGCGAGTCGATCGTCCTGCGTCACAAGGGGAGACGCGATGTTCCTCCTCTATTTCTCATTCGATCGGTGAGCTTCAACGTGGATCTTTCAACTCTGTTCAATACTCCGAAATCGATCATGAACATCATGATCGATGGAATGGAAATCAATATTCCACCCAGAGAATCGCGTCTAAAGTTCGATGTTCCGCCCGATACCGATGAGAGTGCATGGACGAAGGGAATTCTCATTGAGGAAGTGATCATCCGAAATTCCCATTTGTCCATACTTCCGAAGGACTCCAAAAAGCCGCCTTTGACCTTCGACATGCATGAGATTGTTTTCAATTCCGTGGCCCGCGAGACTGCGCTGCACTATGACGCATCGCTGACTAACGCCCGTCCGCCCGGGGAAATTCTCGCGGCTGGCGCCTTCGGGCCATGGAACGCGGACGAACCTGGGGATACTCCCATCGACGGGAATTATCGTTTTGAAAACGCAAATCTGGGAGTGTTCAAGGGTATTGCCGGAAAGCTCAATTCGACCGGAAAGTTTTCCGGAACGCTGGACACGATCAAGGTTGCCGGAGAGGCAACAGTCCCGGATTTCAGACTCAAACGTTCCGGCAATGTCCGGTCCTTGAAAACGAATTTTCAGGCCGAAGTCGACGGCACCAACGGCAACACGATATTGAAGCCGGTCAAGGGAACTCTCGGTACCACATCGTTCACCACCAGCGGTACAGTGATCAAGCACGAAAACGAAAAACATCGGACCATCACTCTGGATGTCACGATGCCGGACGGAGACCTCCGCGATCTGCTGTTGCTGGCAATGAAAGGCCAGCCCTTCATGGAAGGCCGCATTGCCCTCATGACCAAGATCGTCATTCCGCCGCTATCCGGAACGGTTCGGGAAAAGCTCGAGCTGGATGGAACCTTTGAAATCACAAACGGAAGATTTTTGAGATCGAAGATCCAGGATCAAATCGATACGCTTAGCCGCCGCAGCCAGGGCCAGCCGCGCAATACTGCGATCGACGAAGTCGTCTCGCAAATGGGCGGTCGATTCAAACTGGATGATGAAGTCATCACATTCCTTCCGGTGTCATTTTCCGTGCCAGGATCCGGAATTGATCTTTCCGGCAGCTTCGACATGGACCAGGACATTCTTGATTTTCACGGCACGCTCCGTATGCAGGCGAAGATTTCTCAAACCGTGACAGGATGGAAACACTGGCTGCTTAAACCCGTCGATCCGTTCTTTTCCAAACAAGGCGCCGGAACTCTTCTGAACATCAAAGTGGCCGGCAGCATGGAAAGCCCGCAATTCGGAAGAGACCACTGACAAGCGGTCGGTAATGCCCACTGTAGGCGCGGTCTATGACCGCGCACAGTTTTTCAGAATGGGATTCCTCGAATAGGGAATCCATATGCGAGAGATTGTGCGCGGTCGTAGACCGCGCCTACAGTGGGCCGCCTGAACCGCTCGCACTTCCATCTCTCGTGATTGTTGGAATCAAAAATGCTGGTCTCTACGCAGACCTGTAACTTCTTACAGGTGCAAAAAGTTCCCGTTGCAACCACGGGGAAAATTTGTACGGGGATGCACCCCGCATAACAAAAGGAGAACAGCGATGCTTTGGACAATAGCAGTCATTCTGGTTCTGATGTGGGCTCTCGGCATGGTCTCGTCGTACACGATTGGTGGATTCATTCACATTCTGCTTTTGCTCGCTCTGATTTCCGTGACGATTCAGTTAATTAGCGGCAGACGGGCGATTTGAGCGGGCGAGACTCAGCATTTCTGCAACACCGTATAAGGAGGTGTGTAATGGACTGTCGTAAGTTAACAGGCTTTACAAACCGCGCATTTCTGGCGGCGATGGGCAGTATTACCGTGTGTTTGATGCTGTCCGGCAGCGGCTTTGCGCAACTCACCAACCATTCGACTGTTGTGACAGTTGGCCAACCCATTGAGGTCGCAGGTTCCTCCCCGCAGGTGCTGCCTGCGGGAACTTACTTATTCAAGGTTCTCGATTCCCAGGGAAATCGAAACATAGTCCAGATTTCAAACAAGGACGAGACGCACGTCTACACGACAATTCTCGCGATACCAATTCATCGCGACGAAGAATCTGACAAAACCATTTTGACTTTCGATGAACGTCCCGCAGGCCAGCCGCCGGCGCTGAGAGCCTGGTTCTACCCGTTCGACAAGAATGGACAGGAGTTTGTTTACCCAAAGGAAATGGCGTCGCAGTTGGCACGAACTTCGAACTCGACGGTTCCCTACAGCGACAGTAAGGTCGAAACCACTCCTGCAGTTGCCGGGGCGGCGCGAAGTGAGATCGTCGGTTCTGCGCCTCCGGCACCGATCATGGCGGTCACACCGGCGGGTGCTACCGTTCAACCGGCGTATCCGCAGAGTAATCCCGCTCCAGTGGCATCAGCCGCTCGCCCGGCGCCAGCCTCTGCGCAGAACCCTGAACGGCCGCCGGTACAGATAGCGAGTCTGCCTCAAACGGGAAGTGAAATGCCACTTCTGGCGCTATTCGGATCCTGCAGTGTGTTCGCAGGAGTTTCCATCAAGGTTATTCGGGCGCTGTGCGTTCGCTGATGCTGGCGCTGCTTATTGCGGTTATTGCAACGATGGCCTCCGTCCCGCTGGCGCAGCAGCGGGACGGAAATCCATTTTCGATCGCGGTGAACGTGGAACTGGTGGTCTTCAACGTCACCGTTGTGGATGCAAAAGGCCACCACATCGCAGGGCTGAAGTCCTCCGATTTCCGAGTTAGCGAAGACGGACGGCCGCTGAATATTCGCTTCTTCGAAGCAGGAGATGCACCGGCAAGCGTGGGACTCTTGATCGACAACAGCGGAAGTATGCGGAACAAGCGGGGCGCAGTTCACGAAGCCGCCCTGGACTTTGTGAATGCGAGCAGCGCCCGCGATGAAATGTTTGTTCTCTATTTCGATGAAAGGGTCCACATGGGTCTGCCATCCGGAATTGCTTTTACCAACGACGTAAACCGCATGCGCTCGGTTTTCGACGGCATGGCTCCGGGTGGAAAGACGGCACTATATGACGCGCTGGCAGCGGGTCTTGCACACATTGCTTCCGGAACTCGGGAACGCCGCGCTCTGATTGTGTTCAGCGATGGTGGAGACAATGCGAGCCGCCATCGCCTCGACGACGTGCTGCAGACTGCACGGGGATCGAGCGCGACGATTTATACCATTGGAATGTATGACGCCGATGATCCCGACAAGAACCCTGGAGTGCTCCGAAAGATTGCCGAAACCAGCGGAGGCCGGGCGTATTTTCCAAAGTCTCTGAAGGACAACGAGAAAGTTTGGGGCGAAATCGCGGGAGAAATCCGCAGCCAATACACGATCGGTTTCCTTCCCGGGAGAGCCGTTCGCAATGGGGAGTTTCGAAACGTAAAAGTCGAGGTGGGCAGCCGTAGAAATCTCTCAGTCATTACTCGTAAAGGCTATGCCCTTCCGGCTTCCGCGGACTCAGCGGAGTTTCGATGATGTGAAGGAGTGGAGAAACCAGGATGATGCGCAACATTCAAAAAGTACTAATCATCTTTGGTGTGGTGGCATTGCTATTCTGCGGTGGCTCCATGCTCTACGGAATGATCTTCCAGAAACTGGAGTCATGGCGATTTGACCGCTCCGAGGCTTCGGCAACAACCGCTGAAATCAGCGAAGGAGAAATTCTCGGCAGGCTGGAAATCCCGGATTTGAATTTTTCCCTAATGGTGCTCGAAGGAGTCGGCAATGAAGTTCTGGTTGCCGGCGCAGGGCACATACCAGGCACGTCCAATCCGGGACCAAAGCAGGAGGGAAACGTCGCCATTGCCGGACATCGCGACACGTTTTTCCGGGATCTTCGGAGGATCCGTTCCGGCCAGCGAATCCGGTTCACAACATCCGCGGGAGCGTTTGAGTATTCCGTTTCAGGCACTGAAGTGGTCCGTCCGTCCGACACAAAGGTACTGGAGTCCCACGGATTCTCCGAGCTGACTCTGATTACCTGTTATCCGTTTTCATTCATCGGTTCGGCGCCAGAGCGGTTTGTCGTGCACGCGAGGCGCATCAAAGGGGAAGACCAGAAATGAATTTCAAGGCCACGAAGGCCCATCTCTGTCTGCTGAGGTTCGTGATCACCGTGCAAATACCGGCCAGATCCACACCGACACGATCGAGGTGACGGTGGGGCTTCTCTGGTAGTGGCATAGACGAATGGTTTTATTTCATCGAAAAGAGGTAAAGAAGAAATGAGATTCACTACACTGAAAGTATTGACGATCGCCATGTTTGGTCTGACGCTGTCTCTCTCCGTGCAGGCTCAAGACAAGGACAAGAAGGAGAAATCCATCAAGGATCAGATTGAACAATCCCAAAAAGCAGCTACGGTGTTCACTGAAATCATGAACACACCGGACAAGGGAATTCCTCAGGATCTTCTCGGAAAGGCAAAATGCGTTGCAGTTTTTCCGAATGTGCTGAAGGCAGGGTTCGTTGTCGGTGGACGCGGAGGACGTGGAGTCGCAAGTTGCCACAATGCGTCAGGATGGAGTGCACCTGCATACTTCAACCTCGGTGGAGGGAGCATTGGCCTCCAGATCGGCGTTCAGTCCACGGATTTTGTGCTGCTCTTCATGAATGAAAAGGGGATGAACAGCCTGCTTAGCGATAAATTCTCAGTCGGTGGAGATGCTTCCGCCGCGGCAGGTCCGGTGGGCCGCCAGGCCGGTGCGGCGACGGACGTGAAACTGAATGCGGAGATCCTTTCGTACTCGAGAAGCAAGGGTTTGTTTGCCGGACTCGAGCTACAAGGGGCGGTGATTTCTCCGGATAAGGACGACATCCGCGAAGTCTACGGATCAGACGCCACAGCGAAAACCATTTTGAACGGTGGTGTCAAGACTCCCGCTTCGGTGAAAGCGTTTCCGGACACGGTGGCGAAATATGCCACAGTCAGCAGCGCCAGCGCCAAGTAGTCGTTGAATGAATACGATTCCATTTCCCGCTAGAGGGGCGGTCTATGACCGCCCACAATCTGTAGGATTGCATTCCTCAAAATTGCGGGCGGTCATAGACCGCCCCTACAGTGGGGAAGCAAACGTTCATACCTTTATGACTGGGCGACATGCACGGATTGTGCGCGGTCATAGATTGTGTGAAGGAATGCGAATCAAGAAGTCCCTCTCCCGTTGGGAGAGGGGATTTCTTGATTCGCATTCCTTCACATAGTCTTGGGGTGCCCCGCGACAGAAGGTCCAAAGGAGAAGTGCGTGAAGTACCACATCATCGTCGTGAGATCAGGGTTAGACAATGAATTCGCCATTGAATGCAGGCGTTCGAC
Organism: Terriglobia bacterium; assembly: GCA_041481485.1. GTDB lineage: Bacteria > Acidobacteriota > Terriglobia > 20CM-2-55-15 > 20CM-2-55-15 > JBGPBY01. The sequence continues at coordinate 5,369 of JBGPBY010000198.1, forward strand.
TGCAAATTCAATGTCAGCTCCCGATGTCACGGTGCGGAACTGGCGCCCTTCCGGCCTTTCTGCAAGATGCGGAGTCCAATGAAAGCGAGGCGTTTCGTCAGGCGTTTCCTGCTGTGGACTGGCGCCACTCTCCTGTTGATCTTTGTTCTGGGATTGTTCCTCATTCAAAATTCTTCATTTCAGCAATGGGGGCTGCGGCGCATTTCCAATATTGCCCGCGCCGCCGGTATCGAGTTTTCAGCCGATCGCCTTCAGTTCGACGCTTATCATTTGAAAGCCGTTCTTGATAGCGTGAGGTATAAGGGCAGCGGGCTGGAATTGCAGGCGGACCGGATGGAAATCGACCTTCCTTGGAATATCCTCACCGCGCCGACCAAAGTTGTCACCAATCTGGAACTGGATCACCTCCGCATCCGAATCGATTCGACGGGGCCTGTGCCGGAGCCTTCGGGAAAGCCAACAACGCTGCCGAAGATTCGATTTGAACGGTTCATCGTTCGCCAGGGCTCTTTGGAGTACACCAGTTCCGCTACTTCGATTCGAATACCGGAATTCGCCATCGATCTCTACCGCAGTCAGGGAAGCGTTCGGATTCCTGCGCCGGTATCCCTTTCTTCGGATCTTTCACTGGATGTTCCCCAGGTTCAGCTCGTGCTCAATGACAATGGAGTGCAATTCGGACCGGTCGGCTGGAAGGTTGTCTACACCAGCTATCGCGGGGCAGGCACGGCGCAGGGTCATGTTCAATGGGCGCCGAATCTGACAGCCGGGATGACTTTCTATACGGAACCGATCACGCTTGATCAATGGCGGAATATGCAGTTCTCCGGATTTGCTGGTCTCGAATCGGGAGTTCTGAAACTGACCGGCTTTCATGCGCAGCAAGGCACAGGGAGTGTTGACGCCAGCGCCGAGATTTCCGAAAAGACGAAAACGATGTCTGCCATGTGGAAGGCATGGAGACTCGATCCTGCAGGAATCCCCGGAACTTCAAACGGCAACCTCGATCTGCATTGGAAGGCATCGGACCTCGGTGATGCATCCGGTTCAGCGCACCTCATGGTTCAAACGAAGTACGGCAATGGGACTTCGGACGTCCAAATTCAAAATGCAAAGCTGGACGCGAAGATTCGCGCGGAAGCTCAGGGAGCGGAGATCGACGCGAAGGTACGAACCGGACTCGATCGCAAGCTTCAGGGATCCTTTCAGGCAAGTTACAACAAGTTCGGTTCTATCACGGCGGCAGGGAATCTCGATGGCACGCTGACTGATCCGATCGTGCGTGCCGAGATGGAAGCCCGCGATGTGTTCTATGGCGGGATCGGTCCGGTTATGGGGTCGGCGCGGGTAGTGCTCTTACGAGGTGTCGCTTCTTTCAAAAACATTCAGGCGCGAATGAAGCAGTCGGAGATCCCGGATGCCGACGCAACCGTGGACCTTCGTTCAAAACGAATTCACGCGGATGTTCCGGAGATGTCACTTCACCTTGAAGATGTACTTCCGGACGGCAAGGGAACCTTTGTTGCGTCGGGAACCGTGAACGGAACACTGGAGCATCCCGTCGCACAGGTAGAAGGTTCGTCTTCCGGATTCGATATCGGCGGCACTCACGTCGATCGCGCGACGCTGGACGCGCATCTCGAGAATGACGTCATGACCCTGAATCGACTCGAAGCGGCTCAGGGGACCGGCTTGCTGGAGGCCAACGGAACCCTGAATGTCAGGACCAGGGCGGTCCAGGCCAGCGCCAACATTCATGATCTCGCCATTCGCAACGTGCGCGAGTTTTCTGCCACCGCGTTTGCCAATGCCGAAGTCGACGGGACACTCGACTCGCCTCGAGCGAATTTCAATGGCGTACTCAACGATGTGGTTTACCAATCCGAGGCGCTGGGAAACATTTCTCTCAGTGGAACGACGGTCAAATCATCCGCAGCGGAAACAGCCACGATGTCCGTCCATGCCGGCAGCGAGAAGTATTCCGCGTCGCTCGATTCTGAAATTGAATTGCGATCGCCATATCGGTTTGTGGCGACGCTTACCGCGGAACAAAGCAGGATTCAGCACGAACAATATGATGTGGTGGTGTCCGGAAAAGCGGAGGCTTCGGGGCAGGCACAACCATTGCAGCTGAATGACATCGCTCTGCGGAATGTGAACCTCAAGGGAAACGGATTCACCGTTCAGGCCAATGGAGATCTGGCCCAGGGAATTCGCGCGGACGTTACGGCTGCTTTGCCGCAGCTTCCCGTAACTGGCGTTGTTCTGACGGGCGATGCGGCGGCGCATGCGGTGATCGCGGGATCCATCGGCGATTACCCGGACCATCTGCTGGACCATCTTTCCATCGACGGCACGGTTGAAACTCACAACGCCACCGCAAAAAGCACGAAGATGTCGGAGCCGGCTGCAGTCGAAGCCGCAGTCGATTTCATGCGGGACCAATATCGAATCCGCAGCCTGCGAGGGTCTCTGGCAGGCGGCACCGTGGACGTTCAAGGACATGGCACATTGAGCGGAAGCGGCGAATTTGAATTTCAGGCCATGAACATTCAGCCGGGGGCGCTGCTGCCGGACCGCCCGATTTCCGGAAGTATCGCAGCTTCTGGCGCCGCACGCTTTACGACGCCGTCGCTGGATGGCGCAAGCGCAACAGTGACGGTCAATCAGCTGGATCTGACAGTTCGCGACATTGCAGTGCGCCAGGCGGAACCCATTCGCGTTTCTCTCGCGAACGATACCGTTACCGTGAACAGCTTTCATGTGGAAGGCAGCGACACGAATGCTGTTGTTCGAGGGACGGTGAATCTGAAATCCGGGAATCTGAATCTCGATGTGAACGCGGACACCGACCTGCAAATTCTGGAAGCGTTCATTCCGGATTCTTCGATTGTGGGCACGCTTCGCGCTCGTGCGGCCGTGCGTGGAACGCAGAGCCAGCCGATGATTGACGGTTCCATCAGCCTAGTCCAAGGGCGGTTTGAAATTGCGGATCCGCCGATCAGCCTGGAAGGTTTCAATTCGGAAATCGCAATGGCAGGAACCGAGCTGGAGATTCGCAGTGCGGAGGGAACGCTGAACGGGGGCCGTTTCACTGCAACCGGAAAGACAGGATATTCCTCTAACGGACTTCAGAATTCGAACCTTAAACTCAGCGCGCGTGGAGTGCAGCTGGAGTATCCGGAAGGACTGCAGAGTGAAATCAACAGTGACCTCAGCGTATCCGCGGCAGGCGCACAGACGGAGATTCAGGGAAACATCGACATTCTTAACGCGCTGTATCGGGACGATATCGATCTGTCACAGCAGGTATTTTCTTCACTGACTGGAGGGGATGAGGCATCGCGGCGCGGGCGAAACCGCCGGTCTTCGAGTTTCGCCGATCAGATCCTGCTCAATGTGACGGTCGAAACGCCAGGGTTGGTAACGGTCTCGAACAATGTTGCAGACCTCGATCTTACCGGTACGTTTCGCGTTCGTGGCAGTCTGAGTGAGCCGATCGTACTTGGCCGTGCGGCGGTGAACGAAGGCGGAGAAATCTACTTCGGTCCCGGTATCGTGCGCGATGACCCGACGACATCACTGGGCCGCCGCGACAGTTATGCGATCAACCTGGGAACTGTGGAATTCAACAACGCGTTTCAAACCGAACCCACATTTGATTTTGAAGCCCAGCACGAGCTGAACACCAAGGGCGAGCACTATCTGATCACTTTACGCGCGAGTGGCACCGCTGCGAATCTAAAGACGGAGTTCACTTCGGATCCCTACCTATCGGAATCCGATATCATCACCATGCTGCTCACCGGACGCACATTCGAAGAATTGCAGGGCGCCCAGGTCGCCGTGGCCCGCGAACAACTGGCCAGTTATCTCACCGGCCAGGCGAGTGAATTCTTCGCAACGGCGGGGACGGCGCTGGGACTTGACACGGTGCGTATTGATGCGGTCAGTCTGGCATCAGACGAGGACATCAGCGCACGAGTCACGATCGGCAAAAACGTTACCCGGGACTTCAATCTCACGTTTTCGCAAAACCTGAAAGGTTCGCGCGAACAAACCTGGATCGCTTCATACAATCCGTATCGGAATTTCGTCCTGCGTACCGTCAACGAATCGGATAAACGCGAAATCCGGTTCGAGCTCCAGCAGGATTTGAGAATCGGTGGAGGCCCGCCGCTTCCCAGGCGCACCGAACCGAAAGCGCAGCCATTGATCGGTGCCGTGACGTTTACGGGCGACGATGCCCCGGATAGTGAACTTCGCCGGCGGGTGACCAGAAGCGGCAAGACATTCAGTGCATATCGTCTGAACGAGGATGTGAAAAAACTGGCGACCTTCTATGTGAAACAGGACTACCTGGACACCAGAATCCGGGGACAACGAATACCGGCCGGAAGTTGGATGAACGTGGATTATGTCATCGCGAAGGGGCCGAAGATCCTTCTTGCTTATCAGGGTGCGGATGTTCCAATGAAAGTTCAAAACGACATTCGCAAGGAGTGGAGTTCCGGCGTAGGAGACGCATCTTCAATGCGCGCTGCTGAGAGCCGGTTGCTGAAGTATCTGCGTGACGACGGGTACCTGAAGGCGGCCGTAAAAACACGCGAAGAAACTCCGGGTGAGAACACCCTACGGTTTGTATTCGAAATCGTGAAAGGCAGCCGGTTTAAAAAGCCGAAGTGGGAATTTCACGGTATCGACCCAATCGATATTCGGAGAAGCGCCGGTGACGTTCTTGCGGCTCCTGACGCTGCTCGGCGGCGAATCGAGTACAGCCTCAGACGGAATGGATTTCTTGCGGTGACTTCAACGGAGCCTGAATTGGTGACTCAGGGCACTCACGCGAAATTCGTCGTCACGGTGAATCCCGGCCTGGCCTATCAGGTCGACCGTCTTCAATTCACCGGCAATACGTTCTTCAACGCCTCTCATTTGCAGCAAATTGTGATTTCCGGTCCCACTGCTGTGATTTCGGACGACGAAGGAGCGCGGCCTCCGGATGCGGAAAAGCCTCTGAAGCCATTTCCATTTACCTCGAAGTGGATCGACACCGCCAGGCAGCGTGTGACTGCGGAGTATTGGCAACAGGGGTTCAATGACCTGAAGCTGACCGCGGCCAGCAATTGGGATCGCAGTTCTTCCGGCGTCGACGTTGCCTTTACAATCGACGAAGGGATGCGCCAGATGGTGAGGCGGGTTCACATTGACGGATATGCGACTACCGACCTCGCTTATATACAACGCCAGTTTGAAATCCATGCAGGCGATCCGCTGGACTATTCGCGCATTAATCTCACACGCAAAAAACTCTACGACACCGGGCTGTTCAAAAGAGTAGAGGTTACCCCTTCCCCCGGCTCGGAAGGGTACGACGTGGATGTCCATCTCAATGAAAATGCTCCATGGCGCTTTCGCTATGGGTTTGCCGTTGCCAACCGCCTGGAAACCAGCGACCGGCAACTCGGAGTCGCCAGCGATCTGACTTATGGAAACCTTTTTGGCAGAGGTATTCGTCTCGGCACCAGCGTGAAGGCGCAACAGGAAGAGCGCGATGCCAGAGTCTATACGTCCTTTCCGGAGTTCTTTGGCAAGCGCGTCACAACCACAGGAACGCTGTTTCGAACGCGCGACCGTTCCATACCGGATACCACCCAGTATTTTGTAGGACTCACCACTCAGCAACAATGGCGTCTTCACGATTTCTACGTCCTGAGCTATGACTACAGCTTTCAGCGCATTCACGCGCTGGGACCAGAGGTGAGCCCCATCGATCCTGACGTTACCGACTTCCGGTACCACATCAGCCGGTTGAATTTTTCCCTCACTCGCGACACACGCGACGATATTTTGAATGCGACTCGCGGCACATTCTTCTCGGGCAGTTTCGAAGTGGCGCCGCCGGGTCTGGGTTCGACATTCAGATATGCGAAGTTTTATGCGCAGGATTTCCGCTTCCGTCAGGTCGGAAAAAATCTTGTTTGGGCGAGCGGCTATCGGCTGGGAATTGCCAGATCGCTGGGGGGACGAGATCTCGTTCCGTCGCAGCAGTTCCTTGCCGGCGGCGGCACCACCCTTCGCGGGTTTCGTCAGGACCGAGTTACGCTTGAACCGGGCAATGGCCTGGTGATCGTAAACCAGGAGATCCGTTTTCCGATTTACTGGAAATTTGGCGGGGTGGCGTTCTTCGATGTCGGAAACATATACAAGGACGTCAGTAACGTCCGGCCCTGGGAGTTCCGGTATTCACCGGGTTTCGGCCTGCGAATAATGACGCCATTCGTATTGCTCCGTGTGGATCTCGGCTTGAATCTTTCGACTCGTGCGGGTGAACCGCCGCGGCGAATTGTCTTTGGAATCGGCCAGGCGTTTTGAATTTTGGGGCGGGAAATGCGTATTTTTGCGGCCCTTCCCAGCCGCGTTAGCGGCGGCAGTTTCCGTATTAGGCTGTTTCATAAATACGCACACGTATTCAGGGCGGCACAATAGCTGTAATCGCGATTCCCCACTGTAGGGGCGGTCTATGACCGCCCACAATTTGGAAGGATTGCACTCCTCGCAATTGTGGGCGGTCATAGAC
>JBGPBY010000199.1:0-11931 GCA_041481485.1 Terriglobia bacterium
CTTCACTGTCTCCGCCATCGTGAACAAACATCAGCTCAAGGTCGGACGCATATCCCATCTCACGCCCTCCAAATTTCCCGAGTCCGAAAATGGCAAACCGCTGCTGTGATCCCTTGCCTGACCGAGCGGAAGAAAAGCAAATGCGGGCAGCTTCTTCGAGAACCACCTCGGCAAGATCTGTCAGCGATCCGGAGAAGTCGAACAATGTGGTATTGGCACCAATCAAATGCTGCACATCGATGAGAAACAGTTGCCGGTCCTTAAATTGGTTGAGAGTGGTTTTCCGAACCGTGGAAGCCTGATTCAGAGCAGCTTTCAACTGGCGCTGCATCGCGGTCTTGGGCTCAGCCACTTTGTCTTCCGCGATGATCGAGATCAGTTCGGTGAAGCGCGACCTCAGGAATTCCTCCCACAGAAAATCGCTGGAACCCAGCAATTGCGCGAGCCGCCGCATTCCTTCAGGTTCACCGAAAAACGACAGGGCTTTTTCGGGGATGTTGTCTTCACCAACTTCGATGATCCGGTCGAGAAACTGATCGAAGTGAAGCATGGCCTTTGCGGGATCCGGCGCATCCGTAATAAACCTTGTGAACTGCTTGATCATGGCGACGGACTTCTTCAGCCGTTCCTGCTCCGCGCCGGCTTTGACTTTCCCGCCCCAGCTGTTTGAAATCACGAACTCGTCGCGCGTTTTGCCTAAGGCACCGCGGATCTTGACCTGGCGAATGTCGACGCCTCTCATGGACAACGCGTTGGCAACGGCATAGAGAAACGCGAATGTGTCTTCCGATTCCAGTACCATCACCGTCGAGTCCGGGGAAGCGTTGTTGTCGAAAGTAAACTTTACGAGTGAAAGAAGTCCGGTGAGCGGCTCGTTCATTCGTTCAATGCGTTCGGCAAGAAACCGGTAGAGCCGCGTTCGCGCTTCCTGAATCGCGTCTTCGGAAAGAAGGCGGATTAGCAGCTCCAGTTCCTGTTCGAATTCGCGCTGCCGTGCACGATCAAAATCTTCACCGGAAATAAGAGTGACATTGAAGACATCCACGATTCGGGAGGCCGCAGTTCGTTTCGAATAGGAATAGATGTCGCCGGTGCGAATATCGAAACCAAACGCCGAGAGAAGTCCGCAGATCATGGAAAACTGGGAAAGATAATCGTACCCGACAATGACAATCCTGAAATCGTTTCCTTCGCTGTTGGACACCTGAACCCGAACCGGATGTTCCTGCCCGAGCGTCGCGATCATTCGGACATGTTCTGAAATCTCGCCGGCAGAAAACGCGGTGAAGTAATCGTCCCCGATACTTGCGATGAAATCGTCGAGGAGTTCTCGCGGGGCGCTTTTGCAAAGTGCCCGAACGGATTGTTTTAATTCCACAACGGTCACACCTTATCTTACTCTGACACCATGGTTGCCCGGGACATACGGGAATTGCTCCTTGCTCCACGCCTCGAGCCGGCTCGGGCCGCCGAACTTCTGTCTCCATTCCGATTGACCGATTTCGAAAAAGCAGATGCCAGTATCCAGGCGGCGGCCGGAGAACCCGGAGAGCGGCTGCTGTTTGCAGAAATCCTTGAGGATTTTCTGAACTGTGTGGCGCTTGCTGCAAATCCGGATCAGGCGGTGACCTATTTTGAAAGATTCACCAGTTCCGTTTCGAGCAAAGCGCATCTGTTTACCTACCTTCGAAACTCGAAACAGGCGCTGGAAATTCTCGCCAGATGTCTGGGCGGCAGCGTCTACATGGCCGAAATCCTGATTCGCGATCCGCATCTTTTCTACTGGGTGACCGATACTGAGATCTTGCATGGCAGCCGGCCGCTGGCCGAAATACAGCGGGAACTTGCGCAAACCTTGAAAATGCTGAAGCACGAAAGCAAACAGTTCGGCTACCTGCGCACGGCAAAACGAAGGGAGATGCTTTGGATTGGAGTTCGCGATCTCCTGCGCATCGCGACCGTCGAAGAAACACTGTCGTCTCTCTCCGTCGTGGCAGAATCCCTGGTTTCAGCCGCATGCGAAATCAGCGCAAGGTCCCTGAAGCGCGAACTGAAAATCCCGCTCGATGCTTATAGGGAATTTACGATTCTTGCCATGGGCAAACTTGGAGGAGGGGAACTCAATTTCAGCTCCGACGTCGATCTGATGTTTCTCTACGACGCCAAAGAGCAACGTTCCCATGGATCTTCTCCCGGCGATTATTTTCGGAAACTGGCGCAGAAGATCGCGATGGGACTGAGCGCGTTCACCAGCGAAGGCTATGTTTACCGTGTCGACCTTCGCCTGAGACCGGAGGGCGATGCCGGAAACCTTGCGGATTCTCTCGAAGGCTACGAACGTTACTACAGGACACGCATGGGGGCATGGGAGCGGCTTGCACTGTTGAAAGCATGGCCCATAGCCGGAAGCCGGGAGCTGGGTGAACGATTTCTGGAAATGTCGCGCCCGTTCGTATATCGGCCGGCCTTCAATGAGGAGGCATTGGCGGAGGTGCGTCACATGAAGTCGCGTATCGACGGCAAGGTTCTCGCCAAAGGCCAGGGGGGCCGGAACGTCAAGCTCGGGACTGGAGGAATTCGGGAAATCGAACTCGTCGTTCAATCCGTTCAGGCGGTGAACGGTGACGGGCGTCCGCAATTGCTCGAGCGAAATACACTAAGGGCCCTGGATGCACTTCAAAAGCAGGATCTGATTTCAACGGATGAACGAGATATCCTTCGCGAGGCCTACCTCTTCCTTCGCGACGTCGAAAACAAATTACAGATGGTGGACGATGCCCAGACACACTCTCTGCCCCGCGAGCAGGAAGAACTCCGTGTGTGCTCGCGGCTTTTGGGCTATTCCGCAGAACGAGGGGACGTTGCCGAACAACTCACGCGCGATTTCCAGCATCACACCGGCCGTGTGAGTCGAATTTATGAAAAATACGTTGTGGGGCGATTTCAATCGTGAAAACCTATGCTGCCCGTCGTCTTCAAAAGCTGCAGGAGTCCGTAATTCGTTCGATCACACGCTACGCCGCAGAGAAGGGAGCGATACTCCTTGCTCAGGGATTTCCGGATTTCGATCCACCGCAGGAAGTTCTCGCCGCGGCGGAACAGGCGATGCGGAACGGAAAAAATCAGTATGGAATGACGTGGGGGCAGCCCAGCCTTCGCAACGCCATTGCGCAGAAGAGCAGCCGGTTCTATCAGCAGAAAGTGGATCCCGACCGGCATGTCACCGTGACCTGCGGCGTCACCGAAGCCGTCATTGCAGCGCTGCTCGGAACCGTCAATCCGGGTGACAACGTCGTGGTGCTCGAACCGGCTCATGAAAACTATCACGCCGGAATCGCATTTGCCGGAGGCAATCCCGTTTGGGTACCGCTTCGCCCTCCTTACTACCGATTTGATCCAGACGAATTATCCCAGGCATTTCATCATGGAGCGCGAGCCATCCTGTTCAATTCGCCGCACAACCCTTCCGGCCGCGTCTTCAGCGAGGAAGAGTTGACTCTTATTCGAGATCTCTGCGTGCGGCACGACGCAATCGCCATTACCGACGAGATCTACGAACACATTGTCTTCGATGGCCACCGGCATATTCCGATCGCGACGCTGCCGGGAATGGCCGATCGCACCATTACGATTTGCGGACTCGGAAAGACATTTGCGGTCACCGGATGGCGGGTGGGTTACGCAATCGCCAATGAAGACCTTACCGACGCGCTGCGAAAGGTGCATGACTTCACCACCGTTTGTGCGCCAACACCCCTGCAGGAAGCCATGGCCGCGGTTATCGGAATGCCGGATGCGTATTACGACTGGCTGCGCGATTTCTACACGTCCCGCCGCTCACGGATGCTCGGCATTCTGCAGGATCATGACTTCCGATTTACCACGCCGGAAGGCGCGTATTACGTCATGGCGGACTTCACGCGCCTCGGCCGCGGTGATGACGATATGGCGTTCGCCTATTGGCTGATTGATGAGATCGGCGTCGCGACCGTGCCCGGTTCCAGCTTCTACTCCTCAGACCCGAAGCTTGGCCGCGGCCTGGTTCGGTTTGCCTTTCCCAAGAAGGATGAAACTCTTGATGAAGTCGAACGCCGCTTTGCAAAATTGAAATAGACAGTTCGTTTTCCGCCCTCCTGGCTTATGCTGCCTGCACTTTCTCGATTCAATTGCCTTCGATCATGGCCTGCGCGCGGTCGAAGGTCGTAAATGACGTCACGATTCCATCGGGAGATAACCTGCGGAGGCACATATTATTTTCATCCGCGATATATAAATTCCCCTTGGAATCGTAGGCCAGTCCTTTTGGAAAATTGAATAATGCCGCCAGGGCAGTGCCATCCTTATGCCCTTCCTGCGCCCGGCCGCCGATATTCTGGCCACATGGGTCAATGACATTGTTGCCTGCAAGGGTGCTGACTCTCCCGTTTGCGATCTTCGTAATGCGGTGATTTCTTTCGTCGGAATAGATCATTTCGCCGGCCTTATTGATGATGATCGTTTGCGGAGTGAATAACTCGGCCGTGCTGACATCGCCGGGCGCATAAACAGGACAGTACTGTCGCTTGTACGCCTGACCTGCGATATGAGTAAACACGCCAGTGATATGGTTTATCTTTTCTACCGAGCGGCTTACGTTGCTGGAATAGACAATATCGCCTTTGTCGTCAATTGCCATTCCTGACACTCCATGGGGAAGAATGAATTTGCCATCCGGTGTCTTCAGCGTGGATACGATGCCGTCGGAACTTATTTTGCGAATGGTCGAATACGCCTTGTTAAACTGACCCGCTGGAACTTTAGCGATAAAATTATCCGAGACATAGTTGCTTCCGATTTCGTCCTTTATCCAGGAATAATCGGTCGTAAAGTAGATATTGTCTTTGGCGTCGATCGTCAGGTTGGCAAAACTTCTGAATTTCGCCGTGGATAAAGGCCCGTCAACCAAACCGTATCCCCTTTCGCCCGCGTAGACCCTGGCATCGACCTTGTCTCCGGTGACTGCAATTTTGTAGAGAATCGCCTCATCGCTTGCGTAAAGGTTATTTTTGGAATCGATGACCAATCCTCCAAAAGCCTTGTCAATTTTGACGCCTCCATCCAGTTTCCTCAGGTCAATGATTTTTCCTTCAGGAGTAACCTTGGCGATCCCGTATTTAATCAGAACAAAGAGGTTGTCCTGGCTGTCTGCGACCAGGCTGCTGGGATGACTCAAGACCTGGGGTTTGTCCGCTTGTTGCGCACTAACTACTACCGAAAGAAAAAACGGAATCAACAGGAAGTCGCTTCTTCGTTTAATCATATTTTTAGGAACTTCCTCTCATTGCCGGCGGTGCGCGCGATCTTACAACATGTGTCGCGTGCTATGCCTTCGATTATTCGAAGTTGAACATCAACGGTATTCGCGGAAAAGTGGCCTTCGATTCCTTTTCTCTGGTCGCGCGATCACTCAGCAAGATCCGGGATCGCATGACATCGACCTAGCCGGGGAGTTTTGTGCCGCGCACTATTTAAGTAATAGGATCCCGCCGCCGCTCCGCGATGGATCGACCGAAGACCATCGGCAAGCGCGCCGGCGCCGATGGTCTCTGCCGCCAGCCGATCGGCGGAGAACTCCTGCGCGCGCGAGACCGCATGGGTGATGCGCAGGGAAATCTTGCCGTATCCGAGAAAAGGAGCGCGGATCAGCGCCATCAACTCGTAGTTACTGGCGGCTGCGGACAAACGCTGGATGGTCTGCCTAATTGCCTGGCGCGTTCTGTAGATCCAGGGCCCGAGGCTCGTGTCGCCGCCGTCGTAGTGTCCGAATTCGTGTGCGAGGATCGCCTCGAATTGCGAGATGGTCACGAGCTGCAACAGAGGAAGACCGATCCCCATCACGCGCTTCTTGCTCCATCCCGACTTGCGCTCCACCTGGGCAACCCACGCATTCACGTCCAAACCAGGTACACCTCTTCCGGCATGCGCTGGCGGAGCGAGGTCGAAAGCTTCGTAAGCCGGACGAAGAGACGTGGATGCTCCTTGGGATCCAGCCGCGGTCCCGGTTCGATGAACGTCACTGGATTGCATTCCTTGCAGCGCACGAAGCACGCCATGCCGCTCAGATCCGGGAAATGTCCGGCGCTTAAAACTCCAAATTCCGAGAACCGCTAATCCGATCCGGTCAGCCGCAGCCACTTGTTCTGATAGTAATAAAGAACGACGGATGCCTTTTCCACAAAGGCATCGTTAATTCCCAGATGATCGATGGGAGGAGGTTTTGGTCCTCCGTAAGCCTCGTAATGCTCCCGGATAAATGATTCGCCCACCGGCGCGATCTCACGAGAAAAGCCGATCTGGCTTTCGCCGACGCCCTGCAGCATATTGAGGTCTTCCTCTTCCGCAACTTTCATTGCATTGAGCGGAGATCCCGCGGGGACGACGAGAATTGAAGATTTCAAATTCGACGAGCAAAGCACGGCCCAGTCTTTCTGACCCTTCTTTAAAAACTCACCATAAATCACGTTGCCGGGCGAATGAGAGCCCCACACTTGTGGAATGGTGCAATGCCTTCTCTCCAGTTCCTGAATCACACCTTTGGGAAGCTGATTAAAACTGGATGGTGCAAGCCGCGCGACATCGCGATTTGCCTGTTCCCATTTATCGATTTGAAACAGGGAAAGTAGAACGATCAAAAGGAGGTTCATCCGGAAATAGTAACACTGCTCGGCCCATTGGATACGGTAAGCGACCTCGAGCCGGAAGGCTTAACGCAGCCAGGACGTCTGAGTATTTCGGTGACGTTGACCAAATTCGCAAGGCGAATTTGGTCAACGTCACCGAAATTGCGTGGCGCTTGCCAACGTGATTCAGCCCCATTCACGGCTCGGCCCGGTGTCGGTGTACCACTGGACTGCGTTCCTTGCAGCGCACGCTCACAGATCCGGGAGATGTCCGGCCCGAATTCCCCGGTCTAAACGGTACGCACGTTCCATTGGTTGTCGAGACGCTGCGTCAGATCAATGGGATCGCCAATGCCCACGGTGCCCCGCGCCACCTGGTAGGCCCAGACTTGAAAATAAGTCAGGGTTGCGCCGCCGAATATCGTCGAAAACGCGCCGTCCACTGCATCCTGTCCGCACGGCACTTTGATGCGGCCGATGCGTGGCAAATGAAATCGGGCGTCGGTGGTGAACCATGTCCCGCCGATAAAGACTTCGGCGTAGGCATGAAAATCCATGTGGTTTTCCGGATCGGGAAATCCGATGTCCGGTACATGGCCCGTCACATAACGCGCTGGAATGTTAAACGTCCGGTTGAGCGCAATGGCGAGATGCGCAAAGTCGCGGCAAACTCCATAGCCGCGTTGAAGCACGTCGCCTGCGGAGAAATCCGGCCTGCCCGAAAGGTAGCGATACTCAATGTTTTCGTGAATCCATTTGCTGATGGCTTGAACTCGCGGCAGTCCGTGGTCGATGTTGCCGAATTTTCCCCAGGCGAAATCCGTGAGCTTATCGGAGTCGCAGTAGCGGCTGGGCAGGGTGTAACGCAACAATTCGGCGGGAAGTTCACCAGTTGTTTGTGGAGTCGTGGCGATTAGGTTGTAATTATCCGGCTGAGAGGGAACCGCAACGATGGCGTCGTGGCGAAAGCAATTCGTACCGGGCGCAAGCGTCACGCGGCACACACCGTTTCCATGACTGTCCGTGAATTCATCGGCCGGGAGATTATTGCCCAGCGCCAAGGCCTCGGAGATGACCGTGTGACTACGGTCGGGACGGAGCTTCAGATTCAGGAGCAATGAAGCCGTTCCCGTGACTTCATAAACAAGACTGCAACCCACTCGGACGGTGAGATCGAAATGCGGTTCAATTTTCGGAAGTTGCATGAAACAGGTTAGCACGGCGCGAATTTCCGAAACATAGGGTGAAACGTTTCGGTACTGGTCGAGCTGAAAACCGGGTGACCAGGAATGCACTCCTAACCTGACAGGAGGGCAACATTTAGGCATAAAGTATCCTTATTGCGTACTCCCAGAATTCCCGAATATGATCATGCCGTGTGGTGGGTGAATTCATGCGTTCTGTAACAATGGTATTAGCGATTAGTGCGGTATTCGTTTGTCTACTTGCGTTTTCGTTAATCGCCGCACAAAAGGAGCAGTCCGGACTCTTCCACATTGAAGGCGTTGTATGCGATTCCGCTACGGGTGATCCAATACCTGGAGTTCTGGTTCAAGTCCTTTCCCAAAAAGGACCAGACAGCACAGCTCTTAGGACACGTGATAGCTTGCTGTCTACGGAGACTCCCGTGAAGACTTCGACCGGGGCCGACGGCCGCTTTCAGATCGAGGTTCCCGTTCTCGAAAGAGCCATTGATGCTCCCGTGTTTCTGGTATTTGTGAGACAAGGTTACATCAATCGAACGTTGTCCTACGCAGTCATACAGAACGAGACTGTGACAAGTCCGTTAGTCCGCTTAACCAAAATCGGAATCATTTCTGGACGGCTGCTCGATTCGAACGGGCAGCCCGCTGCTGCTGCGACTGTAACAGCCTATCGTTATCAGGGCACCGAAAATGGGCGCCAACTCATGTGGACAGGACGAATCCTCACGGATGACCGTGGCGAGTTTCGCCTGTTTGATCTGGCACCCGGGCGATATTTCCTTGGCTTTGCCGGAAAAGGCAATACCTTAGGCAATGCTGTTCCGGATCCTTTGAAGATGATGCCGGCGCTTTACGCCCGAGCGGAAACTCTCTCAGCGGCCCAATTGGTTGAAGTGCAGAGTGGAGGTGAGACTGCATTGGGTACGATAGCCTA
The DNA here is from genome assembly GCA_041481485.1 of Terriglobia bacterium. Classification (GTDB taxonomy): domain Bacteria; phylum Acidobacteriota; class Terriglobia; order 20CM-2-55-15; family 20CM-2-55-15; genus JBGPBY01. The sequence continues at coordinate 8,799 of JBGPBY010000199.1, forward strand.
GGCTCTACGCATATTGGCGCTATTCGCATCCATTTGATCAATCCACCAGGTGAGAGTGCCCGAGATGTTTATCTCGGGTGGGCGTATCTCTCACCCCGATTTACCGCAAGCTCCACAACTATGCAAAGGGAGTCGATACCGGATACCAAAATACATCTTGAAGCTGGCGAAGAGATCGTTAAGACATTTTGGCCGACACAAGTCGGAGAATTCCAGGTTGTACTTAAATCAGGCTCAGGTTCACCTCTGTATGTGCCTGTGGAATTCTCAGGCAGAGAGACGGACGTGAATCTGATCGTGTCAGAGCACGATGGCCGCATCGGAGTTCATGCGGTTCGGGAATTACCGGACGGAACAATTGTTCCATTGGCCGATGCGATGATTGCATTGTGCCCGGTGCGCACGATGTGTTCTTCCTATTCCCCGATCAAGCTAAAATTGGGGAGTAATGGGACATTTTCCCAGTTCACCTACCAAGCCGGTCAATATGATCTCGATCAGATCGAGGTCCCTCAAGGTTCATATGTTGCGAGTGCGCGACAGGGGAATCGCGATGCGCTCTCCGAAGGCGTCACACTATCCAACGATCTGGAAATACTTGAGATTCGGGTTCGACCTGGTTCTGGAACGCTTCGTTCAAAAGCCGTGGATCGTCAAGGCGGGGCTGTTCAGGACGCGCTGATTGCACTTTTACCTGAACCGCCGTTGGACAAAGTGAAACTGCATGGCATGCTGCGTTCCGCACGAACCGATCAGTTAGGGATTGTCGAGTTTCCGGGGGTCATCCCGGGTAAATATCGCGCCTATGCATGGGCTTCCGTTTCTGACGACGCTTATCTGGATCCGGATTTCATTGCGAGCTATTGGAAGAGTGGAACCCCCGTGAAGCTTCAGGAAAACGACGCACCTTCGGTTGTCCTGACGATCCTCAACGAACCGTGAAGCGGTGCGGAGACGCATGACAACAGTGGAGGCCGACAATCAATGGAACCTCGACAAGTCGATGGCGTTCTATAAGGACCGATTCGCCGACGCGAGCGACTTTACTTTTGTCTCTTCGCACGTTGAGTTCGTCGTTTGTGTCGAGAACTTCCTGTACCTGCAAGCGGATTGGTCCATTGAAGATCGGGAAATCGCGCAAAGTCCGCATCCGCCGTGTGCAGTATCGCCGAATGGTCAATCGCAATGGCCGCAATCTGCGCATCGGTGACCAGATTTCCGGCAGCACCCAGGGTCTCCAGCAGTCTCAGTGTTTGCTCCACATGATGCGGACCGGGATCGAGTACCTGCGTGATGGGCTGTGATAGCCATGATCGGACATGTCCGGCAGCCTCCGACGGAGTCATGGGATGTTGAAAAACACGAACGCTCGTGCTCAGCCGAATGAAGCCAAATATGATGACTGTCGGAAATCCAACAGGATCAGCTCCCGACATACAATTCTGCCACCACGTCACCGCGTCATTGTTGTAGGGCGATGAGGAATCATAAGCGTACAAGAGAAGGTTAAGGTCGGGAACGATCATCGCTTCGGCCGTTTTGCTGTTTGAGATTCCGTTTCAAGTTCGTCTGTCAGCTTGTTCAGACTTGCAGGATCGATACCCACCTTCAGTCCCATTGGTCTGGCTTGAACCTTGAAAGGCACAGAAGCGGCATCTTTCTGGTTTCCGGCAAGGCCCTTGCGAATCGCGATATTCAGAGTGTCCTTGAACGATCGCCGATGCCGATGCATTGCAGCACGCAGCAACCGCTCGACGTCAGTATCCAATGTCACGGTCGTTCTCATGAAGTCATCATGATGTCCGAAACTGTTGCTGTCAAGATGCTTTTGGCCGGGACGGTCACCTGTGATCAGCCGCGGATCCCTTCCCGGCGCCGATTGCGGCAACCGGCGGTCGCGTTATGGGGCGGATGAGAGTCACGTTTACAAAAATTAACAGAGCAGCTCCCCGAACCGGATTATGTTGGCAGACATGAGACATTCAAATTGGCTGATCAATCGTCGAGCATTCCTGCTGGGCGGGACCGCTCTGATTTCCGGGGCATCGAGACTCCTGAAGGCAGCTCCGTCCTGCACGCTGATTCCCGAACAGGAGGAAGGACCTTATTACGTCGATTTTGGAAAAGCCCGCCGCGATGTGACGGAAGGCCGGCCGGGAATTCCGCTGCAACTGAGAATCGCGCTCGTCGATGCTGTCCGATGTGAACCACTCGAGAATGCAGCCGTGGATATCTGGCATTGTGATGCATTGGGAGTCTACTCGGGGTTCACTTCGAACGGCGGTGGCGACCGGGGAGGCAGGGGACCGGGTTCTCCTCCGGGCGGCCGGGGCGGCCCACCTGCCGGACCTGGAGGTCCTCGCGGCCGCGGTGGCCGCGGTCAGGGCCCCATGGATGAAACACGTTTTCTTCGCGGCGTGCAATTGACCAACAGGCAGGGGATCGCAGAGTTCGTCTCGCTCTATCCGGGATGGTATGCCGGGAGGACTATTCATATTCATCTCAAAGTCCATGTCGGAGGAGGGCTCGCGTCGGAAAGATACTCCGGCGGCCATGTGTCGCACACAGGTCAGCTGTTTCTCCAGGAGGAAATTACCGATCAGATTGCCAAACTGGAGCCTTATGTGAATCACACAAGCGTGCACCGGACGCTGCACAGCGAAGACAACATATTTCGAAATCAGGGCGGTGCGAAGTCCATGATGTCACTGGACCGCTTGCAGAAAGGATCCAACTCCGGAGGGTTTGCCGCAGAAATATTATTGGCGGTAAACCCGGACGCATCGCCGGCAGTGTTCTAGCCGCAATTTCTCACACCGCCTGAATATTGGCGGCGTTTCTTAGCGGCAAACTGCGATTTTTGAATCTTTGGGATGGTTTTATACAGGGAGTTTGAGTTTCGTGCCCGCTTTCGAGATCAAAGCTCATCTATCGCTTGCAAAGATGACAACGGAGTCGATCTGCGGACGCGGTTATCCCCTGGAACTATTCCACTCGATTTGCATTCTTACTGTCAGCAGAGTAGTGGGATGAGGTTCAAGTTATCGAGCGCCTGTTGGAATAGGTCTTGATAAGGATAGCCTTCCGCCATCCGGATCCACACACGGCGGACGGTGACTTGAATCTGGGCTCC
>JBGPBY010000200.1:0-11905 GCA_041481485.1 Terriglobia bacterium
ATCCGCCCGTATCGAAACCAACCATCGGTGCGAGCAGGAGAGCCGGCGTCACGATAGCGCGTTCTTTGGGGATCGGGATGCCGTAGACGCCTGCTTCCATGGCCGAATCTGGTGTCCAACTTCGAAATTCCAGCGGCATTTTCGGCTGAACCACAACCGGCAACGCTGCCGTTATCCCTTCGGCGATCAGTTCGTGCACGAGCGGACGAGCATCGAACTCGCCTTTGAAGGGCCAGTAGAATCCGATAGTTTTGATTTTGAGTCGCGGAATCATGGCCCGCAAATGCGCCTCGATGTTTTCGTTCCACCTGCGACGGTGCGCCATTCCGGCGTCCACGCGTAATTTCAACAACGCGCCGCGCTGTTCCTTTCGCCACTGACGGATTTCGGTCCAGGTCTTCATACAAATTCCCGTGTTGCCTCAAACAATGTTGCTTCGCGCCCGATGCTAGCCAGCATCTTCGGTTTGCGATTTCCTCCACTTGGCGAAGTCCCTGGCTCCGTGAATGAATGCCAGGATCTCAACCTTGGTCTCAAACAGCTAATACATTAAACGGTACCGCCCAACAAACAGTTCTCTAATGTTCTGTTGCTGCATTTCCGGAATAATTCGCCCACGCTCGCTCAATACCGATAGTGATTCAGCAGTGTGTAGAGCTTTTTCCAGCAGGCGCCTTGCAGCAGGCAGCGAGTCCTGGGCGATATTTGCGACTGCCTCGTCCAGTGTCCTTTGGCCTGTCGCGGTCCAGTTTACTTTTCGGAGTTGACGAGCCATTTCCGTCGGAGCGTTTCGGCGACCTGTTCGTGTGACATCGTTCGCCCAGATCTTGCGTCGGCTTGCCCTTGCTCAATGGCTTGGATAATGTAGAGGTGATATAAAACGTCGTCGATACTGCAGTCGTCTGGGAGGCGATCAAGCAGGGTTCGGACTGTTTCTTTCGTTTGCACCAAAAACCTCCATAACGAGTAGTATACCGCTGTCCCGTTCTGCCGAACTTCACTTGATGTTACGGCTGCCCAACGATTCAACGCTCAGCCGCAAACGGCGCGAGCAACACCGCCGGGCCAACGAAACCGCTGCGCGCCGTTTGTCGGCTGCATTGTGGTGTTGGGCGGTTGTCGTTTAGCGGTTTTTCTTAGAGGCATCTTTCACTTCCTTCGCAAAAAGAGTCTTGGTTATCCAGTCGCTGAAGACCAATTGCGCGGGTGCCAACCCCAAATGACCGAAACCGGCGCCATGCAACTTTCCGTCTCCTTCTTTACGCACGCGCCATGAGGGGCGCCGAGGCTTGGTGCTCCAGCGACAGTGAATTTGGCCATGTAAAACCATCCGTTTGTAATTCGCGGCCACAATCAACCTCGTCCAGCCACGAGCCTTCGTCAGTTCCTCCAAGCCAACCTACGACCGCGATCGTCTTCCCGTTGTACGCTTTAGGATTCGAAAGAACCTCACAGACAGTTATAGGCTGCAGTTTTTCTTGGGCCGATGTAGCAAAGGTCGAAGGAACCGCTACAACTGCCATTCCAGCCATGATTAGCGTTACGAGTTCTTTAGTCATAAAATCCGTCTATATTTATTGGACCTGCAGCTCTGTGGCGAAGAGACTGCCATTTCTCTTTTTTTGCGAATATCGTAGAACAAAGATCGTGCAAAGGGCGGTTTTCTTAGGCTGCAGGCATTCGAAGTCTAATCCGATTAGTAGTTGAACTGGGGTCCTGCCACATTCTGTCAACGGAAGAAATGAACGGGCCGGTTGCCCACGATAACGGTCAAGTCTTTAGCGGTTGGCGAGGCTATGATGATGCCGGGGACACCGAATCCGTCCTTGTGAGGCTAGACCGAATCGTTCTTAGAAGTGGGAGGTGCCCGCTGCAAACGCGGTTGAAGATCTCCATGGCTTCTTCGGCCGGTTTGCATCGACGGCGAGGTCAAAGTCCGAAGCGCGGACGTTGCGCCCTTCGGCTCGAGAACCGAACAGAATGATTCGCCTGGGGTGGAGTTCCTCGGTCAGAATGGAAACTGCCTTCTGCAACACCTGACTCTCCCTGTCGGACATCTCAAGCTGCGGCATGAATTTGAGAATAAGAGAAACTCCGGGGCCGCGCAACGAATGATGCACACACCATGGTGAATCCGCAGTGGTTTTTGGACATACTTCGCCGGAAATCAGCCAGGGAGTCTCGGACCGAGAGCGGGTTAAGTTGTCGCGCATCCCGCTGCGATTCCGCCGCTTGATTTCGATTCGCCGGAATGTATAATCACTGTTTCATTTTGGGTTTGGCACTACGACTTTAAAGGAGCAACTATGACATATATCATCTGCGAGCCGTGCATTGGCACCAAGGACACCGCATGCGTGGACGCTTGTCCGGTTGACTGCATTCACCCCAAAAAGGATGAAGCGGACTTCGAAGCGGCAACCATGCTGTACGTCAACCCGGTGGAGTGCATTGACTGTGGTGCGTGCGAACCGGCCTGCCCGGTGACGGCGATTTTCCCGGAAGACAATGTTCCGGAGCAGTGGCAGAACTACATTGCCATGAATTACGAGCACTTCGGCCAATCCAAGTAGTTTTTTCTCAATCGAAATTCGAAAGGCCGCGACGAACCGTTGCGGCCTTTCTTTTTAGCACGCACCAATCCTCTTATGGCCGAATCCAATATCGAATCACTGCTCAAAGAACAGCGTGTTTTCAAGCCAGCCGCGGAATTTTCCGCCAACGCGCACGTGCGCAGCATGGCGGAATACGAATCGCTGGCGAAGGCGGCGCAGTCCGATCCGGATAAATTCTGGGCGGGCATAGCATCCGAGCTTCACTGGTTCCAAAAGTGGCACACCGTTCTGGAATGGGAGTTTCCCTTCTCGAAATGGTTTCTCGGCGGTAAGACCAATCTTGCCTACAACTGCCTGGATCGACATCTGACCACCTCGAGGAAAAATAAAGTCGCCATTCTCTGGGAAGGCGAACCTGGCGATGTGCGGGCGCTGAGCTATCAGATGCTGCATCGGGAAGTCTGCCGTTTTGCAAATGTGCTGAAGTCTCTGGGTGTGCAGAAGGGCGATCGGGCAACCATCTATATGGGAATGGTTCCGGAACTTGCCATCGCTCTTCTTTCCTGTGCGCGTATCGGTGTGGTTCACAACGTTGTCTTCGGCGGTTTCAGTGCCGAAGCGCTGCGCGACCGGATCAACGATTCGAAATCCCGCATTCTGATTACCGCGGACGGCGGTTACCGGCGCGGGACTGTGGTTCCACTGAAGAAAAACGCAGACGATGCGGTGGCGGGTTCACCGACTATTGAGAAAGTGATTGTTTACAAACGTACCGGCGAAGCAGTCCAAATGACCCACGGACGCGACGTGTGGTGGCACGAAATGATAGACGTGGCATCCGACAGGTGCGAGGCGGAGCCTCTGGATTCCGAACATCCGTTGTTCATGCTGTATACCAGCGGAACTACGGGCAAGCCGAAAGGTGTCGTCCATACCACCGGCGGATACATGACGAGTACGTATATAACCGCAAAGTGGGTTTTCGATCTGAAAGACGAGGACACGTACTTCTGTACGGCGGATATCGGATGGGTTACCGGTCATAGCTACATCGTCTACGGCATGCTTCTCAATGGTGCGACCAGCCTGATGTACGAAGGCGCCCCGAACTACCCCACGCCGGATCGTTTCTGGTCGATTATCGAACGGTACAAGGTGAATATCTTTTATACGGCTCCGACAGCGATCCGCGCATTCACGCGCTGGGGCGATGAATGGCCGGCCAAACACGACTTATCGAGTCTTAGGTTGTTGGGAACGGTTGGAGAGCCTATCAATCCTGAGGCATGGATGTGGTACCGGAAACACATCGGCAACGATCGCTGTCCGATCGTGGACACGTGGTGGCAGACCGAAACCGGCGCCATGATGATTGCGCCGATTCCCGGCGCCATTCCGGCAAAGCCGGGATCGGCAACTCGGCCGCTGCCCGGAATTGAAGCCGATGTTGTCGATCGCGAAGGCAATTCCGTCGGCACCAACCAGGGAGGCTTCCTTGTCATCAAACGCCCCTGGCCTTCCATGATGCGCACCATTTATGGAGATCCCGAGCGATACAAGAAGCAATATTTCAGCGAAATTCCCAATGTCTATTTCACCGGTGATGGCGCACGCCGCGATGAAGATGGTTACTTCTGGATTATGGGCCGCATTGATGACGTTATCAATGTGTCCGGACACCGCATTGGAACCATGGAAGTGGAAAGTGCTCTGGTCAGTCACCAGACAGTTGCCGAAGCCGCCGTGGTCGGTCGGCCGGACGAACTGAAGGGACAGGGAATCGTGGCTTTCGTCTCGCTGGCCGGGGGACATTCTCCGGCGCCGGGATTGAAAGACGAATTGAAATTGCACGTTGGCAAGTCCATCGGCAGTTTTGCCAAACCGGATGAAATTCGTTTTACCGATGCATTGCCGAAAACGCGCAGCGGAAAAATCATGAGACGCCTGTTGCGTGACCTGGCATCCGGGTCATCCACGATTGGGGACACGACAACCCTTGAAGACTATTCGGTACTGGCGAAGCTGAGAGAGGAAGAAGAATAGAACTCATGAAATCAAGGGATCACGGGCAAGCCATGGCAGGAAATCCGACGTGACCGGGCAAATCCAGGATTACATCCGCCGTCACGAAGAGCAGATTCGTCCGCTACACATGGATTACTGCCGAAAGCTTTGGGACCTTTCTCTTACCGGAGACGAGGCCCGGGAAAAGCAAGTTGCCGAATCCAAGGAACGCTATCTTCAGGTTTACAACGACCGTAACGAGTTTCGCCAGTTGCAGCAGTGGAAAAGTTCAGTGGGCGAATTGGACCCGCTCGAAGCACGTCAATTCAAACTCATCTACGACAGCTTTGTTCCCAATCAAATCGAGCCGGACGTGCTGCGCGACATTGTCCAGCGCGAAACCCAGATTGAAAACCTGTTCAATACGTTTCGAGCGGACTTCGAAGGAAAGAAGACCACCGACAATCAGCTTCGTGATGTGCTGAAAACCGATGGAAATCCAGCGCGCCGCCGCGCGGCATGGGAAGCCAGCAAACAAGTGGGGCAGGTTGCCGCTCCCCAGTTGCTGGAACTGGTTCGCATTCGAAACCGTGAAGCGCGAAAGCTGGGATACTCCGACTACTACGCCATGATGTTCGAGCTTCAGGAACTCGACCAGCCCACCGTCTTTTCGCTGTTCGACAAACTGGAAGACCTTTCCGAATCAGTATTCACCGCGATGAAGCGCGAGCTCGATGAGAGCCTGAAGAAGAAGTTCGCCATCTCCGATTTGGAAAATTACCCGTGGCTTTACAGCGATCCGTTCTTTCAGGAGTACCCGGCAACGGGAGGTGGCGAGACTCTGGATGAAATATTCAGGGATCGCGATATCGAGGCGCTGACCCGTGCGCACTACGCCAGCATTGGACTCGATATCGGCGACATCCTGGCCCGCGCGGATTTATACGAAAAGGAAGGAAAATCCCAGCACGCGTTTTGTCTCGATGTCGATCACGCCGGTGACGTTCGAGTGTTGTGCAACGTACGAAAGAATGAACGCTGGATGAGCACAATGCTGCACGAATTCGGTCACGCGGTTTACGACAAGTTCAGCGATGCGGCATTGCCGTTTCTGCTGCGCACTCCGGCACACACCCTGACGACTGAAGCGATCGCCATGCTCAACGGACGCATGTCCAAGGATCCGGAGTGGCTGGTTCGTATCGCGGGCCTTTCTCAGGATGAGGCAGATCGGGTCAGTGCGGCGGCGTGGAATGTACAGCGCTCGGAAATGCTGATTTTTCTCCGATGGGCCATCACGCTGGTGCGTTTTGAATGCGAACTGTATCGCGACCCCGAACAGAATCTGAATCGCCTGTGGTGGGAGTTCGTGGAGCGGTTTCAGAAGGTCACCTCGCCGCCGCATCGCGATCTTCCGGATTGGGCGTCAAAGAGCCACCTGTCGACGTCGCCCGCTTATTATCAGAACTATGTCCTTGGAGAATTGATGGCGTCGCAGGTCCTGCGGTTCATTCACAGGAACGTCGTGAAAAGAGACAGCTACGTCGGGAATGCGGAAGTCGGGAGATTTCTCATAGACCGTATTTTCAAGCCGGGTGCACGATACGAATGGAATGAGATGCTGAAGAATGCGACCGGAGAGCCTCTAAATGCAGAGCATTTCATCAAGCAGTTCGTCGGCTAAATAAAATCGGGGACGTATAGGGAAGTCGTTTCCGATTTCCTATACGTCCCCAAAACCACTAAGCAGGATCGTATCTAGTTCTTTACAGCCTTGGCGTAATCCAACTGGCCCTTTGCGGCAACTTCATTCTGTTTGATGAGGTCTTTCCATTCCGCATCCGAATAGTTCGGTGGCACGGGTTGGGCCTTCATCTTGTCGACATTTTCGACGGCCTTTTGAGCGTAGGAAACGGCAACCTCGAGGTTTTTACCGTCCATTGCATAAATGCGGCTGACGGTGACCAGCGCGGTGACATTCTGAGGATCCGCTTTCAGAACCTGTTCGCCGTATTCCGTGATCTTGGCATGATCATTCTTTTCGCTGGCAATATCCATGAGCATCGACCAGACCTGAGGAAGGGCTGGGGACTGCGGAAACTGCTTCACAAATTCCTGCAGCAGCTGGGCCTGGGCTTCTTGACTTTTCTCGGCTGAGATTTTTCTGAAGGCTTTGTCTTCATCGCTTCCGGCCTTTATTTTGGCAGCAACCTGGCCATACGCCGTGGAAGCGGCAATCAAAACCATGCAGACACAGAAAACTGAAACGATTCTCGCTCTCATTTTGGGCTCCTCCTAGTGGTTGAGCCGCACAATATAACAATTTCGTGATCGCGTCATAACTATTTTTGTGCGCGGATTCTTGCGTTCAAGTCTTCCTCAAATGTCAAGCGTCTGAACGTCTCAGATGGCTCGTCAAAGAATGGAGGAAATTGGATTTAGCCACCAAAATCAGCGCCAGCGCAACGCCGCGAACGAGGGAATTGCCGCCGCTAACGCGGCTGGGATTCGGGCCTGCCAGGATTCGGGTTTCCCAGAGCCGCGTAGCGGCGGCAGTCCGTTAGCCACCGGCGTCAGCCGAGGGTGAGGATTCCAATCAAGATGGAGCGCCAGCGGCGCGGCAGACCAAGAAATCAATCCTGCCTGTACCAGGGGAACCACGCAATTCGTGCTACGATTTGCGGTTTGCACGGTGCGTTTTTAGTCGACTAACAGGCAGGGCTCAAAAATATGGTTATCGATATCGAGAAGATCAAACAGTCCGACTATTCCCACTTAATTCATCCCCTGTACCATTCCAGCGAGCAAAAGGATCCATTTGTCTGGGTCAAAGGCGAAGGGGCCATATTGCACACTGCTGATGGGCGTCAGCTTATCGACGGATTATCCGGACTCTGGAATGTCAGCCTCGGTCACGGCCGCCGGGAACTGGCGTCCGCGGCGTCCCGGCAAATGGAGACGCTGGCGTTTGTGTCCGGCTATATCGGAAATACGAACCTGCCTGCGGTTCAGCTGGCCGAAAAGCTGTCGCAGATTTGTTATCCCTCGATCAAACATTTCTTCTTCACGTCGGGCGGAGGCGAGTCCAATGAAAGCGCCTTCAAAACAGCACGATTTTACTGGATCACTCAGGGTAAACCGGAAAAGACGAAGATTATCAGCCGGGACTTCGGATATCACGGAGTGACCATAGCGGCCATGAGTGCGACGGGCCTGCCGGCCTTCTGGCCCATGTTTGGCGGCAAACTTCCAGGGTTTCTGCACATCAAGTCGCCTTATCCGTACCGCTTTGAATCGGATGACCCGTCTGTCAGTCCGGGCGTGGCTGCAGCCAATCTGCTGGAAAAGTTGATTTTGCAGGAAGGTTCCGAAACCGTGGCGGCATTCATCGCCGAACCGGTGCAGGGGTCGGGCGGTTTGATTGTTCCCCCTGACGACTATTTCCCGAGGATTCGCGAAATCTGCAACAAGTATGACGTCCTGTTCATTGCCGACGAAATCATCACCGGTTTCGGTCGAACGGGAAAATGGTTCGGATTGGAACGGTATGGTGTCGAGCCGGATATCATCGCGTTTGCCAAGGGCATTACTTCCGGATACATTCCGCTCGGCGGGATCGGTCTTTCGGACCGTGTATATCAGGTGATGCAACAGGCGCCGCCGGACAAGCGGTGGATGCATGCATTTACATATTCCGCGCATCCGGTTTCATGCGCCGTCGGACTGGAGACGATTGCCTGTTACGAACGCGAGAATCTTGTCTCCGCCGCGGCTGCAAAGGGAAACAAGCTCCTGGATGGAATCAGGCAGCTGGAATCGTTGCCGCACGTGGGGAATGTGCGCGGAATGGGCATGCTGGTCGGGCTCGAGCTGGTTGAAGACAAAGCCACCAGGAAGGCCTACGATCCGAAGTTGAAAATGGGAGAGAGACTGCATCAGGAATGCTGCAAGCGCGGTTTGTTCAGCCGCATCCGCGGCGACATATATCTGTTGGCTCCGCCATTTGTGACAACCGACGCGCAAATCGATCAGATCGTCAACACGGTCGGCGAGTCGGTTCAGGCCCTGTAGACACGCGATGATGCGAAGCAAATCAATCCAGCGGCAATCCCGCGTAATTCTCGGCCAAAGACGTCATCGCCGCGTGTGAACTCGTAACGTAATCCAGCTCCGCGATTTGCCGGCGATGGTCGAACGGATTGTCCGCTTCCGATCGATGCAGCATTGACGTCATCCACCACGAGAAGCGCTGCACATTCCACACCCGGCGCAGACAAGTCTGCGAGTAGCTGCGTAACAAGCCTTCCCCCTTGCCCCGATAGAACGCAGCAATCGCCCGCGACAGCACCGCAACATCGGCGATGGCAAGATTCATTCCCTTGGCGCCGGTCGGGGGAACAATATGCGCCGCATCTCCTGCCAGGAAGAGCCGCCCATACTGCATCGGCTCCACCACAAAACTCCTCATGTCCGTTATGCCCTTTTGAAGTATTGGTCCGCGATTTGGCGCCCAGCCATCCGAAGTTCTCGAGCGGAGGAGAATCTCGTCCCAAATTCGGTCATCCGGCCATTCTGCGAGATCCTCGTCCCGCCTGCATTGAAGATAAAGTCTGGTGACCTGCGGCGACCGCATACTGAACAGGGCAAAGCCACGATCATGGTAGGTGTATACCAGTTCTTCCGACGACGGCGCCGCCTCAGCCAGTATTCCGAGCCACGCGTATGGATACACGCGTTCGTATAAAGCCAAAGCTTCCGCGGGAATCGATGACCGGCACACCCCGTGAAAGCCGTCGCACCCTCCGATGAAGTCGCAGACGATTTCGCACGGTTCGCCATCCTTTTCGAAACAAATTACGGGTGACGCGGAATCCACATCGCGCAATGTGACATTTCCGACCTCAAACAGAATCTGGCCGCCGGCATCCACCCTGGCGTGAACGAGATCCTTTATAACTTCGTGCTGGGCATATACCGTGATGCACTTTCCGGTCAGTCCCATCATGTCGATGCGGTGCCGCTGTCCGCTGAAGCTGATATTGAATCCGTGGTGCGGCAATCCCTCGCGGGAAAGCCTGCCTCCCACCCCGGTTTCCTTCATCAGGTCCACGGTGCCCTGCTCCAGTACGCCGGCGCGAATTCTCTCTTCAATGTATTTCCGGCTGCGATCTTCGATAACGATCGATTCCACCCCTGCAAGATGCAGCAGATGCGACAACATCAAACCTGCGGGGCCGGCGCCAACGATTCCAACCTGTGTCCGGAGCGTCTTCATAGGTCGTCGAAGCTTACCTCAATCCCGGAACAAATCAGGGGAAGCGGTGTCTATTGAAAATTGTTATTGATTTTTCGAATTCATTAATACTAAGTTATTAGTACTAATTTGAAGATATCCGGAGTGAACCGCAGTGAAACCCAGAAAAAACGTTCTCACCGATCAGGAGCTGGAGATCATGAAGATCATCTGGCGGCGGGGAAGCGCGACCGTGCGTGATGTTTATGAGGAGCTTCTGGAACATCGCAAGGTTGCTTACACGACAGTCATGACCATGATGGGAATACTCGAACAGAAGGGACGCCTGAAAAGGTCCGAGGACGGTCGCGCATTTGTTTATCACCCCGTGGAATCCCAGGGGAAAGTCGTGGGCAGCATGGTTCAGGAATTCGTGAAGCGGGTTTTCAATGGATCCGCAAAACCACTGCTGGTCCATCTTGTGGAGAATCTGGATGTCGACAAGGACCAGCTCGACGAGATCAGCGAATTGCTTCGGGAGAAGAAGCTGTTGAAGGAAAAACGGAGGAAGAAATGATCGGGCAGATCCTGAATCACAATCTTGTAACCTGGACCCTTCAGGTATTTGCAATAGCGTCGCTCGGCGCCCTCCTGCCGCTGTTGTTTCGCATTCGTCATCCGCGTACCCAACTGATCTACAGCCATGTGGTTCTTGCGGCCTGTGCTCTTCTTCCGCTGATCCAGCCATGGCATCACGCGATTGTGGTTCAGGGCAAAGCAGCCGATTCCGGCGAGGGTTCTGCTGCCGCGTCGATTCCGGCGCTTGCAAGTCATCCTTCTGTGACCTGGGACCGGCTGTTGATCGCGGTTCTGATTGCCGGATTTGCCGTTCGGCTGACCTGGCTGGTTGCCGGTTTGCTGAAAGTTCGCACGTATCGCATTGCAGGAATGCCGCTGTGGCCGATTCCTGAAGCGATTCAGAGGGCCCGGGAGATAACGGGAGCCGACGCCCGCTTCTGTGTTACGTCCGGCGTAACGAGCCCGGCAACGCTGGGATTTATCCGGCCGGTGATCTTGCTGCCGGAATCCTTCCATCAACTGAATACCGCGTCCCAACTCGGCATTGCCTGCCATGAATTGCTTCATGTGCGCCGGAAAGACTGGCTCATGACAATCGTGGAAGAGCTGCTGGCGGCAGGGTTCTGGTTTCAGCCGGGAATCTGGTGGTTGATGGCGCAAACACGCCTTGCCCGCGAACAACTCGTCGATGCGGAAGTCGTCCGGCGCACATCATCACGTGAACATTACATTGCTGCGTTGCTGAGCATTGCCGGAACGCGGCTTGAACTCAATCTTGCACCGGCGCCGCTTTTTCTGCGCCGGCGTCATTTGACTGAACGCATGCATTCACTCTTGAAGGAGGTTTCGATGTCGAAGAAACGACTCTTCGGTTCTTACGCGGCAATGATTGCCATTTTGGTTTTCGCCGCATGGGCAATTTCACTTTCATTCCCAATGGAAGGTCAGGCCCGGATTGTTGCGCCGGCTCCTCCCGTGCCGGTTGCGGTGGCCACGGCGGCACAGGATACTCCGCCACCACCGCCACCTCCGCCGCCACCGCCACCTCCTCCCCCCGGGGGCGGTCAACGTGGCGGCGGGAACCCGGGAGCACCTCCGTCTCCTCCCCCTCCTCCCGCTCCTGGGACTGTGGGCGGAGTCGTTGGCGGACCGCTGCGAGTGGGAGGCGATATTCAATCGCAGAAGGTGATTTACAAGGTGACTCCCACCTATCCCGCGGCAGCGCGAGCTGCAAGAATTCAGGGGTCTGTGATCATGCAAGTGACCATTACCGAGGAAGGCAACGTCGCGGACGTGAAGCTGATTACGAGTTCCGACCCATTGCTGGTGCCGGGAGTTGAGGATGCCGTCCGGCAGTGGGTGTACAGTCCGACGCTGTTGAATGGTCAGCCGGTGGCAGTCGTGACAACGGTGACGGTGAACTTCAGTTTGACCGCAAGCTAAATAGGCTGTTTCATAAATACGCACACGCATTCAGGGCGGCACAATAGCTGTAATCGCGATTCCCCACTGTAGGGGCGGTCTATGACCGCCC
>JBGPBY010000201.1:0-11851 GCA_041481485.1 Terriglobia bacterium
ACCGTGACGAACGCCGCCATCACGAGGTCATAGTATCTGTAGGTGCGTCGGGTCATTCGTCCTCCACTGGAAGTCTTCAAATGTGAGTTTCTACTTCGCGAGCAATTGACGCAGCACGAACTGAAGAATCCCTCCGTGCCGGTAGTATTGAATCTCGTAAGGAGTGTCGATGCGCGCAATGGTTTCAATTGTTCTGGTGGCGCCGTCGTCGTTGGGCACCTTAATGGGCAGGCGCTGGCCGGGCGCAAGGCCTGAGGCAATTCCATCTATATCGAAAGTCTCGAACCCTGTCAGCCCCAGGAACTCCGCGTTTTGTCCCGGCAGGAACTGCAATGGAAGAATGCCCATCCCCACGAGGTTGCTGCGATGGATGCGTTCGTAGCTTTCCGCCAGGACCGCGCGAATTCCAAGCAGGCGGGGACCTTTGGCTGCCCAGTCGCGGGAAGAACCAGAGCCATATTCTTTTCCCGCGATGATCATCAGCGGCACGCGTTCGGCTTCATACTGCATGGCGGCATCGAAGATGGTGGTCTGCTTCTTTTCCGGCAAATGCAGGGCCAGCCCGCCTTCCGTTCCCGGCAGCATCAGGTTGCGCAATCGAATGTTGGCGAATGTTCCACGCATCATCACTTCGTGATTGCCGCGGCGCGCACCATAGGAGTTGAAATCCTTCACAGCAACGCCGCGTTCAATCAGATATCGGCCGGCAGGGCTGTCTGCAGCGAAGGAACCTGCCGGTGAGATGTGATCGGTAGTGACGGAGTCGCCGAGTACTGCCAGAACGCGGGCTCCGCGAATGTCCTGGGCGGGAGGAGCGTCCTTCGGCATGTTGTCGAAAAATGGCGGGCGCTTGACGTAAGTCGAAGTGTCGTCCCACTGAAAGAGTTCACCGGACGGGGCATCCAGCGCCTTCCAGCGTTCATCGCCCTCCAGGGATTCTTCATAGGCCTTCCGGAACATCTCGGCTCGAAGTGTGGAATCGATAGCAGACTGGATTTCCTTCTGGGTCGGCCAGACATCCTTGAGGAACACGGGTTGTCCCTTCGTATCGACTCCGAGCGAGTCCGTTGTCAGGTCGGTGTCCATATGTCCGGCAATCGCATAAGCAACCACCAGAGGCGGCGACGCCAGATAGTTCGCGCGCACCTGTGGATTGACGCGGCCTTCAAAATTGCGATTGCCGCTGAGGACCGCGGCCACCACCAGCCCGCCTTCCTTGACGGCGGCCGATACCGGTTCCGGCAATGGCCCGCTGTTGCCGATACACGTTGTGCAGCCATATCCCACGACATGAAAATGCAGCTTCTCCAAATACGGCAGCAGTCCGGCTTCGCGCAGATAATCGGTAACCACTCGCGAGCCGGGCGCGAGACTTGTTTTGACCCACGGCTTTACGGTAAGGCCGCGCTCTACCGCTTTCCTGGCCAGCAACCCGGCGGCGATCATCACAGATGGATTCGAGGTATTGGTGCAGCTTGTGATTGCCGCAATGACCACGGATCCGTGGCTGACTTCGTAACGGTTCCCATTGTCCTGCACCGCGACGGAGTTGATGCCTTTTGCCTGTTTGTCGAGAGACGGCAACGCATCGCGAAACACCTGTTTCGATTTGGAGAGCGGCACACGATCCTGCGGACGCCGCGGGCCCGCCAT
Organism: Terriglobia bacterium; assembly: GCA_041481485.1. Taxonomy (GTDB): domain Bacteria; phylum Acidobacteriota; class Terriglobia; order 20CM-2-55-15; family 20CM-2-55-15; genus JBGPBY01. Next base: position 1,654 of record JBGPBY010000201.1, read on the forward strand.
GCTTGGTTCGACCGATCCCAGATCGAGTTCCATTTTGTCGTCAAAAGTGGGGTCGGAAGCGCTTTCGGTTCGAAACAGTCCCTGCGCTTTGGCATACGCTTCTATCAGCGCGACCTGATCCGCAGATCGGCCAGTGAGTTTCATGTAGCGCAGCGTCTCTTCGTCGATTGGAAAGAATCCGATGGTAGCGCCATATTCCGGAGCCATGTTGGCAATGGTGGCACGGTCGGCGAGACTCAGGCTTCCGACTCCGGGACCATAGAACTCCACGAACTTGCCGACAACACCCCGGGCTCGAAGCAACTGAGTGGCCGTGAGCACTGCGTCAGTGGCCGTGACGCCTTCGCGCAGACTGCCGGTAAACTTGAATCCGAATACCTTCGGAATCAGCATGGACAGAGGCTGTCCCAGCATGGCGCTTTCCGCTTCGATGCCACCCACTCCCCAGCCGACAACACCCAGACCGTTGATCATCGTGGTATGCGAATCGGTGCCGACGACCGTATCCGGATAGGCTTTCGCGACGCCATTCGATTTCTCCACGTAAACGACAGGTGCGATGTACTCGATGTTCACCTGATGCACAATGCCGACGTCCGGCGGAACCGCTCGAAAATTCTGAAACGCCTTTTGTCCCCATTTGAGGAAGATGTAGCGCTCGCGATTGCGTTCCAGTTCGCGGTCCGCATTGAAGGCGAACGCCTGCGGCGTGCCGAACTGATCGACTTGAACCGAGTGGTCGATGACGAGATCGACCTGCTGGAGCGGGTTGATCTTCCTCGGATCGCCGCCCATTTTCCTAATGACATCGCGCATGGTGGCGAGATCCACGACGGCGGGAACCCCGGTGAAATCCTGCATCAGCACCCGGGCGGGACGAAAAGCGATCTCTTTTTCAGGAGCGCCGGCGGTAATGGATTTCGCAACAGAACGAACATCGTCTGCAGTCACGGTCGAGCCATCTTCAAAGCGAAGCAGATTCTCCAGCATGACCTTAAGGGAAAACGGAAGTCCCGCCAGAACTCCGGCGCCTGCTTTCTCGCCCTGTTCGAGGGAATAGTATTCATACCGGGAACTGCCAACAGTCAACGCCGCTTTCGCACCAAAACTGTTCATGATCTTTCGTCCTTAAGAAAACGAAAAGTATAGCACTCAGCTGACGGTGATCCCGATCAGCCTGCCGACGAGGAAGGTAATTGCGGAAGTCACGGCTCCGATTCCCACCATACGCATTCCGCTATAGAGCATATTTCGCCCGGTGAACACAGAGATCAATGCGCCAACAACAAACAAAGACGCGCCGCACGAAATCGTACTGGCCACAAATGCGCCTGTCCCATGCATTAGCAGATAGGGGATCACGGGAACGACGGCGCCAACGGCAAATGCAAGGAACGAACTGGATGCAGCCACCCACGGCGAACCGAGCGATGACGGGTCCAACCCCAGTTCTTCCCGCGCCAGAGTTTCAATGGCGGTGTCCGGATTTGAGAGTATCTGCCGCGCCAGATCTCTTGCCTGATCTGCAGGCACTCCCTTGGCCTGATAGATCAGCGCGAGTTCCTCCATTTCCTCTTCGGGCGACGATTCCAGTTCCTGCCTTTCCAGTTCGAGCTGCTGCTCGTAAAGCTCGCGTTGCGAACGGACCGAAACATACTCTCCCGCGGCCATGGAAAACGCGCCGGCCAGGAGTCCTGCAATTCCAGCGAGCAGAATGAAGCGCGGTTCAGCGTTGGTTCCCGCGACTCCCATCACGAGTCCAAAATTGGATAGCAACCCGTCGTTGACGCCAAACACGGCCGCGCGCAGGCTGCCGCCATAGCTGGCGCGGTGCCAGCGCTCAGAAGTCACAATTGAAGAAGCGCTTTCAGGTTTGCCGTGGCGGAACATGGTCTGCAGTGTGCGGCTGTGAGCTCGTTCAGACGCCGGCATACCCGTTGCTTCGGCTTGTCCGACATATGCTCCCTGATCCCGCGATTCCAGGCCGCTGACGACCGGTAAAACCTGCTGAGTTCCCACACTGTGCGAGAGCCAGCCGAGCAATTGCACACGCAAGCCGGGAGAGTACGCGGGAACTTTCTCGCCGTTGTCCCGCAGCAGCTGTGCCCATCGTTCCGCATGAAGTTCCTCGGCGGCGGCCAGCCGTTCGAAGATATCGGCCCGCGAGGGATCCTTTTCCGCCTTTGCGAGGGAGCGGTAAAGAGCAATCCCATCCTGTTCCTTGATGTAGTTTTCCCGATATCGGCGAATATCGGCTTCGCTGACGCTCACCCTGTTATCTTAATGGACCTATGCGGCGGCGTGCTTTCGTATTTGTTCTTTGCGTCATTATTGTGATGCTGCGCCGGCCCGACGCGATCTTCCACGCGCAGTTCTGGGCTGAGGACGGAAAGATGTGGTACGCGGATGCATATCACTGGGGAATTCAATCCTTGTGGCATCCCGCGACGGGCAATGTTGAGCTGTTGCCCCGGTTTGTCGCATGGGTTGCCCAAATTCTTCCGTTTTACGCGGCTCCGCTGTTCTTCAACAGCATGGGCATTGTCATTCAGATTCTGCCGGCACTGTTCCTGATGTCTCCGCGGTGCCGCGAACTTGGTTCCATTGAAATTCGCGGCCTGCTTGCATTCCTCTATCTCGCCCTCCCCAACACTTACGAAATGTATATCAATATTGCCAATGCGCAGTGGCGGCTGGCATTTCTGGTGCTGCTGGTATTGTTTGCAGAGCCGGGCGGCAAGGCGATTTGGAAAATTTTCGATTATCTGATTCTGGGTTTTGGAGCGTTGACCGGGCCATTCATCATTCTGGCCGTCCCTGTTGCCGTCGTGATGTTCTTCACAAATCCACGCAAGCGACGCCGGTTGGAATTGTGCCTGATCGCCGTGGCCGGCGCCGTCATCCAGATGTTAGTTCTGATCGAAACCGCAGGTGCGGATCGTCCGGTCCATGCAGCCCGGGATGCGAGTCTGCAAATGCTGATTCGTTTATTGGCAAAACAAGTGTTTCTTGCGCCGCTGCTCGGCTGGAGAACTATTGGGAAATATTCTCTGGAATCGAAATGGGGATTTCGAGTTGCCATCGCAGCTGCACTCTTTGGGATTGCCATTGAACTGTTCGTTTTTTTGAAGTCACCGCGGTACTTGAAATTATTTCTGGCTTTTGCCGCCGGCATTCTTGCGGTGTCGTTGGCGAACCCCACGACCGCTCCGCCCCAGTGGCCGAATTTGCTGGCGGCCGGTGGCATTCGTTATTGGTTCTTCCCGATGCTCGCATTCGTTGCCTGTATTGTCTGGTTTCTGGAGAGCGGCAATCCGGTCTGGTTACGCGGCGCTGGTAGTCTGTTGTTGCTGATCATGCTGTTCGGACTGATTCAGGACTGGGGAAATCCGCGTCCTAAAGATCTTCGCTTCCAGGACTATGCCCGGCAGTTCGAGGAAGCCCCTTCCGGAACTTCCGTCGTCATACCTCTGAACCCGGAGGGGTGGAGTATGGAATTGATGAAGCGCTGATACTTCTGCTAGCGTGCTGAAATGCTGCTGGAATACAAAGGCAAATGGCCGAAGCTTGGCGAGCGCGTTTTTGTCGCCGAAGGTGCAATGATTGTGGGGGACGTCGAGATTGGGGACCACTCGAGCGTATGGTTCAACTCTGTCGTACGCGGCGATGTCGATATCATTCGAATCGGTGTGCATACCAACATTCAGGACGGCAGTATTCTGCACGTCATGAGGGATCAGTATCCGCTGATACTCCACGATTACGTGACCGTGGGGCACGGAGTGATGCTCCATGGCTGCGAGATCGAATCGCACTGCCTGATCGGCATGAGGGCCACGATCCTCAATAACGCCAAGGTCGGCGCTCATTCGATTGTCGGCGCCGGAGCACTGATCACAGAGGGGACAGTGATCCCGCCACGAAGCCTGGTGTTGGGAATGCCTGCAAAGGTGAAAAGGGAATTGTCGGATGCGGAAGTGGAGAATATCGATGAGTATGCCCGCCGCTATTACCAGTACAAGGAAACGTATCTTTCCATGGCAGACAAGTGAAAGACTGCGTGCTCCACATCCGGAATGCGTGCGTCCCAGCCGCGTTAGCGGCGACAGTCCTTTAGCCACCGGCGTCAGCCGGTGGATTGATAATCCAGGAAACTCAGAGTGCCGTAGGCACGACAGATCAGTAACTCTCAATGCATTGAACTCTGTATCTGTCGTGCCTCTGGCACTCTTTGTCGTGCTGTGATTCCTTACCACCGGCTTACGCCGGTGGCTAAAGGGACCTGCCGCCGCTAACGCGGCTCTATCAGGTAGCCGCTTCGCGGCATTTCATATTCGTTCTATTTCCAAACAAAGTACACTATTACGCTCTGGCCGCGCCGCATGCTGGCCTGAACTATCCGGAGGAGAACAAAACCGCTTTGAAACGTACGCACAACTGTGGGGAATTGACAAAGACCAATGCCGGCGAAACCGTAGTCTTGAAGGGGTGGGTGGACGTCCGTCGCGATCACGGGCAATTGGTGTTCATCGACCTTCGGGACCGGGAGGGAATTACCCAGATCGTCTTTGATGCAACCAACGCCCCGGTTCACGATTTGGCCAAGTCGCTCCGTTCCGAATTTGTCGTTGAAGTCGAAGGCAAGGTTCGCGTCAGGGCGGATGGAATGGAAAACTCCAATCTGAAAACCGGTGCGATTGAAGTCGAGGCGCAGCAGTTGTCAATTTTGAGTGAGGCGAAGACCACGCCCTTCCCCGTTGAAAACGAGATACTGACTTCCGAGGATCTGCGGCTGAAATACCGCTACCTCGATCTGCGAAGGCCGAAGATGCAGGAAACGTTCCGCCTGCGCCATCGGATGACGATGGCGATTCGTAGTTTCATGGATCGGAATGGATTCTGGGAAGTCGAAACACCGATTCTGACGAAATCGACTCCGGAGGGTGCGCGCGATTATCTGGTTCCGAGCAGGCTCACGCATGGAAATTTCTATGCGCTGCCGCAGTCGCCGCAGTTGTTCAAGCAGATCCTGATGATTTCCGGATTCGAGCGATATTTCCAGATTGTGCGGTGTTTCCGGGATGAAGACTTGCGCGCAGACCGCCAGCCGGAATTCACACAGGTCGATATCGAAATGTCGTTTCCGTCTCAGGAGGAACTCTTTGAACTGATGGAAGGCATGATGGCCGAAGTCTTTGCCCTTCGAGGGATTGTTCTGCCCACTCCATTCCCGCGAATGACTTTTGCAGAGGCCATGAATCGATATGGCAGCGATAAGCCGGACACCCGCTTCGGCGTTCTTCTGCAGGACTTCACATCGATATTCAGGACGGCAGAACCATGCGTGTTTCGCGAAATGGCAGAGTCCGGCCAGACCATTCGCGGGCTGGTTGCGCCCAACGTTGCATATTCGAGAAAAGTTCTCGATGACCTGACCAATTTCGTAAAGCAGCTGGGAGCCGCAGGACTGGCCTGGATCAAAACCGGTGAGGACGGCATGACGGCTGCGCCAGTTGTGAAGAATGCCGGGCAGGCGGTTATGGATGCGGTTCTGAGGCAGGCTGGAGCCAATACGGGCGATACCGTCTTTCTGATGGCCGGCGAGGAAGAACCGGTGTTGAACTGGATGGGGGCATTGCGGCTCGAACTGGCGCGGCGTGAAAACTGGGTTCCCGCCGGAAAGTGGAACATGCTCTGGGTCGTCGAATTCCCACTGCTTGAATTTTCAGCCGATGAGAACCGTTGGGTATCGCGTCATCATCCCTTCACGTCGCCGGTGGATGAAGATTTGTCCATTCTTGAGACCGAACCAGGGAACGTGCGCGCCAAAGCGTACGATCTTGTATTGAACGGGACGGAAATTGGCGGCGGTTCGATTCGAATTCACCGCAGCGATATCCAGTCGCGCATTTTCAAGACGCTCGGCTTTACTGACGCAGAGGCTCGCGATAAGTTTGGGTTCTTTCTCGAAGCTCTGGAATATGGCACGCCGCCGCACGGCGGCATCGCCCTTGGCCTGGATCGGATGGTGATGATTCTGGCGGGTCAGTCGTCGATTCGCGACGTTATCGCCTTTCCCAAAACTGCACGCGGAGTGGATGTGATGAGCGGTTCGCCTTCTTCGGTTTCCGAACAACAGTTAAGGGATTTGGGTATCCAGATTCGGAAGACCTGACGTGTCGAAGATTCGAGTTCTTCCAGACGACATCGCAAATCGCATCGCAGCCGGCGAGGTTGTGGAACGTCCGGCATCCATCGTCAAGGAGCTCATCGAGAATTCACTCGACGCCGGAGCGACGCGCATCGCCGTCGATATTGAAGAAGGCGGAAGGCGGCGCATCCGGGTTACCGACAACGGCCAGGGCATGAGCCCGGAGGACGCGGCCACCTGTCTGCTGCGCCATGCCACCAGCAAGCTTTACAATCCCGACGATCTCTTTGCCATCAAGACATTGGGCTTTCGCGGTGAGGCGCTTCCCTCGATCGCTTCAGTTTCAAGACTGACTTTGGAGACTCAGGCCGAGGAAGGGCCAGGCACCTGTATCGAAGTTTCCGGCGGAACGGTGACCTCTCAGCGCGAAGGCGCCTTTCCACGTGGTGTGCAGATCACGGTCGAAGACTTGTTTTACAACGTGCCGGCACGGCGCAAATTCATGCGTTCGGAATCTTATGAACTGAGCCAGGTCACCACGTATTGCACGCACTACACGCTGGCTTTTCCGGGAATTCACTTCTCGCTCAAGAGCGCTTCGTTTGAGGTGCTGGCGGCGCCGGCCGTATCCGGCTTTCGCGAGCGCATCTACCAGGTGTTCGGCGGCGATCTGCTTGGGGATTTGGTGGAGTATCAAAAAGATTTCGGCAGATCCGGTTTGAAGATTCATCTGTTCACGTCGCGCCCGCAAGTTCAGAAATACAACCGCAACTCGATGTTCTTCTTTGTGAATCGAAGACTGGTCCGGGACAAGATCATCCTTCATGCGATCGGAGAGGCCTATCGCAGCGTGCTCCCATCGGGAACGTTTCCAGTGACGATCCTGTTCATTACAGTTCCATATGATAATGTCGATGTGAATGTGCATCCTGCCAAAACAGAAATTCGATTCAAACATCAGAGCTTCATTCACGATGCGATTCGAGATTCCATCATGTCTGGCCTGACCAACGACAAGACCATTGTCGCCATGGAGGCCGCTGCAGGTTCGGATTCGCCCTTTCGAGCACCGGAGCCGCAGGCGCGTGTTCCAGATTCCTGGTCCAGAGAGGATCCACTGTTGAATGCGGCCTTCACGCTCCAGCCTCCGCCCAGGAACCTTGAAGGGCAGGCCAGACCGCTGCAATTGGGTTATGGTGCGTCAGCGCCTGTGGCAGAAAGCTCCTATGTCGATTTCGGGCGTGTCATGCGCGAGGTGCACCCGCTGGGACAATTGCGCGACAGTTTCATTGTTGCCACCGATTCCACAGGAGTAATTCTCATCGATCAGCATGTGGCGCATGAACGAGTCTTGTTTGAAGCGTACGTGCGCCAGAACCTTGCAGGAATCCTGGAAGTGCAGCGGCTGCTGATGCCGATTGTTGTCGAACTTCCGGCTCGCCAGCTGGTCATTCTCGAAAACATTATTCCCGAACTGGTGCGCAACGGTTTTGAAGTGGAACCGTTCGGGCAGCGGACGATCGCCATCAAGACCGCACCGGCAATATTGAAACCCAATGCCGTGGAAAAATTACTGGTCGAATTGCTGGACGGGCTCGAGCGCGAAACACAGGTCATGAATATCGAAGCGCTCAAAAGGAGAATTGCCGCAACGGTGTCGTGTCACGCGGCAATCAAGATCAACACTCCGCTTGAAGCGACAAAAATGCGATGGCTTGTCGATGAATTAATGAAAACCGATGTGCCGACGGTGTGTCCGCATGGCCGTCCCATCATTCTTCGTTATGACCTGAAGGAGATCGAAAAAGCATTTAAACGCGCTTAGCGGTTGACAGAACCGTCTGTAGCCTTTATTTATTGGTGGCTTGTTATGCGGCTTTATTGGTGAAATGAACTAAGGAGGATTGGATGGCAAAGATGACTCAGACACAGATCATTGCGAAAATGGCGGAGAAGTCCGGATTGAGCAAGAAGCAGGCGAAAGAGTTTATAACCGATCTCGTCGACCTCGCACACAGCGAAGCGAAGAAGGGTGAATTCGCACTTCCGGGACTCGGAAAGCTGGTGAAGCAGAAGAGAAAGGCCCGGCTTGGACGTAACCCGGCAACCGGCGCGGAAATCAAAATCCCTGCAAAGACCGTTCTGAAGTTCCGAGTCGCCAAAGCCGCGAAGGACGCGGTTCTCGGCGTAAAGAAGTAATAGGGGAGAGTCTTGCAGCCGCAGTGCGGTGGCAGTGAATTCGCCGGTGGGATTGCCGGATCTGCCATCGCCCGGCGGCTCATTTGAAGAGCGTATTCCTCCCGTCTGCGATATCCGCACAATCAGAACGGCGGCGCTCGCCGTCTCCATCAGCCTTTATTTTCGAGGTGCCCTGCCAGCAGCAGCGCAGATCACGGCCAGGTGCGCCTGAAGTATCACCATCGAGAAAACCCGACTGGCGGCTTCGAAGGTCGCACCGGCCAATCCCATCGCGATTCTTCCAATGAAAAACGAGAATAATACGGGCGGGCGGATGAACTCGAATTCGTCCACCAACAGCAGTCTCTCCTTTGTGGAGTGACTTTAGAAGCTGGCAGAGTACGCGATCCATGATTCGCGTACGGCTTCAGGCTCTGCGCGTCTTCTTGCTGGATTCCCAACTGCTGAAATCCCGGCCCAGGATGAAAAATTTTCGTCCAATTTGAACGATTGGAATACAGTCCTCTTCAATGATTCGGCGGAAATGACGAAGAGAGAATCCTGCCATGTCGGCGGCGGCTGGAATATCCAAAAACATTTTCTGCTTCTTTGGTTTGACGTCAGCGGTTTGGCTGTTCATAACTGTGTCCTCCTGATGGGCGCATGAATAGGCAAATCCGTTGCCATATTGCATAATCCGCGAAGAATTCCATCCAGGACGAAGGTTGGAAGGGCCGCTGGATACACAGGCAGAATTGCCTTTAAATCGTCGTACACGCGTCTGGAGCCCTGTTTCCAATGTGAATAGGGGATTGGCTGCGTTCGTCAATGAACGTGCCTTTACGAAAAGTGAGGAGGGATCTGGCGCTGCCTGGCGGGTTTCGACACGGGGTGATGCAATCCCCTTTGCCGTAGTTGGCGTCAATTTCCAGTCAATTGCGGTATGGCAATGTCAAAAAAAAGTCAGCCTGATTACGGGCAAAAAAAATCCCCCCTGGAAACAGGGGGGATTTCAGAAACGATTGGATCGGATTACTTGCCGAGCGGGAAGACCACGCCGAATCCATAGCGGGTGCTCTTCTTGAACCATACTCCGTTAGAGCGCGAAGGAGTCCAGTCGAACTCGATCACGCGAACGGTCAATTTATCTCCAGCTTTGATGTCCACGCCTCCGCCATACGCCATCGTAAACGCGTTTCCGCTAACGCTGCTTACGCTGGAATGTGCACCACCGAAGAAGGCCTCGCCAAAATATGTGACCTTGTCCTGGCGGACGTTGAATCGGGGGCCAGCCATGTACGAGTGTGTTTTTACACCGCTCTTATACAAACCGGTGAAGTCACCGACCACCGCAACGGTCTTGTGAACATCGTATGCAAGGCTGCCTTGCCAGCCTACCGGCGTGTAACTCGGGGAATGTCCAACCAGAAAACCGCCAAAAACACTGGTCTTGGCGCCATCATCCGCAGCGAATGCGGATGCACTCAAACAAACCATTACCATCATCAGCAAAGCAATTCGCTTCATCTCCGAGACTCCTTTGTCGTAGCAGTTACGAAATTGTTTAGTGGGAAACAAGATTTCTTTGAATTGTTTTTTCTCATTCAGAATTTGTTAACAAATTCCGGCTATGGGTTCTGTGATTATCGACGCGGGACTTTAATCCAGTCAAGCAGTTTCACGTGTTCCCCGCTGCTTCTGCGCGAACGCCGTTTTTAGACGAAGGCGGGCGGCGATCGTTGGAAATTTTCAAATTACTTCTTACGAATATGTTGTGACAGGCCGGGACCCTCGGAAGAGAAAGACAATTTCGTCACGAATCGCAGGCTAGGTTCCGGGCTTTTCCAAATGGATACGAAGTACCCTGCC
>JBGPBY010000202.1:0-11848 GCA_041481485.1 Terriglobia bacterium
CGTCCGTGGCGGACCCTGAGACATTCTCAGGAAAGCCCTTCAAGCAGGCCGGTCGAGTCGCCGACATGTTCCGGCCGGGCGCCGACGCGGTCAAGCATGGTTGCGAAGAGATTGGCGACCGGCGTTTCGCGCTGAAACATGATGTGACGGCCCGGTTTCACAAAACCTCCGCCGCGGCCAGCCAGCAGCGTCGGCAGCTGATCGTGCGCGTGGACATCGCCATCGGACAACCCGCTGCCATAAACAATCAGCGAGCGGTCGAGCAGATTGGAGTCGCCTTCCCTGGTGTTCTTGAGCTTCTGCAGAAACTCGGCGAACAACGTCACGTGAAGCGTATTGATCTGCCGTACCTTGTCGAGCATTTCGAGATTTCCGTGATGATGTGTCAATGGATGATGACCATCACCGATGCCGATCTCAGGATATGGACGCACGGATCCCTCACGCCCCACCATGATGGTCGAAATTCGAGTGATGTCCGCTTTGAATGCGATCAGCATCATGTCCGTCATCAAACGGAAATACTCCGGAAACTCCGCAGGCACGCCAAACGGTTTCTCGATTCCGGGATCGATCACTGCTCCATCCTTCGCGGCACGTTCCACCTGCTTCTCGATTTCGCGAACTGAAGTCAGGTACTCGTCCATCTTGCGTTTGTCCGTCCCGCCGAGTGTGGATTCCAGACTTTTCGTCTGCCCGATTACTTCATCGAGAATACTTTGGCGCATGGACAGCCGGCGCGCGTGGTTTTCCGGGGACTCGACGACATCGGAACCAAACAGCCGTTCAAACAGGTTTCGCGGATCTGCAATCGGAGGAAGCGGCTGCGTCTCCGTCTTCCATGAAACGTTGTAGCAATAGGCGCACGAATAATTGTTATCGCAGTTTCCGGTCTGCCTGGCTTCTTCAAGTCCCACTTCAAGGGATGGAAGTTTCGTGAGGTTTCCAATGGCATTCGCTGCAATCTGATCGGGTGTGATTCCCAGTCTCAAATCCGCGCCGGCTGTTCGATAGACCTCGACTCCAGCCATGTACGCAGCGAGTGCGCGTCCATGATCGCCTGCGCCCACTTGCAGCGGACGTCCCCAGTGGGCGGTGAGATTCGACAGCACCAGGAAGTCGTTTTTCAACGGTTCCATCGAAGCGAGGATGCCCGGTAATTTTCCCAGCGGCCCTTCTGCTTCCGGAGTCCAGTGGCGCATGTCGATGCCGTTGGGAAGATAAAACCAGGCCAGCCGGACCGGTGCGGCAACCGCTCGAGTTTGCGCGAAGGCAGGTACCATGGCATCCAGGAATGGCAGGCTGATCGCCACTCCCATTCCCTTAAGCATCGTTCGCCGTGACAACTTTTTCCGCGTCACCATCATTGGCTTGTCCTTTCGCCCCGCCGCTGCTGGAACGGCGCGCTTTTGACAATTCCCAGAATCAATGTCTGCATTCGATATCCGTCGCTGGATACCTGTCGAACCAGGTCACGAACGGCCGACCGGTCGAAAGATTCCACGCCTCGTCCCAGCGAGTATGTCAGCATTTTTTCCACAAGGCCACTGGTGAACTCGGGCATGCTGTCGAGAAGCAGCGCTTTCATTTCGGCCGGTCCCGCAAACGTTTTCCCATTGGGAAAAGTTCCGCTGGGATCGATCGGAAACTTTCCGTCCTCCGTACGCCATCTTCCAATGGCGTCGTAATTTTCCAGAGCAAATCCCAGCGGGTCCATCTTCGAATGGCACGAGGCGCAGAGCGCGTTACTGCGATGCTGTTCCATCTGTGCACGCAGCGAACGGGCGACGCCGACCTCGGCCTCTTCCAGTTTTGGAACGTCCGGCGGAGGAGGAGGCGGTGGAGCGTTCAAAACATTGCTCAGGATGTATTTCCCTCGCAGCACCACAGACGTGCGTGTGGGATAACTCGAAACCGTCAGCACGCTTCCTTGAGTAAATACGCCGCTTCGGCGATCCGACGTCAATTCCACACGGCGGAATTCCGGTCCGGTCACACCGGCAATACCGTAATGTTTCGCGAGTTGCTCGTTCAGAAACGTGAACCTGGCATCGATGAAATCCGAAACCGGACGGTTTTCCCGCACGACCGCATTAAAGAACAGGCGCGTTTCCGTCCGCATGGCTTCGCGAAGTTCCGGAGTCCATTCCGGAAATTTTTTCGCATCCCGCTTGACGGCATCCAGGCTCCGCGTCTCCAGCCATTGGCCGGCAAAGTTGTCCGAAAGGGCCATCGATTTCGGATCGGCAATCATGCGTTTGACCTGCGCTTCAAGGACAGCCGGCAGGTGCAGCCGTCTGGCTTCCCCCAGTTTCAAGAGTTCGTCATCGGGCATCGAACTCCAAAGGAAATAGCTCAGACGCGATGCCAGTTCCAAATCTGAAATTGGCGCACTGTTTCCCGGTGCCGGACTGCTCTCCACGCGAAACACAAACTGGGGCGATACCAGTATGGTTGTAATCGCAAACTGGAGGCTTTGAGCTGGTGTGAACTTCGTGGCCCGGGCCTTGTCGAATATCCGGATGAGTTGGGCGACTTCGGCCGAAGTCGCCGGACGCCGATAGGCAAGACGGGCGGTATCCGACAGGATTCGCTTCACGCAGGCGGCGCCGGACGCGGGGTCGCAGGTGAGAATCTTCTTTTGAGCCAGTTTGCGATCCGCCGGAGGAAATGGCCCACCGACATCGATGAATTCGGGGAATATATTCGCGTTCACATCGGTGCGGGAACGTAAGGGAATCTTCTCAAGATCGCTGTCGTTGATGAACTCGGCGCGAAATATGTGCTCGTTTGCGGTGAGAAACACACGCACTTCCTGCACACCGCGCTGTGTGGCTCCGCCTTGTTTGTTGACCGCGCTGATTTGTACGGGAACGCTCACGGTCTTTAACGGCTTGCCATCGACGGAAATGACCAGCGTGACGGGCTTGTCGTCGTCCTTTCGGTGGCCCGTCAGACTAATCCTGATCGTGTAATCGGCGTCGTAGTCGAGAATTTCCCGCAGCTCGATGGCATCGTCGCCGGCCTTCTTCACGCGATCGCGTCTGGTAAAGAATCCCGGAGCCGGAAACGGATCTCCGCCGACAGCGCGCGCCGCAATTTTCTCCGCGGCGGACAGATATTTCTGCATGAGTGCAGGAGAAACCGTCAGAACATCGCCGTTGTTATCGAAGCCGTAGCCGGAATCGTCCGCGGGAAATTCCTCCGATGCGTGAAAGTCGACACCGAGAAGATCGCGGACGGTGTTGCTGTATTCCGCGCGATTCAATCGATGTGCGGTAACGCGGCCAGGATCCGTCTTCGTGTTGAGATCGATGCGATCGAATTCCGCCTGGACGTAGCCGATCAGTGCGGTCACCTGCTGAGAGGTCGGCTTTGCGGCAAAGGCGGCTGGAGGCATTTCTCCGGTGCGCAATCTTGCGAGAAGCTTCTCCCAGCCTTCGCGATTGGCTTCAATCGATGCCGGGTCGGTGAATGACGCAATGTTCATGCCGCCGGAAGACATCTTGTCGTTGTGACAGTTGCTGCAAACCTGGGTAAAGACGGGCTGCACGTCCCTTTCGAACGAGGGCTTCGCGTTGGCGGCCGGCGCCTGAGCGTTGTTTTCTGGAGCGAGCGTCAGCACGCTGATCAGGAAGAAGCTCAATGTGAAAGTGCGGGTCAATCTCATCGTTCAAAGAAGTCTATAGGCTCGGTCCATGCAGGAGTGAAGGAATTTGATCAAGAAATCCCTTTCCCAACGGGAGAGGGGGCGCGCAGCGCCGGTGAGGGGTACCGCAAGTAACAATATCTACTTGTGGTACCCCTCACCCGGCCTTCGGCCACCCTCTCCCGTTGGGAGAGGGATTTCTTGATAGCAAACCTGCATCTTCACGAAAACAATTAGCAGGGTGGATGTCCCGCGCCTAGTGTGAAGAGATCAAATCAATGCGATGTCTCCTCTTGCGGTTACCGGTGTGGGTCGGCGGCGCGCTGCTTTTGCTCTCGGCGCCCGCCGAGGCCGAAGTGCAGCTGCGCAGGCCGTCGATGGATCGCGTCGATGTCGTTTCCGACGGAGTACCCACGTGGAAGATCGGGTTCGCCACTTATGAGCGCCATGTCACCTCCCGTTTGATCCCCGTCGACGCGGATCACGTTTTCTTCGCACACGGATGCGCGCTGCATCTGATCGACACGAGGAAAGGGGTGGTCATCCGGCGTTGGATATTTCCCGACGGGATCGATGAGGTCCACGCCGACGGCGCCGCCTTCAGAGTGCAGACGTCGAGGCCGAAGTCTGACGACGAACCTCTTCTGCCAAGATCAACCTTGATTGGACTAGACCTGCCGGCGCCCGCTTATTGGATAGATAACCTCCTTCTATTTCGGGTGGCTTCGCTTGAAGGCTCTCTGTTTGATAGGGACTCCCATTTCGATCCGGAATTCCAGGAGGGCGTCCGAATCAAGCGCATTCCGCTAGTTCGGCAGGACGCCGAACAGTTGCTGTTGGATGTGAAAGAAGCGGCTCGCCGGAATCCATTTCAGGCGCGCCTGGCTGTGGTTGAAGCGCTGTTGATGAACGATGCCGGACGTCAGGAAGAAGCGGACGCCGTTTTCCGTGACGCCATGGACCAGAAGACGAATCACTTCGGGGAACTCTTCTGGATTGCCGCTTACCTGGAATATGCCGACAAACCCGAATGGTCGCGGTTGGCGTTCGATCGGGCATCAGAGACCTTCTGGAAGGAAGGTTCCGATCCACGGCTTGTCTCCTTCCTTCTTCCAAGACTGATCATGGGATACCTTCCCTACGAACTTCGGACCGAATTACCCGTCAGCCGCCGGGCCGAGTTGAGTGAACGGCTCTATCGGATGGCGCCGTACGTTCAAGGTTCTTCCGCGGCATGGAGCGCGCTCGCCTCATACTTTGACGAAAACGGCGATCCCAAACAGGCGGCGTTGTGGCGCGGCCGGGCTGCGGAGTCGGTCACACATTCCGGCTACATTTGGGAGTTCGGCAGCTACGCGGCAAGGGCGATGTGGTTCGTGGCGGCGTCACTGCTGGCAGTGATCGTTTACGGCTATGTTCTCCACAGGAGATATGCTCTTCAACGACGTCTGCTCTGGCCGGGGTGGGCGAACTGGCTACACCGTCATGATCCTCGCTGGTCCCTGTCGCTCTGGAACCGCCGCGATCGTTTGTCGCTGGCCTTTGTGTTGCTTCTCTTTTGGCTCGGCCTGGGTGCATTCGGGGTATGGAGTGAAACCGCCGTCCTGACGGATTCCTCGCCAATCTCTGCGGGCGCAGGATCGTACCGTGCGCCGGTCACGCGTGTCTTTCTGGAAAGTCTTGCGGAAACTCCGGAACGGAATTTTCTCCTGGCGTTCTCGATGCAACAGCAGGGCGAAGCAGCCGCCGCGGAATCGCTCTACCGAAAGGCGCCGCATTCTGCCGAAGCCTGGAACAATCTGGGTGTCCTCGAAGCCGATCAGGGAAGAATCCAGGAGTCGGGCGCGTCTTTCAGGAAAGCTCTCGATATTGATCCGCAAATTAGCGAGGCCGCGTTGAACCTGGGCCGGCCAACCGAGGGCTACTGGGCTGACATTCACCGTCGGTATTCTCCCGGACAAAAGATGCTGGCTACGCCATCCCACGACTTGATTTATCGCGCGACGCGGGGCGACTTGTCACAATTTGCGGTGCGCATTCTACCCGGACCGTTTATCGCGGCGCGAGCCATCAAAAACATTGGCTCCTCGTATTACGACAGGTATTCCCTGGACTCCCCTCTTCCCATTCGCCTGGCCATCCAGTTTTGCGGTCTTTGGACGTGGGGACTGAGCCTCATTTTATGTGCCTGGCTGCTCATCCTCTATCGTGCTCCTTATCAGGAAGTGATCGCGGCGCCAGCCCGAGGGCATTGGCTTCTTGAACTGGTTGTTCCCGGGACTTCGCGGCGATGGAAGGTATGGGGAGGCCTACTCCTTACCTTCTTTGTCTACGGTGTTCTGGAGACAGCATTCCACCGCAGTACCCATACATGGTTCACTTTGACGCCTATAGGTAGCCGGGCTCTCGGATTGTCTGACGCTATGTTGCCTGACGTCCAGGGTGTCTGGCCTCCCGACGCTTCAAGTCGATTCTGGACCCTGGGGCCGGAGTTCCTGGCTGCGCTGATCTTCGCCCTCAATGCCGTAGCGGTTCTCCGGGATTTCATCGCCGACCGTAAGCAGGGCCCACTGTAGGCGCGGTCTATGACCGCGCACAGTTTTTCAGATTGGGATTCCTCGAATTGGGGACCCACAATCGAGAGATTGTGCGCGGTCATAGACCGCGCCTGCAGTGGGCCGCCATCCCAAGTTTCAAACTCACCTACTACCCGCAAGCAAGACCCAGCCCCTTGAACGCACGTTCACTGTCCTCTTCTTCTTCCACTTTTTTTCTTTGCGGTGTGTTGAAGGAAAGGGATAACTTCTCCGTCATTATGAAGAACACGGTGAAACTTTTCGTCGTATTGGTGCCGCTGCTCGTGTCTTTGGCTATTGTGGCGCAGTCGCCTCTGCCTGCGGCACAGCGGCCGTTCACTCCGGTAACTCAGAAGATGTTGGAGAACCCGAGCCCGGATGACTGGTTGATGTTCAGCCGCACGTACGATGCCCAGCGTTACAGCCCGTTGAAGCAAATCAATAAACAGAATGTCGGGCAACTGAAGATGGTCTTTAACCTCGACATGCCCACGGGATCGACAGAAACAATTCCGCTCGTCCACGAGGGCGTGATGTACGCCACGATGCCGTCGGGCGCCGTGCGCGCACTCGATGCATCCACCGGCGCCACGATCTGGGAATACAAGCGGCCGGGGAGTGGTGGACGCTCCAAGACTCTCGGGATTTTTCAGGACGTGATTCTCTACGCTGCGCCCGATAGTTATGTTGTCGGCATTGACGCGCGAACCGGCGAGATGCGGTGGCAATCGAAAGTCGAAACTCGCGGCAATTCCTCTGGGCCGCTCGTGGTCGAAGGCAAGGTGATCTCCGGCGGATCCTGCGGCGGGAATCGCAACAACTGCTTTATCTCCGCGCACGACGCACTGACCGGCAAAGAGCTGTGGCGGTTTTACACCACACCCGCACCGGGCGAGCCTGGGGATGAATCCTGGGGAGGCGCCGACGTGAAAAATCGCCAGGCTTCGACGTGGGGATTGCCTGGCACTTACGATCCCGTGCGCAAGATGCTCTATTGGGGCGTCGCCAACCCGATGCCAGACCAACGCTCGGCACGTCACGACGGCAACCCTGACGCCGTTTCCCGCACCGCGCCCGCAGATCTCTACAGCAATTCGACGATCGCGCTGAATCCGGATACCGGGAAACTTGCCTGGTACTATCAGCATCTGCCGGGTGACGACTGGGACTCCGACTTCACGCATGAACGCACGCTGGTGCGCACGCGCGTCAGTCCCGATCCGAAGAGCGTGAAGTGGATCAATCCCACAGTCACGCCTGGCCAGGAGCACGATGTCGTCGTTGCCATCGGTGAAGCGGGCGGCATCTTCATGCTCGATCGCAACGATGGCAAGTTCCTCTGGGCCACCCCGTTTCCGGCAGACGCTCCGGAGTTCGTCATCTCGGACATCGATGTAAAGACCGGGAAGACGTCGATCAACTGGGACAACGTCTTCAAGAAATCCGGGGATCGCCACATCATTTGCTTCTGGAACACGCGCAGCTACTGGCCCACGGCGTACAGCCCCGTCACGAACTCGCTGTACACCTCGTATATCGACAACTGCCGTGACCTGACTGTCGGTGGAACCGGAGCGCGTGGTGGACAATTGAACGTCGTACCCCGGCCGGGTTCGAACCCGAATGAACTCACCGGCCTGGCGAAAATCGATCTCACGACGGGCAAGATCCTGCGGTTTGATGTCGGCCGGGCTCCGGGCAACGGCGCGATGCTGGCGACAGCGGGCGGACTGATTTTCCACGGCGACATGAGTCAGAAGTTCAAAGCCTTCGACGCCGAAACCGGAAAGGAACTTTGGCAAACGATGCTTGTCGGCAATATTTCAGTGAGCACCATCACATATGCCGTAAAGGGAAAGCAATACGTTGCCGTCATGACGGGAGACAACCCCAAGGTTCAGGAATTGTTGAACGAGGCTCCGGAACTCAAAACGCCAAAACACAACGCGATCTATGTGTTCGGCCTGCCTTAGCGCTCCATTCTTCTCAATGGAATTCGCCGCCTGAAATCCGTATTTCACTCGATACCCGCGGTTTCACTGGCTATCTATAGTGCAGACCACGGGTGTGTCTTGGCTCTCGATGAGCGTCGCGCATGAGTTTCGTGATGGAATGAAGTCTCGCGGAAGTATCCTGTTCCATAACACTATATTTCGGTATCTCTTCGGCATCGCGGTGGTGGCGAGTGTGTTCGCCATCAGGATATGGCTTATGCCGTTGACCGGAACAGGTGCACCATTCGTGCTGTTCTTTGCGGCGGTCCTGGTGACCAGCCTGTATGCAGGCGTTGGGCCGGCGATTTGCGCCGTCTTGCTAAGCATGTCTCTCGGAGCCTACACATTCGTGATGGGCGCCGGTTATTCCACTGCTCAAGCTTCCTTCCAGTCCCTCTTGTTCGCCGTTGATGGGATGGTCGTCATCTATCTGACATTTCTCATGAAAAAGGGAGCCCGGTCACTTCAAAGCGCCAACCGGCAGATGCGCGAGTCTGAGCAGAGGTACCGCGTTCTGTTTGATTCGATCGACGAAGGTTTCTGCGTGATCGAGGTTCTGTTCGATGACGCGGACAATCCGTTGGACTACCGCTTTCTGGAGGTCAATCAAGTCTTTGAAAAGCAGACTGGCATCTCGAACGCCGTTGGACGCCGGATGCGCGAGATCGAGCCGGCGATCGAGGAGCACTGGTTCCAGATTTACGGGCAGATTGCTCTAACCGGCGAGTCGCGGCGGTTTGAGAATCCGGCCCATGCCCTCGGCCGATTCTACGACGTCTACGCATTCCGCGTCGGCAGGCCCGAGCAGCGGCAAGTCGCCGTCCTCTTCAACGACATCACGCAACGCAAGCAGTCCGAAGAAATGTTGCGCGGCGTTTCTGCAGAACTGAGCCAAACCCTTCATACTGCGGGCACCGGCCTGACCCATTGCAGCCGAGACCTGCGCTATATTTCGGCGAACCCCGCCTACGCCCAATGGATCGGGCGGCCCGTGGAACAGATCGTTGGCAGACCGATTGCGGAGGTGATGGGTCAGGCGGCATTCGATATCATTCGTCCCCGCATCGAAAGCGTTTTGAGTGGAAAGCGAGTCGAGTACGAAGACGAACTGCCGATCGCGGGTGAGTCCAAGTGGATTCAGGTCGTCTATACGCCGGAACAAGATGCCTCCGGCAATGTGGTCGGCTGGGT
Organism: Terriglobia bacterium; assembly: GCA_041481485.1. Taxonomy (GTDB): domain Bacteria; phylum Acidobacteriota; class Terriglobia; order 20CM-2-55-15; family 20CM-2-55-15; genus JBGPBY01. The sequence continues at coordinate 9,411 of JBGPBY010000202.1, forward strand.
CGCCTCGGTCTTAGACATTACCGTACGCAAGCGGATCGAGGAAGAACTCAAGGCTGCCAACGCATTCCTCGACGCCATCATCGAAAACATTCCTCTCATGTTGTTCATCAAGGAGAGCCAGTCGTTGCGGTTCATACGGCTCAATCGTGCAGGCGAAGACCTGCTCGGTTGGCCAAAGGAGACTCTTACAGCCAAGAGCGCATACGATTTCTGGCCAAAGGAACAGGCTGAGTTTTTCGTCGAGAAAGATCGCGAGGCCCTGAAAAGCGGCAGCGTAGTCGACATACCGGAAGAAGCAATACTTACGCGGAATCGAGGCGTTCGCATCCTGCATACGAAAAAAGTTCCGATCTTCGATACGGCCGGCAACTCGGCTTATCTTCTCGGCATCTCGGAGGACATTACAGAGAGAAAGCGGATCGAAAAGGAACAGCAGTTTTTGGACGAGGTTAGTGTAGCGCTGTCGGCTTCGATCGAATACGAACAGACGCTGGCGAACCTGGCTCGGTTAGTCGTTCAGAATTTCGCCGACTGGTCTGCTGTCGATGTGATCAGCGAGGAAGGGCAAATCTTCCGGCTGAAAGTCGCGAGCGCGGATCATGCCCAGGCGGCGCTTTGCGCGGTCCTCGAACAGATGCCGCCCGATCGAGATCTTCCTCACCTCATGCGTTCTGTGATTGAGAGCAAACGGCCCATCGTCGTCGAGCAGGTTACGTTGCAGTACCTCGAGTCGCTTGGCCAGACGCCCAGACACCTGCAAGCACTGCTGGCCATGGGTGTGACATCGTTCGTCGCGGTGCCGCTCTTGATGCGTGGACAGCTTCTTGGCGCGCTTTTTCTCGGCTCCTCGACACTGTCTCACGTTTTCGGAAAGGACGATCTTCGTTTGGCCGAAGCGCTGGCGGACCGAGCGGCTATGGCAATCGAGAATGCGCGTCTCTACCGCTCCGCGGTCTATGCCGCGCAACTCCGCGATCAAGTGCTGGGCGTCGTGGCCCATGATCTGCGGAATCCGCTTTCCACGATCCTGCTGTCTACATCGGCGGCCTTAAACCGTCAGGTCCCAGAGCCCGAACGACAATCCCTGAAACCTATCGAAGTCATCCACCGCGCAGCCACGCTCATGAACCGGCTGATTCAGGATCTCCTGGATGTCACGCTCATGGAGGCAGGTCAGTTAACCATCGAGCGAGAGCGCCTGTCTGCAGGCGATTTGGTTGCCGAAGTGGTGGATATGCAGAGACCGCTCGCATCTTTGTCTTCTCTTGATATTCGAGTCGAAGTGGACCCTGATGTTGCCGAGGTCTGGGGTGATCGGGATCGGCTCCTTCAGGTGTTCGAGAACCTCATTGGCAACGCCATCAAATTCACGCAGGCTGGCGGTCATATCACGACGGGCGCGACATCGAGGGATAACGAGGTCGTTTTCTGGGTTGCAGATACGGGGTGTGGCATCCCGTCGGAGAACCTGCCACGTGTCTTTGACCGATTTTGGCAAGCCACCAGGACAGGACGTCAGGGTGCTGGGCTAGGACTTCCGATTACCAAAGGCATCGTCGAAGCTCACGGGGGACGCATCTGGGTCGAGAGTGCAGCGGGCCGCGGGACTACTTTTTTCTTCACGATTCCCAGAGGTCTTGCAGAGGAGGAGAAACGACCTAATCGTGCAGCCTAACTAGGGAAGGCCCGTGTCGGCGCGGTAGACGTGACCGGAAATACCTCCCGTGAATGTGGCCGCCGGAACCTGTGCCAGCGCCGCAGCCGGTTCACGGCACAGCAAAATGAGTGTCAGCAGGAATGCAAGAAAACGGATGCGTCTCGCTCCTGCCAGAGGGCGGCATTCCGGAATCATTGGAGCATTCTACTATTGTCCCTGCTTTTCTATCTCACGCCTTCGGAAGCGATAGCCTGTCAGTACGCTCAGCAATCCGATTGCGGACAAGATCGCCGAACTCGGTTCGGGGACAGCACTGATCGGCACTCCTGTATCTGAAAGAAAGGCGATATCCAAAGGTGATGGAGAGTAGCGTGTGCCTCTGAAGTACACGACTCCGTTCATCAAGTCAGGAATCAATTCACTGCCGGGGCGTGGCGCCTGGTTGCCAACGTGACCGTAGTTACCGAAGGTCAATGGCACCGGCCCTCCATAGACTGCTTCCGCCTGAGGTCCCGTGAAAAACAAATTGCCGCCGTTAAACTGCACGTATTGGTCATAGGTCGAGATGAAATTGCCAGACGGCAAGCCATTGGTGGAGTCAAGAAAACCATTGAATCCCAGGATGTGGCCCATTTCATGGATGAAGACACTTTCGGCGTCCGTCTTATTCGATGGAACGGGGATCAGTCGTGCCAGTGGATTTGGATCAAACCACAGCTCGTTTGCAAGGTAGTCCGGACCGATCGTGATGAATCCATCTGGAAGCGCGCCATTGGGATCC
>JBGPBY010000203.1:0-11808 GCA_041481485.1 Terriglobia bacterium
GGATGAATGACACTCGATCACAACCGTCCGCTTCCTCCAGATAGTGCGTGGTGAGAAGCACTGTCATCGAGGTATGCACGCGCAGTTTCTCGATGAAGCGCCAGATCCGACGCCGGTTGGGAAGATCGAGTCCGATCGTTGGCTCATCCAGAAACAGCACCCGGGGTTGGTGAAGAACGCCGCGAACGATGTCGAGCGCCCGGCGCAGTCCGCCGGAAAGAGCCGCGACGGGCGTGTTGCGGCGTTCCTGAAGTCCGAAGAGTTCAAGCAGCTCATCCGAGCGTTCTGCAATGATTCGGGGCCGCAGGTTTTGCAGCAAACCCGCAAACCGAAGATTCTCGGCAACGGTCAGAGTGCGATCGAGCGCAGATTCCTGAAACACAATGCCGATGGCCTCGCGCGATCGCACGGCATGCTTCCGAATGTCGAAGCCGGCGACCTCAGCCGATCCGGCATTCGGCTGTATCAGCGTCGCAAGCATGTGAATGGTTGTTGTTTTGCCCGAGCCATTGGGGCCGAGGAGGCCGAAAAATTCGCCGGAGCTGATCTCCAGACTAAGGTCGTCCACCGCTCGCACGCCGGCGTATTGCTTGGTGAGCCCCACCGCACGAATTGCGCCGGAACCCGCGTGACGCTCGTTCATGCGTTCGAAGATTGAACGGGGCTCGCAAGACGAAGGGAATTTGCGTCGTCCCGGTAGAGCAATTCCGAACCCAGCTCTCCTGCGGCGTTCTGAATGCGAACGCGTTCGACGGTGTCCGTCACGAGACTGTGGAAGGGAGATTTGTCGCAAACCGGATCTGCATTCGCCGCGTCGCCCGTCATTTGATAGGCCTGGCAACGGCATCCTCCGAAGTCTTTCGCCTTCTCCGGGCACGTCCGGCAGGGTTCCTTCATCCAGCCATCGCCTCGATAGGCATTGAATGCTTCGGATTCGTTCCAGATCCAGCGAAGGTCGTGGTCGATCACGCTTGGAAAGGTCAATCCCGGCAGCATGCGAGCCGAATGACACGGCAGCGCAAGTCCGTCCGCTGTGACGCCGAGAAACAGGGAGCCCCATCCGTTCATGCATGGCTTGGGACGCGTTTCGTAATAGTCCGGCACGACAAAGAAAATTCGCATCTTGCCGCCGGCACGCTCGCGAAACTTATTGGTAATCTCCTCGGCGCGCTGCAACTGTTCCAGACTCGGCAGCAGCTTGTCTCGGTTTAGATACGCCCAGCCGTAGTACTGCGTGTTGGCAAGCTCAACGTACTCCGCACCAAGCTGCTCGGCCATTTCGAGAATCTGCTGCACATGGTCGATATTGAGCCGGTGCAGCACAACGTTCAGCACCATCGGGTAATCGTATTGCTTGATCAACGCACCGACTTTCTGTTTCAGCTCGAACGTGCGCGTGTGCGACAGGAAATCGTTCATTTCGCGAGTGGAGTCCTGAAACGAAAGCTGGATGTGATCGAGGCCGCCTTCCTTGAATGCGGCAATCCGCTTCTCGTCGAGACCGACGCCCGAGGTAATCAGGTTGGAATAGAACCCGAGCTTGCGCGCTTCGGCGACCAGAATCTCCAGATCGGGCCGCGTCAGTGGTTCTCCGCCGGAAAAACCAAGCTGCGACGCGCCGAGTTCGCGGCCCTGGCGCAGCACTCGAAGCCAGTCTTCAGTTGAGAGTTCGCTGCCATATCGGGCGTAGTCGACCGGGTTGTAGCAGAAAACGCAGTGCAGGGGGCACTTGTAGCTGACTTCGGCCAGCAGCCACAGCGGAAGGCTAGTCTTGTTTTTTTCGGATCCAGCCTTTTCCATGAGCGTGCTCCAGAAATTCGACGACGTCGCCTCGCAAATCGGCGCCGGGGAATGCAGTCTCCAGATCCTTGATGATCTGGCCGACGGTCGCCGTGCCATCCACGCGCTTCAGTATTTCTCCGGAACTGTCCGGCAATTTCACCATGCCTTCCGGATACAGGAGTACGTGCATTTGCTGCGCCGGTTCCCATTGGAATCGGTAGTGCCGGGAGATTTCCAATACTGCGTCGTCGGTCAAAGCCATTTGTTGATCCTGTTAATTGGACCCGGAACCGATGCCATATGCAAGCTGCATCGTATCGAGCATCGTCCACAGCACGTCGAGCTTGAATTGCAGAATATCGAGAGCGTGTTCCTGTTCCGGGCGCGTGCGGAAATGATTCAGTGTGGTTTGAAGACCATGCTCCACGTCGCGCCGGGCCTCCGAAAGTCGTTTGCGAAAATACTGGTAACCTTCCGCTTCGATCCACGGATAGAACTGCGGCCAGTTATCCAGCCGCTTCTGGTGTATTTCCGGAGCGAACAATTCAGTGAGCGACGAGCAGGCCGCTTCCTGCCACGGGGCGCGGCGGGCAAAGTTCACATAGGCGTCCACGGCAAATCGCACTCCGGGAAGTACGAACTTCAGCGACTGCACGTCGTCGCGCTTCAAGCCGCAGGCATCCGCCAGCCGCAGCCACGCCTCGATTCCGCCTTCGTCGAGCTGCGTCCCGTCATGGTCAATGATGCGCAGAATCCATTGGCGCCGTTCGTCGCGGTCGGGCATGTTGGCAAGAATTGCCGCATCCTTCAGCGGAATCGACAGCTGATAGTAAAACCGGTTGTACACCCAACCCTGAACCTGCTGTTTTGTGCAGCGCCCGGCGTTCATTGCAATATGGAAAGGATGGTGGATGTGATAGCGGTCTCCCTTTGCGCGCAATTGCCTTTCAAATTCCTGCCGGGTCCACGGTGTCATGTCGCGAGCTTCCTTCATCGTTTCCTCAAAGCGTGATTTCCATTCCATCGAAAGCCACTTCGATGCCGGCTGCATCCAATTCGCGGCGTTCCGGCGAATCTTCGTTAAGAATTGGATTGGTGTTATTGATGTGGATCAGCACCTTGCGGGTCGCCTTCAGGGGTTTCAGTACTTCAATCATACCCCCGTCCCCGGATTGCGGAAGGTGCCCGATCTCCTTCGCCCGCTTTTTCGATATGCCGAGCCGGATCATTTCGTCATCCGTCCAGAACGTTCCGTCCACCATGAGACAGTCGGCCTGTTCCATGAAAGGGCGAATCTGCGGTTCGATTGCGACGAGGCCTGGAGAATAAAACACATTCCTGCCGGTTTTTGGATCGGTGATGCGCATGCCGATATTGTCGCCGGGGCCCGGTTGGTTTCGCCGCGGGGAATATGGCGGCGGCTTGCTGGCGACCGATACGGCAGTAAACAGCAGGTCGGATCCTTCGATTGCGAATGAACTGCCGGTATCGAATGGCAATGAATGCCAGTGGACGCCGCAGTAATGCTGAAGAATGTTCAATAGCGGATTGCCTGTCGTCAGATCCTCATGCGCCATATCCGTGCAATAGATCTCGAGCGGCTTTCCCTCTCTCATCATGAGCAGGCCTGTAGTGTGATCGATCTGAGCGTCCATCAGAACAATGGCGCGCACCGCCGTATCGCGGAGCGAACGAGCCGGCTGTAACTCGGGAAATGCGCGGAATTGGGCCAGAAGGTCGGGAGAGGCGTTGAAAAGAATCCAGTCGGTGTCATTTCCGGAAACGGCGATGGAGGATTGAGTACGCGCCTGGGCTCGAATGGTTCCGCTTCTCAGCCCATGACAATTGGGACAGTTGCAATTCCACTGCGGGAAGCCACCACCGGCGGCAGAGCCCAGCACTCGGATTCTCACAGATTTACTCGCAGGCGGGAATTACCGGAAGCCCCGTTCCGAGGCTCCCGGCACCAACGGAACTAGCGGTTGGAAATGTACATCGTCGACTCGAAACCAAGTCGTATTTCGATGTATTTCGGTTTGGTCCACATAGGCTACGACCTCCAAAAACAGTACTGTTGTTGATTCGGTGTTCCGAATGGGGCGAAGCATATCCCGATGGCAGAATGAATTACAAATTAATTGTAGGCGGATCTTGCGGGCGGACTCACTATGCTTGCTGTTAATTCAGGCTGGCAACACGGGCACGGGCGGTGTCGGCGTAAGTTCCTTTGGGGGCGATTTCGAGGTAGGTCTGGTAGGTACGGCGGGCATCACTAAACCGATTGACCTGATAGTAAGCGTCTGCCAGATTGGCATAGGCAACGGCGCGCTTGGGATCGATCTTGATAGCCTTCTCCGTCCATTGGATGGCCAGGTCCATCTTTCCCAATTTCGTGTACATGAACCCCGCATTGTTGGCGGCAAGAGCGCTCGAGGGATCGATCTTCGCGGCAGTGAGAAATTCGTCAAGCGCTTCCTGGTACCGCTTCTCCTGGAAAAGAGTGAAGCCTTTGTTCAGGTGGGCGGTCGCGGTTGATGGAGCTTTTGCAGAAGGAGCTGGGGCGGTGCTTGAAGATTTCGATTGTATATCCACCAATTGCTGCCGCAACTGATCGTTCCGTGCGGACTTGGTTGCGATTTCGCGGCGGATTTGGTCGATTTGCGAATTGAGCTGGATTGCAACCTGATCCAGTTGTGCGGAAACCTCACTGAGAAATTCCGTCTCCGGATGAAGTTCAAAAATGAATTCGCCGCCTTCGCTTCCCGGAAGATTTCCAAATGCCGGGGTCTGATGCGCAAGCCCGGACACGCCGGGGGCGACAAATGACGCCAGTTCGGTTGCGCTGATAAAACCGTCGGAATTGAGATCCGCACGTCCTTCGAGACCCTGCAGTACCGTCCATGAAAATATCGAGTGGCCGTTTGGGCCGGTATCGGAAACTTCTTCGTTCGCGCCGCCGGCGGTTAGCATCTGCCGCGAGCTGCGCTGCGAAACTTCACGCAGGTAATTGCTGGTTCCACCCGAACGGGTCAATGCCAATCCGCTGTAACAGGAGTCCATTACGAACAACACATGCCTGGCGGGAATGGATTCGGAAATATCCTGAAAATTGGTCATCGAGATCGCCTGCCCCTGAAAGCTTTCAAGGTCGGCGTCATAGGGAATGATGTAGCCAAGGTCTCGCCCGCTCGGCAGCTTGCGCGTCGCGCCGTGTCCGGCAAAGAACACAAAAACACGATCGTCCTTTTGCACTTTCTTCGGGTCGGCCAACGTGTCGCCCAGCACCGAAAGGATTTTTTCCCGCGTGGCATCGCCGTTGAGCAGCGTCAGGACATGATCGGGCTTAAACTTAAAATTGTTGATCAGAAGTTCGCTCATGCCCTTCGCGTCATTGACGGCATAGTGCAATCGCGGCCACTTCGGATATTCGTCGATACCGATGATCACAGCCCAGCTTTCGCGATACAGCACCGGCATGGCTTCTGGTTTTTCATTGGTTTCGGTGATGCGCGGACCGTCATCCACAAACGTCTGTCCATTCCAGGACAGGAAACGATAGCCCTCGTTTTGAAGCGTTTCGATGATCAAAGGAACCGCATCGATGGTCCGTTCGTGTATGTCATGAAGCAGAATGATGCCGTGATTCAGCCTTCGCGCATCGCGGATCACCCGATTGGCAATGGATTTCGAAACCGGATCCGCCCAGTCGTCGGAATCGATATTCCACATTACCGACTTCATATTGTGCGCGCCAATGGCCGCAAGCACTTTGACATCACGCTCGCCGTAAGGAGGACGGAACAATACCGGATCCACATTGATGACGGATTTCAGCATCCGGTTAGTTTCGTCAAACTCTTTTGCGACTTCTGAATCCGACATCTTCGGTAAAACATTATGCGAATAACCGTGACTGCCAATCGTTTCGCCCGATTCGATCAGGCGCACGGCCGCAGCCGACGCGCGTGTGGGAACGACCTTGTTCTGCTTCAGTGAACCCAGATTCTCTCCAAGTTCAAAGAAAACCGATTTCACGTTGTGCTTGCGAAGGATGTTGAGAATCTGATCGGTGTAGCGCGCATGCGGCCCGTCGTCAAACGTCAGTACAAAGGTCTTCGGCGGAAGATTGTTCCCGTAGACTTCGAGATCCGAGTCACGATGCTGCTCGGCTTTACTGCCATTCTGGTTGACCTGAGCGATTTGGACGGCATATCCCTTGAGAATATCTTCGCGTTTGAACAGCGTGCGAAGGAAGGCGACGTACTGGTCCCATGCTTCGCGCCGGATTTCGATTCCCCGGGTATCAAAACGCGCAAATATTTTGTCGAGTTCCTTTTCGTAGAGCGACTGAATTTCCGCCAGTGCTTTGCGATCCAAGTCGACGCGGCCTGCGAGTTCCTGCTTCTCTTTCGAATTCGATTTGATTCCGGAAAGAGTTTCCGCAATATCCGAAATGACTTCACGGAACGCCAGCTTGTCCGCGTCGTGAAACGAGTTCTTGTTTTCGACAAGATCCAGAAATCGCACGACGTTCGCAAGCGGTTTGGAAAAGTCCCCGGCATTCAGAATATCGCCGGTCAATTCATCGGATAATTGCGAGATCCCACGATGATTCTCTTGAAAAATGATTTTCCCAACAAGCGAGATACGCCCGTGCTCGTCAGACTGGTCGGTGTCATCCTCGAGCAAAACAATCATTTTGCGATAACGGGCCACGATGTCATCCAGTCGCTGTTCAAACGGATCGACCGGCGGTGCCGGCGGAACAGCAGCTACGGAAGGTTGAGGCGCGGAAACAGATGGTTTTCGTGTATGAAAAAACCAACCTGCGATCACGGCAACGATCAAGACGAGAGCGGCTGCAATACCAACATTTCGAAGGGACATTGGACAAGAGATTGATCTTTTGTCATCCGCTTTTCAAGAGTTAATACAACCTACGGCCGGGAAAACAAAGAGGAATCGAAGACATTCAGGTCGACCGTACGGCTGGCCGGCAAGCCAAATAGATTACCGTCCAAATGGTACTGGCGGGCGGATCGCTGCAGCCAAAATCCATAGGGCTGAAATTCCTGCAGTTCCGGGTCGCCCGTCTCGACGTCCCACAGGGGAACCGGTTCTTTGGAATCCAGGATCACTTGGGAAAGCTGCCGGCACGCCGTTCCCGGATCATTCATCTGGCAGCCGGTGATGTCGTCCCAGTGTCCCCTGGCATTTCGAGTGTAGATGATGGGTCGGATTCGGGCTTTGCGGACTTCATCGATCGCGTCCAGGATGCGCTGGCGGCGGGTTCGCTGGGCAATATCGTTCGAAGCGATGCTTTCCCTGGTAAACCATTCCACGTCAATGGCCAGGAAAGCGATGTTCTTCAGTTCCGAACCCAGGGCGGCCATTCCCTGGCGCACCTGCCAGCGAGAACCGGGTTGAGCCTGCCGGATGAGGGTACCGGCACAGGAGCCGTTCCCGTTGCGGACCGGTTTCGCAAACGTGGGACAGACCTTGTCGTCGTAATTGAGCAGGACATATGCACCGGACTTCATCTCGCCGGCCGATCGTGCAGCCTCAAGTTGCGAAACCGCGAACTCGTTCCGGCTGCGGCCTCCCCAGGCCTGGGCAATCACGTAATGAACGCCGGAATCTTTCATCTTGATCCAGACGTTTTCCGAAATCGGGCCGGTGTAGAAATCAACATCGACGGCAATCCCATTGACCGGGGTGGTCAGGCTCGCTTCAAACTTGAGGGCGCAGCAAGCCGTAAGGATTAGCGCTGCCGCGATGCGTTTGATCATTAGGGCCATTGTAATCCAAGGCGAAAAAATTGGCGTCAACAAGATAAGAGTGCCCGGGGAAGGGACGCATTCACAACATTGCCGATTTCCGACAATCCGGGCCACGTGGATTTTCCAGCCCGGCGATGAGATTGGGGGGTAGGAGGGGGGTCATCGCCAGGCCGGTCATGACGGTGTGGTGCGGTTCACTCCGTCACTGCTTTGAGGGACTGTTGTAGATGAATTCGTGTCCCAGTATTCCCGAGTCAATGAACCAGGCCTTTAAAACTTTGGGGTTATCTGCATTGTTGGAATCGAATTCAAATTCCTGACGAGGTTCGAATTCCCGCTGTTCGGCAGAGTTGGTCAGGAGTGTCGCGATGAGGCGCGTCTGATACTTGTCCCAGACCTGCACAATCGACGGACCGGACTGAGTAAACGCATAGGTTCCTGCGGGCAGGACCCTGCCTGGAATCTCAATAGGCTGGTCAAATGTCACCAATGTCCCTATCTCGAGCCCAGCTGCCCGAACCGGTTGATCCGCAAAAATCATCGCAGCTGCCATTAATATGGTTGCCGCTACGCCGATTCTTAAAACGCCCATTGGTTTGTCTCCCTTCAATGTTTTGACACTGATGGGTTTGACGAGTAGATTATGGGAGCAATTGTAAATAGTCGTTAAGGACTGCCCGGGCCGGATGGTTGACCGCGGTTCCCCCCACAGCTGGTGTTGCTTACGTTCGAACCTTTCCGATACACTCCCGCGCTGTACACAGTAGGAGACAAATATGAGGATAAAGGGACTACGAGGATGGATCAGAATCGCCATTGCGGCCTTTGTGATCGCTTCAATCTGCGAATGCGCATTGGCTCAGGTGGACGCCACCATTTCGGGACGGGTCCAGGATCCATCAGCCGCTTCGGTTGGGGGGGCAACCGTGGCAGTCAAGAATGTCGAAACCGGAACTACTCGCTCTGTCCCTACCGATGAGACCGGGACCTACCGGGTCCTTTCATTGCCGGTCGGCACCTACGAGGTACGAGTCGAAAAATCGGGCTTCCGTACGGAAGTGCGAACGGGAATCCGTCTGGTTGTGGGTCAGGAAGCCGTCGTGAACCTCAAGCTGGAAGTCGGACAAGCCAGTCAGGAAGTAACCGTTGCGGCAGACTCTTCGCTGGTCGATACGACAACCGCAAGCGTCTCCGGATTTGTCGGTGAAAAACAAATCAAGGAATTGCCGCTGAATGGACGCAGCTTCGATAACCTGATCACGCTGAATCCGGGATCCATCAATTACACGTACAAGAGTCCCGGCACCGTAACCAGTCAGGGCAACACATTCTCGGTTGCTGGCCGGCGGCCGCTGGACAATATCTTTCTTCTGAACGGTGTGGAATACACTGGGTCGAGTCAGCTTTCAGTTACGCCGGGAGGCGTCAGCGGAAATCTGCTGGGAATCGATGCGGTTCGGGAATTCAATGTCCTGTCCGGCTCGTACTCTTCGGAATATGGCAAGCGGGCAGGTGCTCAAGTCACGGCCGTCACTCAGTCCGGTACCAACCAAATTCATGGCTCGATCTTCGAGTTTCTGCGCAACAGTGCACTCGATGCGCGAACCATCTTCGATATCAATCCGGATCCAACTCAAGAAAGCCAGCCGGCCCCATTTCGGCGGAACCAGTTCGGAGCCAGCGCCGGCGGGCCCATAAAGAAAGACAAGCTGTTTATCTTCGGGAACTACGAGGGATTCCGGCATCGATTGGCCATCACGAACCCGGCTGTTGTCCCCAATCAGCAGGTGCGCTCGGGACTGATCCCCAACTCCGCGACAGGCGTATATGCGGCCCCGGCCAATGCGAAGCCGGAAATGCTGCAGTACTTCAATCTGTGGCCCACTCCGAATGGTCCGGAAATCATGGTGCCGTCGTCGGCGCCGCCGACAGGCTGCGCCAGCCCTTGCCTGGTGCCGAGCGGCAGCGCATTCTCGTACAACAGTCCCAAACAGGAGATTAACGAAAACTTCGCAACTGCAAAGCTAGACTACAACCTGCGAAAAAATGATTCCGTTTCGATGTCTTACACCATGGATCGCGGCACCAATCTGTCGCCGTTGGCCGATCCGCTTTTCGGAAATTTCATCGCATTGCGAGCGCATGTCGCGAGCATTCATGAAACTCACATTTTCTCGCCAAACATTCTGAATTCGTTCACCGCCGGCTTTTCTCGGGCGGGATTTCGTCTGGATCCCTTTTCATTCGTGAATTTTCCGTCCACCCTCTCCTTTGTGACCGGGCAGGGCCCCGGGGGAATCGTGATTGGCGGAACCAATTCGACGACGGCTGCAGCTGCAATCACTTCTGCCGGCCCCAACAATGCGGCAGGAGCGGTGAATCACCGCAACCTTTTTACGTATACCGACAGCGTCCGCATCAGCAAAAGCAACCACCAGTTTAATTTCGGCGTCTGGTTTCAACGATTGCAGGACAACGAAAATACGGCGTCTCGCCGGACTGGCGTCGCAACTTTTGCAAGCCTGACGACATTTCTGCAGGGAAATGTCACCAATTTTCAAGTCGTGCCGAATCCCACGGAACTGGGTTTCCGTAGTTTGTTTGGCGCATGGTATGCCGAAGATTCGATCAAGCTGCGAAGGAATCTCACAGTTCGCGTCGGCATCCGGCATGAGTTTACCAACGGCTGGAATGAAGAGTATGGCAGAGCTGCAAACTACGTGTTCGATTCCAATGGCGTGCTGATAACGGATCCTAAAATCGGAAAATCGGTTTTCAGCGAAAACAACGCAACTTCATTGTTTGCTCCACGAATCGCTCTCGCGTGGGATCCATTTGGAACCGGTAAGACTGCTGTCCGCGCGGGATACGGAGTCTACTACTCGCTGATCGACAATCTGTCATTCTTGTTGAACTCGTTGCCGCCCTACAATGGATCGATCACCTTCACGGGCGCGCTATCGAGTTTTCTGCCCATCAGTTCGGGTGTGCAGCCGCCTGTGGCCTGCGGGCCAGGCGTTCCCACACCGTGCAGCACGTTTGCGCCTCAAGGCATTGAAGCGGCCGCAAAGACTCCGACGGTCAACGAATGGAACCTGACCGTCGAACGGCAAATCAGTTCAAATATGTCAGTACGCATTGGCTATGTCGGATCATTTGGCTATCACGGTCTGCTGAGTGTCGATCCCAATACGATTCCTGCTCAGATATGTACGGACTCTGCGGGATGTGCGGTCGACACAGGGTCGACCAAAGTACCCCAGGGCGCCCAGTACATTCCGCTTGTGACGCAACTTCCGTCTCCCGCGAATTCAACGCGGCCGAATCCGTATCTCGGTGCGGGTTTCTTCTGGTTGACCAGCGGCAACAGCAGCTACAACGGTCTGCAAATTGAAGCGACGCGCCGTCTCAGCAAAGGCCTGCAATTCCGCGGCAATTACACGTGGTCGAAGAATCTCGACATGAACTCCGCGCTCACGATAGCTCAGGCGCAGAATCAGCCGCAAATGGTCATGGACCGCAACGACCTTCGCCGCGACTGGGGTCCGTCGGCCCTGAATCCAACGCATCAGGCCAGCATTTCGGGACACTACGATCTGCCTTTTGGCGCCGGCAATGCTACGGGATTGCGCAAACTCATTTCCGGCTGGCAATTGAACGGAATCACCACGTTATTGAGCGGATTCCCATTCACACCGCTGATAGGCGCGAATCGGTCCGGTGACCAGAACACCCGAAATCCGGATCGCCCGTCCATCAATCCGTCGTTTAGCGGGCCGGTCCTCCTCAAGACCCAGAAGCAGTGGTTTGATCCACAAGCATTCGTGATGCCGACTGTTCGCACGTGGGGAGAAATCGGAAGAGGAACCTTGCGAGGACCAGGCCTCCAGACTGTGGATCTTTCGTTGATGAAAAACACATTCGTCAACGAGCGCGTGAATCTGCAATTCCGGGCCGAGTTCTTCAATGCGTTGAATCACACGAACCTCGGCCCGCCGAATTCCATTGTGTTTTCTGGAAACGCGATCAGTCCGTCGGCCGGATTGATCTCGACGTTAGCGACGGACTCCAGAAGAATTCAGTTTGGATTGAAGATCATCTATTGATGTGAATTCCTATCGCGAAGAACTGACGTTCGAGACGAAGACCCGGCGGGCCTACATCAACATCACTCCTCAGGTGGAAGCCGCACTGAAAAAGAGCGGAATCCAGGAAGGCCTTTGCCTCGTCAATCCGATGCACATCA
>JBGPBY010000204.1:0-11790 GCA_041481485.1 Terriglobia bacterium
CCCCAATTTCTTCACAGCTTCATAGACCGCGCCTACAGAGCAGGAAATTCCCGCCATATGGCGCGATGGATCATACACCGGCCTGCAAGTGCTTCCATTGCGCTCCGTTAACAAAGTTTCCTCTTGTGGAAAACACGTCCTGAGGCAGTCACAAATTTGTCATCTGCAAAAGTAGTTTCCGGAAATCCCGCGCCCGTTTGTTATAATAATTGTTCCGGATGGTCCGGAAACCGCTGATTATAGAAGGATAATCAGTGAATTAGTAACTCTTATGTAAGGACTTCTACTAGAAAAGGAGAATCAGACGTGTCAGACGAGTCTCCCCAGGCATTAGAGGAGGCGGAGCAGCAGGCCAGTAAAGCCGAACTGATGGTGAACGATTTCAGCATTCAGGTTGCGACAGTCAATGGCTCCGGCAGTCAGTCTTCCAACAGTGTTCTTATGCGATCGATATTCCAGATGGGAATACCGGTCAGCGGCAAGAATCTTTTCCCATCCAACATCGCAGGACTTCCCACCTGGTTTACGATCCGCGCGAATAAAGATGGATGGATTGCACGCAAGAAGGAAATCGACTTCCTGGTTGCCATGAATGCCGATACGGCACGCGACGACGTGATGGATCTTGATCCTGGCCGTGTTGTCGTTTATGAAGAAACGCTTCGCCTCAACCAGCTCCGGAACGATCTCACATTCTTTCCTGTTCCATTCGCCAAGATCGCCACCGGAATTACGACGGATTCGCGGCTGAGAAAGCTGCTCGCAAACATGATCTACGTCGGAGTTGTCGGCGAGTTGATGGAAATCGATCCTGCAGAGCTGGATATTGCGCTGACCAAGCAGTTCAAGGGCAAAGCCAAAGCGGTTTCGCTGAACAAGATCGCCCTGGAAGCCGGTCGAAAGTTTGCGCAGGAGAATCTGGACCGCAAGCTGGTCCCGTTTCGTTGCCGGCGGATGAATGCCACAGCGGGAAAGATCATCATCGACGGGAATTCCGCTGCAGCTCTGGGCTGCATGTTTGCAGGAATCACGGTCGCGACGTGGTATCCGATTACTCCGTCATCGAGTCTTGTTGAAACGCTGGCAGAGTACATGCGCGATTACCGCATTACAAAAGACGGGAAAGCCACATTTGCCATCGTCCAGGCTGAAGACGAACTGGCCGCCGTGGGCATGGCCATTGGCGCCGGATGGGCCGGAGCACGGTCCATGACATCCACAGCAGGACCGGGAATTTCACTGATGAATGAATTCATCGGGCTTGCGTACTATGGTGAAATTCCCGTCGTCATCTTTGACGTGACACGCGTCGGACCCAGCACGGGCCTGCCGACACGGACACAGCAATCGGATATTCTCTCGATTGTTCATTGTTCGCACGGCGACACCAAACACATCATGCTGATTCCGTCGAGCGTTTCGGAGTGCTTTGACATGGCCGTTGAGGCCTTCGATCTGACGGAGCGTTTCCAGACTCCAATATTCGTGATGAGCGATCTGGATCTGGGGATGAACAACTGGATGTCCGACACGTTCAAATATCCGACGAAGAAATTCGACCGTGGCAAGGTTCTTTCTGCGGAGGATCTGCAGAGAGTGGGCAAATTCGAACGTTACCGCGATGTGGACGGCGATGGCATTCCGTATCGCACGCTCCCCGGCACCAATCATCCGATGGCCTCATATTTCACCCGCGGAAGCGGTCATAACGAAAAGGCCCTCTACAGTGAAAAGCCGGACGACTACAAAAACAACATGGACCGTCTGGTGCGAAAGTACGACACGGCGCGCCAGTTTGTTCCTCAGCCTGAAGTGCAATATGCCGGAGGAGCCCGAATTGGTTTTCTCGCCTTCGGTACGACGCACTTTGCCATCATCGAATCTCTGGACCAGCTCGAACGCGAGCACAAACTTCCTGTCAGCTATTTCCGTCTCCGCGCCGTTCCATTCACCAAACATCTTGTGGAATTCTTTGAAAAGCACGACCGCGTCTACATCGTCGAACAAAACCGTGACGGACAGATGGCGAGCCTGATCAAACTGGAACTCTCTCCCGAATTGGGTGCAAAGATGCGAAGTATCCGCCACTACAGCGGGCTTCCGATCGATGCGCGGTTTGTCACCGATGCGCTCGTCGCGGCTGAAGCTGCGGAGGCTGCCGAAATTCCGGTGGAAGCCGGAAAAGGAGTGAAAAAGTAATGTCGACCACAATGCAACCGCCGGCCTCGCCGCCTCCACCGAAGGTCAATCGAATCGGACTTACGATGGCGCAATACAAAGGCGCGGATTCCACACTGTGCGCGGGCTGCGGCCATGACGCCATCACAGCCGCGATCATCAAGGCCTTCTATGAATACGGCGTGGAACCGCACACCGTCGCAAAGCTCAGCGGTATTGGTTGTTCGAGCAAAACGCCGGCGTACTTTTTAGGCCAGTCGCATGGATTCAACGGCGTTCATGGACGCATGCCTGCAATCGCCAGCGGCGTGATGCTGGCCAATCAGCATTTGCTTGCGGTGGGTGTCAGCGGCGATGGAGACACGGCGTCGATCGGAATGGGACAATTCGTTCATCTGCTCCGCCGCAATATTCCGATGATGTACATCGTCGAAAACAACGGCGTGTATGGCCTGACCAAGGGTCAGTTTTCAGCGACGGCGGATCTTGGTTCCAAGGCCAAGAGCGGATATGTCAATGATCTTCCGGCCATCGATATCTGCGCGCTCGCCATTGAACTCGGATGCAATTTTGTCTGCCGGTCATTTGCCGGCGATCCGAAGCAGCTTGGAGCGCTGATCAAAGCCGCGCTGGGACACAAGGGTACAACGCTGTTCGACGTGATCAGTCCATGCGTCACGTTCAATAATCACGAGGGTTCCACGAAAAGCTACAAATACGCCAAGGATCACGAGGAACTGCTGCACGAAATATCATATGTGCCGTTCTTCGAGCAGATCAGTGTGGATTACAAGGAAGGCGAAATCAAAGACGTCGAACTACACGACGGATCGCATATCCGGCTCCGCAAGACAACGCACGACTATGATCCAACCAGCAAAGCGCAGGCACTCAATATGCTTCGCGAGTGTCAGGAATCCAACGAATTTTTGACCGGTTTGATTTACGTCAATGAAGAGAAGCCGGATTTTCTGACCCAGATGAACATGGTGGATCCCCCGCTGGCCACGCTGCCGCAGGATATGACTCAACCCAGTGAGGAAGACCTGAAAACCATCATGGCGGAGTTGATGTAATCCTCTGAATTCCCCATTGTAAAAATGACAATTGAACATTGAACAATGAACATTTCTTCGGGGAAATGTTCACTGTTCAATGTTCAATTGTCATTTTGGGGGTATAGACCGCCCCTACAGTCGCTCAATCACTCCTTCGTGCCAGGCACCGGGGAATTCAACAAGTCCTGCAAATCGTCCCGCCTGTGCGACAGTTCCGTTTCGAGATCCAGTAGCTCGCCCTGGGCCTTACCAAGGTTCGCCTGTGCTTCATTTTTCTCGATCATGGTGGTAACCGGAGCATAAACCTGGTTTGTAAAATCGTTGATCTGCAATTTCATTGCAGTTACCTGATCTTCAAGGCCCATGATTTTTTCACGCATTTTCCGGATGTTCTCATCCCTCACGGCAAAGGGGTCAGGGGCAGTTGCCGGTGTTTTTGCTGCTGTCGCCTCTGCCGCTTCCGCCGCTTTCGTCGCAGGCGAAGCCGTCGCCGTTGTGACGTTCCCTCCGGTAATGCCATGCGAATTCGCATCGGTGAAGTCGATGGAGCTTTTGACTTCGGCCTGGCGTTCCCGCTCTTTACGGGCCGCCTGAATCAGTGGCGAAGTTCCGGTTTGAGCTTGAACCGAAACTGCTGCGACAATAGTCACAAGCGCTGAAATTAGGGGTTTCATGACTACAATTATACTCCTGCAATGCAGATCCTGCGAACGCGAGGTCAGCCTGGCTCCATCCGAGGCTGACGGGCTGGTTTGCCCCCACTGCCGGAAGTCCATCACCCTCCGGGTGGACCGTTCATTGATCGAAAAACACATGGTTCAAACCTGTGTAACATGCGGACACGACAGTCTCTACATCCAAAAAGATTTCAATCGCTCGCTGGGAGTCGCGATAGTGGTGGTTGGGGTCCTGACCAGCGTGCTCTTCCTGTCCCGAAGCGAACCACTCTATGCCATGCTGTCGTTGGGAGTGACAGCGGCGGTCGACTATGTGCTCTACCGCATGGTTGGAGATGTGACCGTGTGCTACGCCTGCCACACGATTTACAGAGGGTTTTCGAAGAATCCGTCCCATTCGACGTTTGATCTGAAGGATCTGGAAAAGTACGGCGGGCGCGATCCCCGGTGGTAACCGCTTCTTTCTACATCGTTGAACTCCGGCAATTCGGCGCTATAATCGCGGGCATTCATGCCCGCCCTATAACTGCCTTTAACGTATAAGCGTAAAGAGAGGGAGAACTGTAACATGCCCGTCACCATGAGCTGCAGGTCACTTCGATGATTGCGAACGAAAAGGCAGAAGTGACGAATCTGCTTCGGGCATGGGGCGCCGGCGACCGTTCCACTGAGGAGAAGCTCTGGCCACTGGTATTTGCGCAACTGAAGCGTATCGCGCGGCGCCATCTCGCCCATGAGAGGCCGGATCACACCCTTCAATCCGGTGCGCTGGTGAACGAGGTCTACATCCAGCTGGCGGGTCTCGGCAATACACAGTGGGAAAGCCGGAACAGATTTTTCGCCATGTGCGCGCGGATGATGCGCCAGATTCTTGTCGATCATGCTCGCGCGCAACGTTCTCAAAAGCGAGGCGGTGACAGGCTGAGAGTCACGTTTGATGACAATGCTGCGGTTGCGGAGCCCAAGGGCGTCGAGTTGCTTGAACTCGACGACGCAATGAATCGGCTGAAGGCAATTCATCCAAGAAAGAGTGACGTGGTGGAGATGCGATTCTTCGGCGGACTTTCGGCTGAAGAGACTGCAGAAGTGTTGGAAGTTTCGCGGATGACAGTGGAACGGGACTGGAACTTTGCCCGGGCATGGCTCCAAGCGGCAATGAATGGCGAGAACCTCAATGAAGAATGAACGCTGGGACACGATCGAAACACTGTTTCATGCCGCGCGCGAGTTGCGGGGTGAGGAACGGATCAATTTCCTGGATACCGAGTGCGGCGTAGACGATGCAATGCGCCGGCAGGTCGAAGCGTTGCTTCGCGGGGATGAAAAGTCCGATGGCATCTTGAACACTGTCAGCCGGATCGCGGTGAATACCCGGATTGGACCCTACGAAATCACCGGCTGGCTGGGCGCCGGAGGCATGGGCGAAGTCTATCGTGCGCGGGATCCGCGGCTGAGCCGCGAGGTGGCCATCAAACTGCTTCTCGATAATTTTGCGTCGGATGAAATTCGCATGCGTCGATTCGAGCAGGAGGCCCGCGCTACCGGACAGCTCAATCATCCCAATATCCTGGCGGTCTACGACGTCGGAGTCCACGCCGGTACTCCCTACATCGTTTCCGAGTTACTTGCGGGCCAGTCACTCCGCATTGTCTTGAATGGAGGCGCTCCACCAGTGCCCAAAGCCATCGACTTCGCGCGCCAGATTGCCGAGGGGCTCGCCGCTGCGCACGACAAAGGCATCATCCACCGCGACATCAAGCCGGACAACATCTTTGTAACAAGCGACGGCCGAGTGAAGATTCTCGACTTCGGGCTGGCCAAGTTCACTCAACCCGACGACGCGTCCGCAAAACTCCGGCGCGAGACGGACGCCGGCACGGTGATGGGCACCGTCAGCCACATGTCTCCGGAGCAGGTTCGTGGCGAGACTGTGGATCACCGCTCCGATATTTTCAGCTTTGGCGTGGTCCTCTTTGAGTTATTGACCGGACGCCCGCCGTTCACCCGGGAGACCGCTGCCGATACAATGGCCGCCATTCTGAAGGAAGATCCACCGGAGTTGGCATCTACCGGAATTTCTCCGGCTCTCGCGCGGATCGTTTCGCGTTGCCTGGAAAAATCACGCGAGAAACGCTTTCAATCGGCGCGAGACCTGGCATTCGGACTGGAGTTTTTGTCGGGGGAAGGCAGCGCATCAACGCCTGTTGCGCCTGTTGCGCCTGCAGCGCCTGCCGCAGGCCGCCTCATTCGCCGCCGCGATTTGCCGTGGGTCGTAGGCGGCGCTTTGCTGTTGGGCACTACATTTGAGATTGTGTGGAAACTGGTCACGGCTGAATCGCATCTGAGATTACCGCCCGAGCAACTTCTGCCCCAGTGGAACGCGACCCAAGGCCAGGCAGAAATTTCGCCGGACGGAGAATTTGTGGCATTTCTCTCGAACCGTGATGGGAAATGGGACATCTTCCAGATTGATATCGGCAGCAGTGACGACCCCGTAAATCTAACATCCGATGTCCCAGAGGAACTCCGCCCCCTGCCTGGCCCTAGCCCGCTTGTCAAGAATTGGGGCTATACCGGGAATTACCCGTTGCGGATCTGGTTCAGTCCTTTCGAAAAGCGGTCGATTGACGAGTCGAGAGACACCGAGTCGAAGCTGCTTATACCGATCATCGGTAAGCTACAGTTTCCGCTAAAACAGGTATTCCTGGGAATAAACACCGAAGCACCTTCCTGGTCACCGAAGAACGATTATGTTGCGTATTTCAAAACGCAGAAGGATGGCGATGAGGAAAGTGGAGACAATCTTTTTGTCGTCGGTAGCCGCGGGGCAAATGACACGCAAATCCTTGACGATCAGAAGGTGGGCATGCACAACCACAATCCTGTCTGGTCACCAAAAGGTGATTGGATCTATTTTGTACGTTCAGAGGATCCGGACGAAGTGCGTTCAGACGATGTGAGTATAAAAACCAACATTTGGCGGGTCCGTCCCACTGAGAAGGCGATACCGGTGCAACTGACCCACCAGAATGCTGCCATCAATTACCTCGCACCGATCGACGATCGCAGGGTGCTTTACACCGCACTTGATAAGGACTGGACGGGACCCTGGTTGTGGGAACTGGACGTCGAAACCCAGGACACAAGACTGGTGAACACTGGCTCCAATCATTGTGTGGCCGTCTCTGCCAGCGCTAAGACAGGGCGCGTCGTCGTGACATTCGCCAATGATCCCACCGTCGGCATATACAGCGTGCCATTGCCGTTGCTGGACAATCTGTCCGATGAAACGAGAGTCGAAAAGCTCACAATTTCGGGTGACCGGCCGCACGCACCGCGGTTCGATGCGACCGGGAAGACCATGTTTTATCTCTCCGCCTCGAAAGCGGTCGATGGGCTATCGCGGTGTCAGGACGGAAAAGGTTCGACAGTGCCGAACGGATCGGATGTAGCGTTGTTCGAGCCGCCCGCCGTTTCGAAAGATGGAAACCGCGTCGTCATTGTGGTACGAGAGGGAGGTCAACGACACCTGGAGATCATGTCCGCCGACGGCAAGGCCCCCAGGCGACGGTTTGCCAAATCCATCACCGTACAGGGCTCGGCCGGGCAGAGCGCGGCGGACTGGGGACCGAAAGACGAATGGATCGTGGCAGGTGGCAGTGACGATAAGAGTAAAGGTTTATTTCGGATTCCGTTGAACGATGACTCTCATCCTGAACGCATCCTGGAAGGTCCGGCAACTAGTCCGGTGGTGTCGCCTAAAGGCAATCTGATTGTGTATTCCGGACCGCTAATCAAAGGACAAACCCAGCTCGGATTCGTGCAGCCCGATGGTCACAAAGTGGATTTGCCGCGCTTGTGGGTTCGTCCCGGCGGTTACCGTTTTTTGCCTGATGGATCGGGTTTGGTCTATTTAAAGGTCCAGGGCCCCATTGACTTCTGGTTGCTCGACGTCGCCACAGGGACCAGCAAACAACTCACTAAGCTCAAGCCCAAGGGCAGGATTTGGTCGTTCGACATTACACCTGATAAAAAAATCGTCTTCGACCGGACATTGGAGAATTCCTATATCTCTCGGATAGACCACATATAGCCGAGTCCGCTCAGGACTCCGATATTTTGGCAGACAACGAAATGTAGGAGCGGGCGCACCGTGCACAATCTTGAAGGCGAGAATGATTTGGAATTGCGAGGCTGTAGGGGCGGTCTATGACCGCCCGCGATTTCTAAGCCTGTGAAAATGTGGGCGGTCATAGACCGCCCCTACAGTCGGAACCGCATCCATGTTAGTCGAGCGCTACTTCGATCCGTCGTTCTCCGCCCAATTGATAAACACTCCTGCAACGGATTTCCCCAGCTTCACGCCGGCCACGTTATCCATCTCGAAATGAATGCCCGCCCAGATTCTGGAATCGCCGGCTTCCTTTCCCACCGCTCGTATGAAGGCGGCGCGGTCCGGAAACAGATACGCAAGAATCTCAGAGCGCGTGGCTGAAAACGTCGAGTGATTTGACGGGTAACCTGGAAAGTTCGGTACGGCAAACAACGGCACGATGGAGTGGTCGAGCTGACTGGGCCGGATATACCAGTACGCGAATTTCCCATCCTGGCTTGCAATGAACGCGTCGAACTGTGCCGAAGCAATCAACGCATACACCCTGGCGGCGCGGGGCGGATTCTTATCGAGATGATCTTCGAACATCCACTTGTCGGCGTAACGATACGGCCACGTGCTGAGTCCTTCGGGCATCTGCCAGTAATACGCTTTCGAGTTGGTCGTAAAGGTTCTCGGGAAATTCTTCACTGCCGCCGCCTCGGCGAGAACCTGAGCCGAATCACAGGGCGGTGGAGGTGTGGGTCTGAATGCCGAAGGAGAGTTGAGCAGAAGCGGATGCCAGTTTGCAGCAGTCACGTTTCCGGGATTGGCGCCAACCCAGTTGCACTGGCCAACCGGAACGCTTCCCGCCCACACCGCATCCGAGCCATCCTGCTTTGATTTAAAGATCACCTGCTCCGCAACTTTCCGGCCGAGTTCAAGTCCCGCGTAGTAGTCGCTGGGAAACTGAAGACCGGCGCGGACACGAGACATCCCCGCTTCTTCGGCCATGGCCTGAAACGTTTGCGCTTCCGCCGGCAGAAAATACGCAAGCACAGACGCTGCAGCCTGGGCCGCTGCCGCGTGTTCAGACGGATAGGACGGGCTGTCGGGCACTTCCAACTCAGTGGGAAGATTGTGATCCAGTTCACTGGGCCGCGGCCGGTTGTAATAGTACTTCGCCTCCCACGTTGCAACGGTGGCGTCATACATCGCCTGAGCAACGTAGGCGTATACGCGATGCGAATACGCACTCGTCGGTGTTCCGGAGAGTGTCCGCGCATTGAGTAAATCGATCCAGCGATATGCCGGAGCACCCGCATCCCAGAATTCGATCTGTTGGCGGATTTGCGTATTGTTTTGTTGAATCACGTCCTTCACATCCTTCAGCTCGGCTCGTGTGGCTGCAGGTCCGGGCGGCGGCGGCACCCGGTAGTCTTTGCCTGAGGGAATCACCCAGGTCCGCCACGTCCCTGCATTCGGTTCAATCGCATTCTGTGACTCATGATGCGGATTATCGACGTCGAAATGGATACCCTGCGAACTGCCCTGACACGCCAGGAACGGCAATGCGACCACAAGTCCCAGCCATACGAAATGTCTCTTTGTAAACATGTCTGTCTCCTCTTTGCGAAATGAAATCGGTAATGTTGGCCGCACAGAAAGGCTTCAGACAGAGATGTCTGTCGCAGCTGTCGCTTGCGGATGCAACGGATCGCGGTGGCAATCTGCGCGCACTCCGCGGAACACTCGTTGTGAGCGGCTGGCCAAGTACGGCCCGGAACTGTCTCTCATGCTGCAAAGCGGAAAACGGGTGGGTGTTTGTAACACGCGTATCAACAAAGTCAGTCGCGCAGGCCATCCCCGCGGATGGAAAAACAAAAAGGGCCGGATTGCTCCGGCCCTTTTATTTCTTTCGCCTATGGACGAACAGATTACCTGGGGGTCACATGGATCAGGGCCGTGAGGTTTCGTCCGGGGGCGCGGCGAGGAAAGGCTTTCCGTCCTGTAGCGTAAGCCTGCCGTTCACGTTCGCAGATTCCGGATTCTTGCTGCGGCTGCAATTCGTACACGTCACCACGGTGCCCAGCTTCAGTTCATTGGGCCGAACGCCGCTTCGAAAGAGCGAATTGGGCGGCCCCCCTTCGACCTTATAGACGACTGTCTTACCATCGGATCCTTTGGTCTCGACGTGAATATAGATGTGGGGATTTCCCCAGTCGAGCTTCTTCACCGTACCGGTAAAGGTGATCTTTTTAGTGGTGTCGAACTCCGCACTCACGGAGTGATGCGCAACCATTGTCGCAGAGACCAGGAGCAGTCCCAATCCGGCGAGAAGAGGACTCAGGCGATTCCCGTTCATCATTACCTCCTCGGTTTTGATCTGTAAATTTTGCCCATCTTATCTGGGGTACGTTCCAGTCGTCAAGGAAACGTGTACTTTGTCGACGGAAACTATTTCCCCGTTTCCATCCCCTTGGCTTTGAAGAAGGCCGCGGCCGTTGGCGCCGCCAAGAGCTGAATGAGCGCTTTACCAGCGTCGGGGTTCTCTGCCTTCATACTGAGGCCTGCTTCAAACACGACATCATCTTGAAACGGAGCCGGGAGCAGGCCGGCCAGTTCGATTCCCGAAACGGGAAGGATTTCGCTGGCCAGCGTGAGCACGAGGTCCGCTTTGCCTTCCGCAACGCGAAGCGGCGCCTGTCCGGCCGGCTCGAGCATCGTCTTCTGTTCCATTTCTTTGACAATGCCCAGACTGACAAACATGCGATCGATTGCCGGGCGGCTGGCACCATCGACGGTGTACGTCACGGACTTCGCGCCAAGAAGAGTTCGCTTCAAAGCGTCCGGCGTGCGGACATCGGGCTTCGGGGAACCTTTCCGAACTCCGACGCCGATGCCCGATCGTGCAACGACAGTGTGCGTGGACGCTGCGATCCGGCCCTCGCGCACGAGATTGGCGATGGATTCCTTTGTCAGAATCGCAACATCGAATGCTTCCCCTGCTTCAATCCGTTGTTGGAGCGAACGCGTGGTGCTGAATTCGATCTCGACCTCGCGGCCGAAAACGCGAGACGCGACGATCTTGAGGTCCTCGATTGCTGCCTTCACCCCGTTGGAACTCAGAACACGAATCGGCGCAGGGATTTTCGGGAAATTGCGAGCATCGACTACAAGCGTCCTCCCGTCCGGTCCCGACGGGAGCGGAATGAAGAGTCCATTTCCAAGGAACAACGTTTTCCCGTTCGCCAGGGTCATGAGTTCGCCTTCAGCGTGGAAGGATCCGTCTCTGGCTTGATAGCCGGCCACGGTGACGGCCGTTCCAATTTTCAGAGTGTCTTTCTTCAACCCGTGGGTACTGAGGCTATTCGGAGATCCGATCTGGATCTTCCATTCCTGGACGGCCCCGCCTCGCGGCCTGACCTCAAGGTAGAACGATACGTGAGGATTGAACCACTCGATTTTCGTGACAGTTCCCTGCAGCGTGACATCCCTTGCCACATCATATTCCGCGCTGAACGCGTGTTGCGCCCACGCTGATTCCGCCGCCAGGATCAGCAAAAGACCCAACAGAACCGGCCCCAGAGCACATCGTCTTCGCATGGGTTCACCTCTTGTGAATTCGAGTAGATCTTCGCGCGATGGTAGCACGCGCGGCTTTGATCAGTTTGAATTCGGACTAGGAAGTTGTGAAGGAATGCGGTGGATCAAGAAATCCCTCTCCCAACGGGAGAGGGCGGCCGAAGGCCGGGTGAGGGGTACCGCAAGTAGATATTGTTAC
>JBGPBY010000205.1:0-11784 GCA_041481485.1 Terriglobia bacterium
CTTGATCGCGCATCCACCCCTCCTCAGCTGAGGAGGGGACTTTCGCCTTCACCTGCAATTTATTCACACCTTCTATGACCGCCCCTACACTGGGGAACCATTTCCTTTAGACCTCCACGGACCGCGTCTCCCCCGCGCTTTGCATGGCCTTTTGCTCAACCGTCTGCGCGAATTTCTCGATGAAGCCACACCTTCGCAAAATTCCAATCGCGAATTACTGTGAACGGCGAGATTTCCAAAACAGCCGCCGTCTCTTCAACGCTCAATCCTCCGAAAAACCGCAACTCCACGACGCGGCCTTTTCTCGGATCCAGCGCAGACAACCGCTCCAATGCCTCATCCAGCGCGACTAAATCCGCGCCTCGTACCGGCGATGCCGCGATAGTATCTTCCAGAGAAATAGGACGTGCGCCGCCTCCCCGTTTCTGATTGTTTCTTGCCCGCGCGTAGTCCACAAGGACGCGCCGCATAATCTGGCTTGCGACACCGTAGAAATGTGCCCGGTTCTCCCAACGCGCGTTCTTCCAATCGGCAAGCCGCAGGTAAGCCTCATTAATCAACGCTCCGGTTTCCAGCGTGTGTTGAGGGTTTTCCCGCCGCATCGACCTCCGGGCAAGTTTCTGTAACTCCGAATAGATCAGTGGAGCCAACCTCTCCGGTGCGGCTGGGTCTCCTTCACTCCATGCGCGCAGTAACACCGTGACTTCCTTGCGGCTCAGATTGATTGTTGCGTCAACACTCATGGCATCCTCAATGGATTCTAGACTCGGCGTACCGGATAAATGCTATTCATCAATGTCCTCTGCGCAAACGGAATGTATGCCAGTACGGCGACGCACGCCAGCGCAACCCCGGGGCCAATGTGATCGTGCCTTCCGGACAGCAGCAGCGGCGACGAGGCCCAGATACCGTCGAGCAACAATAGAGCTGGAAACAACAGTCTGAACTTCTCTCCGGCAAGCGGATGACGCCAGCCGACGGCCGAAATCAGGTATATGCGAACGGCGATTCCACACATGGCCAGAATCGCCGTCGCGGTCCAGCCCGCCGATTCCCGAATAATGAACGCTTCTTGAAGGAATTTCGCAATGGCGTCGATGTAAACCATCGCGGCGGCATACAGACAGAGGTAACCGGCCTGAGCCACGAGAAACAGTGGCCGCGCGAATTGGCCGGGCAACACAAACTCGTCGGGATTTGAGCGGCCTTCACGCCCCAGGCCATGGGAATCGGTCCCGAGCGATACCTGCTGCAAACGAGACAAGTCCGCCGACACTTCACGGAAGGACTGATAACGGAACTCGGGATTCTTCTGCAGGCATTTCCGGATCAGCCGAGTGACTTCCGACGCCAGGCCCTGTCCATCTTTCGGAATTCTTTCCCAGTCGGGCTCTTCCGTGGCGATTCGCACAATCACGTCTGTCGGTGCATCCCCCTGAAATGCCGGACGTCCCGCCAGGATTTCATAAAGCACGCATCCAAACGACCAGACATCCGATCTCTCATCGACGGGCTTGCCGCGCGATTGCTCCGGAGACATGTAGGCCACGGTCCCCATGACGACGGCTCCGGATTGTGTCGTCAGCTCCGCATTCGAACCCAGGCTGCGCAGCAGCTTCGCGACTCCGAAGTCTACAATCTTCACAATTCCATCCCGAGTGATCTTGATATTCGAAGGCTTGAGATCGCGGTGAATGATGCCTTTCTCGTGTGCTGCCTGAAGCCCTGTCGCAATTTGCCTGGCGAAATCCAACGCTTCACGAACGGGAATCCGCTTTCGTGCCATGCGCTCGGAGAGGTTGTCGCCCTCAATAAGTTCGAGCACGAGGCCGCAAACTCCGTCGTCCTCTTCAATGCCGTAGATGGAGGCAATGTTCGGATGATTCAGGAATGCCAGTAATCGAGCCTCGCGATAAACGGATTTCAATCGGCCGCGATCGAGAAACTGGACATTATGAAGAACCTTGATCGCGACATCGCGTTCCAGGCGAGTATCCCGGGCGCGGTAGACCTGGCCCATGCCACCACTTCCGATCAGTGACCCAATGCGATAGTGATTGAGTGTTGCTCCCTCCAGCGACGGATTGGAATTCAGCGAAGCGAACAACCCGTCTCCTGCCGGCTGCTCCATAAACTGGTCCTGCGGCGTTTGTTCCAGCAGAGACTCCACTTCCCTGCGGATTTCAGGGTCGGTGGCACAGGCCCGGTCCAGATAGTCTGACCGCTGCTCGGCCGAGTGCTGCATCGCGTTGTGGAATATCTCTTCGATCAACTTCCATTTTTCCGACTGCATTGAGGGGCATGCTAACAGGGATTGTCGGAAATTGGAGTAGTCTGCCAGTTTTTTTCCGTGGTTTTCGCATTTATGAGTGACGGGACACTTAGGAGGTTCCTATGAAAACAATGATGACTGCGGTAATCGGTATCCTGGCCATTTCAACCGCCTGCTTTGCGGGCACCACCAAAGCTCAATGGGAAAACCTGGAGAACCTGAAAAAAGGACAGAAAATTCAGATCGTCCGAATGTCTTCGATAGCCACGGATGGCGAATTTACCAGTGTCTCCGACGACGAAATTGTCATTACAGTCAAAAAGAACCCGATGGTCATTAAGCGCAGCGACATTCGGCGTGTGTCTGCCGTCAAGAGCCGCACAGGCCATATTCTGGCCGGCCTCGGCATCGGAGCAGGAGCGGGATTTGCAGTGCTTGCCTCCAGTTCAGGAGACGCGGTCTACGGCGCCATGCTCGCTTTGCCACTAATGGCCGGAGGCGGAGCCGGGATCGGAGCCACCCTTCCGGCAAAATCGGTAATTTATGAACGGCCCTGATTGCTCAGATGGAAATGTGCCCATTCAGATACAGCGCGGCGTTTCCTGCAATTTCCACGCGGCTGCCGTTCACGGTGCAAACCATTTCTCCGCCGCGAGACGAAAGCTGACGGACACTGAGGACGTTCTTCTCCAGTCTGGCGCTCCAGTACGGCGCGAGCATACTTTGCGCCGATCCGGTCGCGGGATCTTCGGGGATACCCACTTTGGGACCGAAACAGCGGAGAACATAATCGGAGGAGTGTCCTGGCGCCGTCACAATTACGCCGCGGCCGGGAATCTGTCTGAGACTATCCAAATCTGGCCGGATCGATTCCACCTGCGACTCGTCTTCAAAGACTGCCACGAGATCCATCGACTCAAAGGCTAGTATGGGAGTAGCTCCCAATGCAGCGGTCAGCTCAGGCGAAATTGGAACGGGATTCATGGTCAACAGCGGAAAGTCCATAGACAGCCTGCCACAGTCGCGTACCACCGACAGACGCCCGCTTCGAGTCTCGAAGGATACCGATGGCTCCGCGTGGCCAAGGCACTCGTAGAGTACAAATGCAGCAGCAAGCGTTGCGTGCCCGCACAAGTCGACTTCCGCCTTTGGAGCAAACCAGCGCAGTCGAAGACCGGAAGCCTCGTGACTGAAGAAGGCCGTTTCCGCCAGATTGTTTTCAAATGCGATTTTTTGCAGCACCTCATCCGGCGGCCACTCCTCCACTGGACATACACCCGCAGGATTTCCTCCAAAGATTCGATCGGTAAAGGAGTGAACGACGTAATAGGGAATTTTCATAGAATGTGGGAACAAATTCGAATCGAGCGACTGTAGGGGCGGTCTATGACCGCGCACATTTTCGAATTGCGGGATCGTGCGCGGTCATAGACCGCGCCTACAGTTTCGGAACCCCATGCCGGATTTCGTTACGCCTTCGCGACAGTTCGGACGGGCAGTTTGTATAGCCGCTTACCAGTTGCTGCCGCGATCGCATTCACGAGTGCACCTGCTGCGATTGCGGTACTGGGTTCACCGATGCCGCCCGGCGTTTCTACGCTTGGCACAATGTAAACCTCGACTTCCGGTGCCTCGTTGTGACGGATCATTTCATAGTCGTTGAAATGGTGCTGCATCACACGGCCGTTCTGAATCGAGATTTCTCCTTTCAGAGCGGCAGTCAGGCCATAAATGGTGCCGCCTTCCATTTGCGCCTTGATAGTATCCGGATTGATCACCCAACCCGTATCGACGGCACACCACACCTTGTGTACTTTCACCGCACCGTTCGTCACCGACACCTCGGCCACCTGGCCGACGATGCTGCCGAAGGCTTCCATTATCGCGATGCCGCGGGCATGTCCTGCCGGCAATGGCTTACCCCATCCGGATTTTTCAGCGACCAGGTCCAGTACGGCTCGATGGCGCGGCGCCTTGCTCAACAGATCGCGGCGGAATTGATAAGGATCCTTTTTCGCAGTCGTTGCCAACTCATCCATGAATGCTTCAATGACGTAACCCTGAACCGACGCGCCAACCGAGCGCCAGAAACCGTACGGTATGCCGGGATCTGTTTCGGTGAATTCAATCCGGATGTTCGGAATGTCATATGGCAGCCCGAGGGCGCCTTCCATCGAAATGAAATCGATCCCAGTCGGAGGCAATGATCCGAGCCGTTTCATTAGAGACTGTTGCACCATGCGCTGCATGAATGCGACGGGCTTGCCGGCCGCATCCAAAGCTCCCCACATTCGCACGTATGTGGCCGGCCGATAGTAGTCATGCTGGATGTCATCTTCGCGTGTCCAGATGACTTTCACCGGTTTACCGACTGCCTTGGAAGTTTCCACCGCATCGGTCACGAAATCCGCTTCGCCGCGCCGTCCGAAACCACCGCCAAGATATGTCGTGTGAATATTCACCGCTCCCGCCGGCAATCCTGAAGCCGCCATGGCTGCGGCCTGAGATGCAGTCTGACCCTGTGTTGGCACCCAAACATCGCAGCGGCCGGGCCGAACATCGGCGGTGCAATTCATCGGTTCCATACACGCGTGCGCGAGGAATGGCACTTCATAGACCCGTTCAAATGCGCGTGCGTTGCCCTTCAGCGCCGATGGCGCATCGCCATCGTTGCGGGCGACCTTGCCGTCCTGCTGTGCCAAAGCCGCGTATTTCTTCGTAATATCGGCGCTGTTCAATTTCGACAGCGGCCCTTCGTTCCACCTGACTTCGAGCGCCTGTGCACCCTTCGAAGCCGCCCAATAATTGTCGGCAACAACCGCGATGCCGGTGCTGATTTTGACGACATGACGCACGCCGGAAACCGCGTTGGCTTTATCGGCGTTGAAGCTTTCAACTGAGCCGCCAAACACCGGGCAACGAACGATTCGCGCCGTGAGCAAATTCGGCTGCTGCACATCGATTCCAAATGTAGCTTTGCCGTTCACCTTTTCCGGAATGTCGAATCGAGGTGTGGACTTGCCCAGCAGTCGAAAATTCTTTGGATCTTTCAGCGCAATCGTTTTCGGCGCCGGCAATGCCGCCGCCTTATCCACCAACGATCCATAACGGGCACGCCTTCCGCTCTGCGCATGTATGACTTCGCCTTTATCGGTGGTGCAGCTGTTTTCGGGAACGTTCCAGGTCTGCGCCGCCGCCGTCACGAGCAGGGAGCGGGCGCCGGCGCCTGCTTCGCGCAACAGTTTCCACATTCCACGCACACTGTTGCTGCCTGCGGTCAGCTGTGCGCCGCCGAAGTTCGGATTGCCGTATTTCGGATCGGCGGGAACCCATTCGGTTTTGATCCTGGACCAGTCGGCATCCAGCTCTTCAGCGACAAGCATGGGCATGGATGTCATTACACCTTGTCCCATTTCAAGTTGTGTCAGCTTGACGATTATGGTGTCGTCGGAAGCGATCGTCAGCCAGATATTGGGTTCGAATAATCCTGCGGCCTTAGTTGTAGAAGTTTCTCTCAAGCCCGGTACATATCCGGTGACCAACAGAGCGCCACCGGCCGCTCCGAATTTCAGGAAAGTGCGCCGGGTTAGTGTGTTCATCATATGCGCCTCTCCTTATGCTCCAGCCACGCGGTGAATCGCACGGCGGATCCGTTGATAAGTTCCACAACGACAGATGTTACCCGACATTGCGGTATCGATATCCGCGTCCGAAGGCTTCGGATTCCTGGCAAGCAGCGCCGCCGCCGACATGATTTGTCCCGACTGGCAATAGCCGCACTGGGGCACCTGTTCGGCAATCCATGCAGTCTGCAGCGGGTGATTCGATGTGGGCGAAAGCCCCTCGATGGTGGTCACTTTCTTAGTTCCGACATTCGATACGGCAACGCCGCAGGAACGCACCGGCGTTCCATCGATGTGGACCGTGCAGGCACCGCACTACTGCAGCCCGCATCCGAATTTCGTTCCAGTCAGACCGATCGCGTCGCGAATGACCCACAGCAGGGGTGTGTCCGAACTGACATCGACGTTGTATTGTTTGCCATTGACCGTCAGGGAAACCATGGGAATCTCCTCTCGAACTCGAAAATCTATCGTATTCGACTGGAATTGCCAAACGCTGTAAATGAATGAGGCCTGCTATAGGGGCGGGCATCAAGAAATCCCTCTCCCAACGGGAGAGGGGGCCGCAGGCCGGTGAGGGGTACCGCAAGTACAATTTTTACTTGCGGTACCCCTCACCCGACCCACTCCCGGTGGGAGAGGGATTTCTTGATCGACTGTCCTTGCAGTCGGAATTGCAACCATGCACGCAAGCATTTCTGCCCGATATTTCAATCAGTCTTGGTATAAGTCTGAGCATGCAGAATGCGTGGCGTCGAATCATCTTTCTCCTGATATCCACAGTTTTCCTTCTCATGCTGGGAATGCTGGGATTCCATTGGGTCGAGGGGTGGAATCTATTTGACTCGTTCTACATGACGCTGATGACCCTGACCACCGTCGGATATGGCGAAGTTCATCCACTGTCCACATCCGGGCGAGTTGTTGCTTCCGCATTGATGTTAGGCGGCGTCGCAATGGTGTTTATCTCATTTGGAGTTATCGTCGATATCATTATCAAGCTTGAACTCGCCGACACGTTCGGCCGCAAGTGGAGACAGCGCATGATCGACAAATTGAACGATCACTACATTGTTTGCGGCGCCGGACGCGTGGGCCGCAGCGTGATTGGAGAAATCCGCCGGAACGGCGCTCCCGTAATTCTAATAGACAGTGACGCCAGCCGTGCCCAATGGGGCATTGAGGAAGGTATTCCGACGCTGGTTGCCGATGCCACCAAGGACGAAACACTGCAGCAGGCCAGAATCGCCCATGCCAGGGGTCTGGTCGCTGCGATCAGCAGCGATGCCGAAAATGTCTATGTGGCTTTGTCGGCGCGGGTTCTCAACCCCAATCTGATCATCTCGGCTCGCGCTTCGGATGAACAGGCCGAAGAAAAGCTCAAGCGAGCCGGAGCCACAACCGTATTCACGCCGTACCGTTTTATCGGACATCGGCTCGCGCAGTCGCTGCTACGGCCGCACGTCATGAGTTTTCTGGATGTGGCTTCGGCATTTTCGGGCGGCGAGAATATCGAAATTGAAACCGAACAGCTGCACATTCCGAATGAAAGTCCCTTTTGCAATCAAACTCTCGAAGAGTCCCATGTGCGTCAAACTTACGGCCTGATTGTTCTCGCCCTGAAGAAAGCAGGTGGCCAGATGCTGTTCAATCCTGGAGGGACCACACGTGTGGAGGGCGGCGATGTGCTGATCGCCATGGGGGAACGTTCGCAGTTGAAGCGGATCAATGAAGTATTAAAGGGTGTGAGTTGATTCATTACTGGAGTGGAAAACGCTCTCGTATTATTCGCGTCAACCTCTAATGGGGCGATTGCCCTGGCAGGGGCAATTGCTCCGCTGAACCACATTCACACCTTGATTGACCCTGCCCCCTACAGCTCTGCATAGATCCGGACCTGCGCAGGCTCGCCTTCCCGCTGCCACCCGCGATACATCCCTTCGCTATTGAACGGTGTGAAGATATTTCCGGTACGGTCGACTGCAACGACTCCGCCCGAACCGCCCAGCGCCGCAACCTGATGCAGCACCGCATCAGAGGCGGAGTCCAGCGATAGTCCCTTGTATTCCATTAAACAGGAGATTTCGTGCGCCGCGACCGTTCGCACAAAAAATTCGCCATATCCCGTGCACGAAACCGCGCATGTTCGGTTATTCGCGTAAGTTCCGGCGCCAATGATTGCGGAGTCTCCGATTCGCGACCACCTCTTGTTCGTCAATCCGCCCGTGGAAGTTGCCGCGGCCAGATTGCCCTTTCCATCGAGGGCCGCCGCGCCGACGGTTCCCGTTTCGAGTTTCGAATGATCCAGCAGGGTCTCTTCCCGTGCGACAGCAACTTTCCATTGCTGATGGCGAAATTCACTGTAGAACCAGGTATCCGGCTTGAAAGACATGTTCAACTGTCTGGCAAACTCTTCGGCCCCCGAATCGCAAAGCATGACGAAGCCGGTCTTTTCCATAACGGCGCGAGCCAGTGCAATCGGGTTTTGAACGCCGCTGACACCAGCAACGGCACCGGCCTGAAGAGTATCGCCGCGCATTATTGAAGCGTCCATTTCATGAGTGCCGGCATGGTTGAAGACTGAACCTCTCCCTGCATTGAACAGAATGTTGTTCTCGAGACAGATTACGGCTGCTTCAACCGCGTCCAGCGACGATCCTCCGGCGCTCAAAATGGCATGACCGCTCTGGAGCGCCGCAAGAAGGCCGGATCGGTATTCGGCTTCCAATTCGCCGGTCATTGCCGTACGCGGGATTGCACCTGCGCCGCCGTGGACGGCGATCGCGAATGATTCTCGTGCCATCAAATCCAAAGTCCTCTGCCACGCATCGAACAGGCATCCTGGAATGGACGCTGCGTCGTCATTGTGACACCATAGTCGGCGGCTCACAATACAGGAGGGCGAATGGGTTTGATGGATTTCATTAAGGGACAGCTGATCGATATCATCGAATGGACCGATGATTCGCGCGACACGCTTTCGTTTCGCTATCCGGATATGGATAAGGAGATCAAGCGCGGAGCGCAGCTTATCGTTCGGGAATCCCAACTGGCTCAGTTTGTGTATCTCGGTCAATATGGAGATCTGTTCGGACCCGGAAAGCACACGCTGACGACGGACAACATTCCCATTCTCACGTCCCTCAAAGGCTGGAAGTACGGCTTCGAGTCGCCATTTAAAGCCGATGTCTACTACATCAGCACGCGTTTGTTTACCGGCAACAAGTGGGGCACATCCAACCCTGTAATGATGCGGGATCAGGACTTCGGCATCATCCGGCTGCGCGCCTTCGGCACCTACGATTTCCGCATCGTCGATGCGCCGCGCTTTCTCAAGGAAGTTGCCGGCACAGACGATCACTTCCGCCTGGATGAGTTTGCAGACGTCATGCGCTCACGTATCGTCAGCGTCTTCAGCGAGGCACTGGCGACGAGCAAAGTTCCCGCCCTGGATCTGGCAACGCGATACAGCGAACTGGGTGAGGCTCTTCTCCCTCTGATCAATCCGGCATTGAAGGAAAAGTACGGACTGGAAATGCCCACCTTTGTCATCGAGAACGTTTCCGTGCCACCCGAGGTCGAACAAAGCATCGACAAGCGATCGAGCATGGCTGCCGTGGGCAATCTGAATGACTATGTAAAGTTCCAGATGGCGCAGGGCTTTGAAACCGGACATGCCGGCGCAGGCGGCATTGGCGCGGAAATGGCGGTAGGAATGGCGATGGCCAATCAGATGTTGAATCAGCCTGGCGGCATTTCCGGGCAAACGACGACGCCAGTTGCCGTCCCTGCACCCCAGGGGAACCTGCCCGAAATTCTCACGCCGGCAGATGCGGCCAAAGCGCTCGGCGTTTCCGAAGCTGATGTTGTTGCGAGCCTTGAAGCGGGCGACCTGAAAGGCAAGAAGATCGGCACGCAGTGGCGCATCACGCGCGCACAGTTGACTCAATTCATGCAATGAACGTCGCCGAGGCCCGCGAAAAATTCCACTGCCCATCCTGCGGCGCAGAGGCCAATTGGAATCCCGCGAAACAGGCACTGATCTGCCCGTTTTGCGGCACGGAATCGCCGGCCGAATTGAAGACGCGCGGCGCCGATACCGAAATCATCGAGCACGATCTCGTGGCCGCGCTGCGTAGTGTACCGGATGAAATGCGCGGCTGGAACGCGGACAAAACGTCCGTCCGCTGCCAAAGCTGTCAGGCGATTTCCGTTTTCGATGCCGCGAGAATCGGGCAACGCTGTGAGTTTTGCGGTTCAACCCAGCTTGTTCCTTACACTGAAGTCAAAGACGCGTTCCGGCCGGAATCTCTTCTGAAGATGAATATAGCGGAATCGGAGGCCAGAGAGCTCATCCGCCGGTGGTACGGAAAGCTTTGGTTTGCTCCGAATGCGCTCCGCACCAAAGCACTCACGGACACCGCGAGGGGAGTTTATCTGCCGTACTGGACTTTCGACGCACAAACCCACGCCTCCTGGACGGCAGAGTCGGGTTACTTTTATGTGACGTATGTCGGCAAGAACCGGGTTGTGAAGACGCGCTGGGAGCCTTCTTCCGGAGAACTGTCACACTTCTTCGACGATGAACTGGTGCCCGCATCCAGAGGAGTGCATGCCAATTGGCTCCGCGGCGTCGAACCGTTTCCAACCAAGGACCTGTTACCTTACGATCCGGGCTACCTTGCAGGTTGGACCGTGGAACGATACCAGATCGATCTGGTTGCGGCAGCGACCCTGTCCAGAAAACAAATGTGCGACGAACTGGAGCAGATGTGCAGCAAGCAGGTGCCCGGCGACACACAGCGAAACCTTCAAGTTCAGACGACATTCGACGATCAGAAATTCAAACACATTCTCGTGCCGGTTTGGCTGCTGACCTACACCTTCGGAGCAACGTCGTACCAGGTGGTCGTGAATGCAGTCACCGGAAGTATCGCGGGCGGCCGGCCGTGGAGCTGGATCAAGATTTCGTTGCTTGCGGCCGCCATTGCGATCGCTCTGATGATTTTTGTTTCGCTGAATAACAAGTAACGAATTTCAGAGCCCGGATTCGGACATCCATCGCGCCACAGCGTTCAAGCCCGCATGAACGAGGCACGATCCGGACGCTCCATCCCACCAGTCGACGGAAGTTCCACCAGGACCAAACGGCGCCTCCGCCATTCGCTTTGCCTGTGCGAGTTTGAGCGGCAATGCCGGATCGATTTCTTTCGGTTCTGCCGCCTTCTGCAATTCCGCAATCAGCTGCTGGGACTGGTTCATATCCAGCATCGAAATTGCAGCGCCACAATGCGTACATGCCGATGTCTTTGCAAGATCTACCGGCGCGCCACAACTTGAACAATGAACGCTCTGGATACTCAGGCGCATTTCGGCAATCTGTTCGGCAGACAAGGGACGAATGAAATTCTTTTCTTTCAGGAACT
This sequence comes from Terriglobia bacterium, assembly GCA_041481485.1. Classification (GTDB taxonomy): domain Bacteria; phylum Acidobacteriota; class Terriglobia; order 20CM-2-55-15; family 20CM-2-55-15; genus JBGPBY01. Next base: position 11,322 of record JBGPBY010000205.1, read on the forward strand.
CGAAGAACCGGATGAATCGCCCGTGCTCCTGCGGACATCGCCAGTAACTGAAGCGCGTGTTTCGCGTCATGTCATTCGTGGAACGCAAGGTGGAAGTGCATCTCGGGCACTGCATAGTGTCCGAGAGGCCGACGGTACCCGATGCAGGATGATCCGCGATCCATTTCATCAGCTTCAGGATCGAGCCGGCCGACAGCTTCAGACTTTCATACTTGTCGAACCAGAATCCCTGACAGGTGGAACACAGGTCAATGGTGAGAGGTGTAGTGAGATGGCCTTCCAGAGTCATCGGCGTCATCCCGGCTCTGCAGCCTGGGCAGTTCATGGATCCAGTAGAACACGTGGTCATGAAATGACAATTGAACAGTGAACATTGAACATTTCCCTGCCCCTGTAGGCGCGGTCTATGACCGCGCAATATTCATAGGCGAGAGATTGTGCGCGGTCATAGACCGCGCCTACA
>JBGPBY010000206.1:0-11774 GCA_041481485.1 Terriglobia bacterium
GGAATGGAAGCGCCTGCGGCGCAAAATAATTTGATCTGCCGCCGCTCTGCGGCTGAAGAGGTTTGCGCTTTGATGAGCCACCGGCTGACGCCGGTGACTAGAGGACCTGCCGCCGCTCCGCGGCTCGGAATGGAAGCGCCTGCGGCGCAAAATAATTTGATCTGCCGCCGCTCTGCGGCTGAAGAGGTTTGCGCTTTGATGATCCACCGGCTGACGCCGGTGGCTAAGGGGCCTGCCGCCGCTCCACCGGCTCGGAATGGAAGCGCCTCCGGCGCAAAATAATTTGATTTGCTACTTTGTGGTTTCGTTCTCAGCCGCAGAGCGGCGGCAGGTCCTCTAGCCACCGGCGTAAGCCGGTGGAAAGCCATTCAGCAATAAAAGTCAGTGCCGGAGGCACGACATATCTATAATTTCTATGCCCTTTGCGTTTCGTTTCCGGAGCGCAACCATGGGCCACACCTACACGAAACTCATCACCCACATCATCTTCAGCACCAAAGACCGAACTCCGTTACTCACTCTCGACCACCGCGCAGACATCCACGACTATCTCCGCGGTATTCTTCGGGGAATTCACTGTGACACTCTCGCCATCAATGGTGTTGCCGATCACGTTCACGCTGCCGTTCAAATCCCTCCTTCCCTTTCTGTATCGGAAGTCATTCAAACCGCCAAGACCAACTCTTCGAAATGGATAAACGATGTCCGCATGTTTCGCTGCCACTTTGCATGGCAACGGGGATTCAGCGCTTTCAGCGTGAGCGATTCCAGCGTTGACAAACTTCTCAAATACATCGCCAATCAGGAACAACACCATCGAAACGTCCCGTTTCAAGAAGAGCTTCTCGCCTTCTTGAAGCGTTACAAGATTGACTATGACGAGCGTTACATCTGGACGTAACATCACCGCGTCAATCCAAAGGAGGCCTATATGTTGATCCGGTTTCGAACACTATTGATTGGTATTGCCATGGCGGGGCTCGCGTCGTGCTCCAATTCCAGTCCACGGCACCTGATCCAGGATGCGGCTACAGCGATGGGCGGCGCCGACAAGCTCAAAGGCATCGAGACCATATCGATGACCGGCGGTACCGGTACCCGGACGAAAGTCGGACAGGCCATGACCGCCACGGGTCCGGATCAGATCGGCCAACTATCGAACGACTCTGAGATTCTCGATCTCGCCAATAAGCGCGCGGCCTTTGACTACGATCTTGTCGTTGGAACATTCATGCAACATCGCCACGAGGTGATGGATCGCGAGAACGCCGCCGCAAAAGCGATCGGGATTGAAAGCGTCGGCGGCGTTACGTTTGCCACGACACCATCGGGGTTGTTCAGCTGGGGTACGCAGAATTCACCAGAATGGCTCCTTCGCCGCAATCCGGTAAGCATTGTGCTGGCGGCTTTGGATTCGGCCCCCGACTCCGGGGCTGCAGAGCAGGAAGACTTCGACGGCAAGAAAATGAATCACGCCCATGCCAAATCGCCGGACGGCGAAGACGTGGCGTTGTACTTCGATCCGGAAACAAAGCTGCTCGCGGGTTTTGAAATTCTCGATACCGAAACGATGCTGGGAGACGTAACGGCTCATTACACATTCAGCGACTACCGGGACGTGAACGGCATCAAGCTTCCCTTTCACGTCAAGATTCGCAAAGGAAATGACGACTACTCCGACGTGCAATTCGCGTCCGTTGCAGTGAATGACGCGAAGGCTGCCGATGCCTTCGCGTTGCCGAAAGACCTCGATGCGAAGGCATGGGCTGTGGCATCCGCCGACGATTCCTTTCCCATGACTCTGAAGAAAGCCGCTAACGGCGTGTATCAGGCGCAGGGATTCCGTCATCACAGCATGGTAGTGGAGTTTCCGAACTATGTCGCCGTTGTGGAAGCTCCCTATCTGGAAACTCAGACTCGGATGCTGGCCAAAGCAATTGCCATGCAGTTTCCAAACAAGCCTATTAAGTATGTCGCGGTGACGCATTTCCATTTCGATCACACCGGGGGAGTCCGCGCCGCAGCGGCTCTTGGGGCGACGATTCTGGTTGAGAAACGGCATGAGCCGGCATTGAAGGCGCTTCTCGATGCTCCGCACACCAGTCCGAAAGACGATCTGCAAACCGCAAAAGACTCCGGCAAGATGGTCGGAACGATCGAAACCTATGATGGAAAGTATGTGCTCAAGGACGGCAATCAGAGTCTCGAGCTCTATGCGTTCACCGGTTCGCCGCACGTGGAACCAATGGTGATGGCGTACGTGCCGAACGGCCGTGTGTTATTTCAAAGTGATCTCTGGTTTCCGGGAGCCGGCGGGACCGGCAACCCCGCCGCCGCACAATTGCTGGACTCGATCAAGAAAGCCAATCTCAGTGTAGACACCATGGTTGGCGGACACGGCCTTATCGGGCCTTACTCGGAATTGACCAAAGCGATTGCCGCGATGAAGTGATACGACGGGATGCGATTCCCCACTGTAGGCGCGGTCTGTGACCGCGCGCAATTTTGAAATTCGCCTTCAGCGTTCCATGAGGCGTAAGGGAATTTCTGTTTGGTACTCGGTTCAGCAAATAGGAAACTGCAGCCATGACTCTACGATTCAAATTGGCGTTCACGCTCGCAACCTTGATCGGAATCGCCATTCCCGCTTCTGCTCATCACAGCTTCGACTCCGAGTACGATTCGTCCAGACCGCTGACCATCACTGGAGAAATCATCGGCTTTGATTGGCTCAATCCTCACAGCTCCGTCCATCTGATTGTCCGGCGTGATGGCAAGCTTCAAGAGCTTCGCCTCGAGGGAGGATCCGTTGGCTTCCCCTGGTACCGCCGGCTGAATTGACTGCAAAAGGCTGGAACATAACCACGCTGAAACCTGGAATTGAGGTCACCGTCACCGGGAGTGTAATCAAAGATGATGACAACGCGATAGGCGTGACCAGGCTAGTCCTTTCCAGCGGTCAGGAATTGTACAAAGTCGATTACATTGCGGCGCCGATTCATGGGAGTGCGGGCTGGGCAAAGGAAATCACGCTTCCGACCGGCCAAATACTGCCGTTTTCGGTTCCGTTCTAAACGACCGATCCCCTCTCAACATTGTAGTAACATCGGTCTCGCCTTTTGCGAACCTTCGGAGTTGAGAGAATCCCATGACATTTGAAGAGATGGAACGAACAATGCATTTCATTCTGGAGCAACAGGCGGAATTTGCGGTTCGCAATGAAAAACGTAATGAGGAATTTAACGAGAAATTCAGGAAGCTGGAAGAGAATGACGTATTGCTTCGCCAGAAACTCGAAGTGCTGGCCGGAATTTCCCGGGATCTGCTGACGGTCGCGCAAATCCATTCACGGCGTCTCGATCGCCTGGATGGTCTGGACAACAATTAGGGACGCCGATGCCGGACATCGTTCCGCTGAAGCCGAGAGGCAAAGCGTATCTTCATAAGAACCCGGATGCCTCCGACATTTTTCTGCTCATTGAAGTCGCCGATTCTTCGCTCGAGCAGGACACCACGGTGAAGCTGGAGCTCTATGCCATCATGGGCGTTCCGGAATACTGGGTCGCCGATCTGCGTAACAACCGCTTGTTGCTCTACTCCAATCCAGTTGGAGACTCGTATCAAGGTGTCCGCGAACTTCACTGCGGCGATTCTGTCGCGCCATCACTGCTGCCAGACTGTGTCATCCCCGTTGACCTGCTACTTCCGTAACCTGCCCAGACTACTTCGTCGTCTTCGAGCTTGCGAACAGGCCTTCTTCCGGGTGCATTCGTGTGGTTTTGCTTGGCCCTATTCCCACAATTTCGATGATCACTTCTTCATCCTTGGCGCCATCGTAATGATGCGCATTGGGAGGATGGAGCATGAAGCTTCCGGGCTTCAGCGGCACCGTCTTATCCGGAGCGAATACATCGCCGTCACCGGTGTACCATGTTCCCTTCAGTACGGTGGCGTAACGCGCCTCCGGATGAAAGTGTGGCTTGCTCATGACCCATGGTGGAAATTTCACCTGGATGACGTAAATGCCGGCCTTTTCGGGATCTCCTTCAACGATAGCAGTCTTGAATCCTAATTCTTCCGGTTTGCTGGTCCACTTCAGATCTTCCGGTTTCACCCGCTTGACCGGCGCGGGCGCGGGAGCGGCCGTCCGCTGCTGCCCAAACAGGGTCAGGTTCGACAGGAGAAGTCCGGTGGCAACAGAAAGCGTGGCAAGGCTGCCAAGAGCAATTCCAGTTCGTATGGTTTTCATGCCGCAGATCCTAGCAGAAATTGGCCGTGGATGTATCCCAACATTTGACATATTTCCATGTGGCTGCTGGAGTTATTGCGCTGGGCCACTTCCTCGGTGTATACCTTTTGACACTGGATTGTGGAGGGAGTTCGATGATTCGAAAACTTGCGATATCTGGAATGATTCTTACAGCCCTTGCAGCATTGGTGCTTCCCCTGAACGCGCTGGGTGCGGAACCTGGCGTTCCCGGTGCCATTGCCGATGCCGCTCGAAATCGCGATATGGCCACCGTACGGGCTCTGCTTAAGCCCGGCGTCGATGCAAGCGTTGTCAATGCGCCAGGCTATGACGGAACTCCCGCGCTCCACTGGGTTGTTCTCGTTGACGATATTGCCACTGCAAAATTGCTCTTGGCTGCGGGTGCAGATCCGAAACTGGCGAACCGTCTTGGGATAACGCCGCTCGCCGTGGCCTCGACGAATGGCAATGCGGAAATGATCCGGCTGTTGGTCGCTGCAGGAGCCGATGCCAATGCTCTGGATACCGTCGGCGAACCGCCGCTGTGGGCTGCCGTGCGCAGCGGGTCCCTCGACGCAGTGAAGGCGCTTGTCGATAACAAGGCATCGCTGGCATTCAAGGACGCGGCGCAACAGACGACGCTGATGCTCGCAGTCCGCGAAGACCACCCGGATATCGTGAAATATTTTGTGGACCTGGGTGCGGACGTGAACGCGAGAACGCGGACGGGCCAGACGCCCGGATGGGTTCTTCCCAACTCCGTTGCAGGATTTGGTCATGGCATAGGGATTGTGCGTGGTGGATTACCCGAACGCGGCTCCCGTTATCTGATTCCCGGAGGACTGTCGGCCTTGTTTTATGCAGCCCGCGACGGCCGCACCGAATCGGCAAAAATTCTGGTGAATGCCGGCGCCGATCTGAAACAAACCGATCCCAATGGAATCACACCATTGATGATGGCGATCAACAACACGCACATGGAGACCGCGAAATTCCTGATCGACAAGGGTTCCGATATCAATGTAGTGGATTGGTATGGGCGCACTCCGCTTTGGGCTGCCGTGGAAGCTCGGAACATGGACGTAGACAACGCCACATTTAAGAACGGCGTCGTTCGAGAGCCGATTCTGGAAGTCATCAAAATTCTGCTGGAAAAGGGCGCGGACCCGAATACGCGGATGAAGGAGTCGCCGCCCATTCGACGATTCATTCTGCCGACGACCGGTACATTGGCGTGGGTCGATTTCACCGGCCAGACGCCTTTTCTCACGGCAGCATTGTCCGGAGATGTCGCTGCCATGAAACTTCTGCTCGCGCATGGAGCCGATCCGAAGATCCCAACTTTCGGAGGAACCACCGCGCTTATGGCGGCTGCCGGTATTAATTGGGTCGTTGATCAGACATACGATGAAGGTCCGGCTGCATTACTCGAAGCCGTAAAGCTTTGCTACGAGCTTGGAATGAGCGTGAACGATATGAATTCGATGGGGCTCACCGCCATCGATGGCGCCGCCAATCGCGGTTCCGATGAAATCATCAAATTCCTCGTCGAGAAAGGCGCAAGGCTCGACGTGAAAGACAAGGAAGGGCGTACCCCTTTGAATTGGGCGGAAGGCGTTTTCCTGGCCACTCATCCGGGAGAGGCGAAGCCTTCTTCAATGAAACTCATCCAGCAGTTGATGGAGACTCAGAAATAAGCGAATGACAAAGATTACGAAGCATCTCGTTCAGTATGGCGCGGCGATTGCCGCGGTTTGCATTTTGTCAGTACAGGCTGGGGCGATTCGCTTACCACAAGCTGCAACGGGAAGGTCTGCTTCATCCACAGCGTCACCACATCAGGCATTGATGAACCAGTACTGTTCGAATTGCCACAATGCCGATGACCTTGCCGGCGGAATGGATCTTGCCAAACTCGATTTCGAGAAAGTCGGTAAAGACGCCGAAACCTGGGAGCGCGTCGTTCGCAAGGTCCGCACGGGAATGATGCCGCCCAGCGGTCAGCCGCGGCCTTCACGCGCGACTCTCGACGCGTTTGCAGGGGAATTGGAAAACCGGTTGGACAAGGCGGCTTCCGCCAATTCGAATCCGGGAGCACCTGCGATTCATCGTCTGAATCGCACCGAGTATGCGAACGCCGTTCGGGATTTACTCGACCTGGAATTCGATGTGGTTAACATCCTTCCAGCCGACGACTCCAATGAAGGTTTCGACAACATTGCGGATGCGCTCAGCGTTTCGCCGACGTTGATTCAAGGTTACGTTTCTGCCGCGATGAAGATCAGCCGGCGAGCCGTGGGTGACCGCACTCTGACGCCGTCTCAAGTTACCTTCACCGCGCCGGGCGGGCTCAAGCAGGATTCGCGATTCGATGGCCTTCCGCTTGGAACTCGTGGCGGAATGCTGGTCCACTACACGTTTCCTCTGGATGCGGAGTACCAAATCTCCACGGGCGGTGGCGGCGCACTGGGAGGAGCACGGGGAGGTGGCGGCGGAACGGATGTGACAATCGACGGACAGCCATTGACAGTCCGTGGAAACCAGCGCGTGACCGTTAAGGCCGGGCCGCACGTCATCGGATTGGCCGTGGTCGAAGGCCGGAGAGCAGGCGGTATCGACGATGCCTACTCCGATTTTCGTGTGGATTCGCAGTATGGCGTCGGTGGCGGTGTTTCGACTCTCGTCATCACCGGACCATTCAATGCCAGTGGAGCTGGCGATACACCCAGCCGCAATCGAATTTTTGTGTGCCATCCCGCGAATGAGGCGGAAGAAGCCCCCTGCGCACGAAAGATCCTCACAACACTGGCGCGCCGTGCGTTTCGCCGGCCTCTCGCGGACGACACCGAAGTCAACGGACTGATGACGTTTTACGAACAGGGACGCAAAGACGGCGACTTCGAGACAGGCATACAGCAGGCGGTGGCCCGAATTCTGGTGGCTCCGCGTTTCATTTTCCGAACCGAAGAGGAGTCGGCTACTGCCAAGGCGGGAGCCGCATATCGCATCAGCGACCTTGCGTTAGCTTCCAGATTGTCCTTCTTTCTGTGGAGCAGCATTCCCGATGATGAGTTGCTCGAACTGGCAAGTGCCGGCAAACTGAAAGACCCCGCGGTCCTGGAACAGCAGGTGCGCCGCATGGTGAAGGATCCGAAATCCGACGCGCTCGTGAAAAATTTTGCCGGGCAATGGCTGTTTTTGCGGGACGTCGCCGGTGCGGCGCCAGACACGAAAGAATTCGACGAGAACCTCCGACGGGCGATGATCAAAGAAACCGAAATGCTCTTTGACAGCATTGTGCGCGAAGACAAGAGCCTGCTGACGCTTCTCGACGCCGACTATACCTTCGTCAACGAGCGGCTGGCGCGCCACTACGGAATTCCGAACATCCGGGGCGATTACTTCAGGAAAATTTCTCTCGCCGCAGACAGTCCGCGCCGCGGCCTGATGGGGCAGGGAAGCATTCTATTGGTGACATCGATTGCCACGCGAACGTCTCCGGTGCTGAGAGGAAAATGGGTGCTTCAGAATATTCTGGGAACCCCGCCTCCCGTGCCGCCGCCGAACGTCGAAATAAATCTCGAGGCGGATCCGAAGGCTCCGAAAGCGAGTTCGCTGCGCGACCGTCTGGAACTGCATCGCCAGCAGGCGGTATGCGCGTCCTGCCATAAAATCATGGATCCCATCGGATTCTCGCTCGAGAACTTTGATTTGATCGGAAAATGGAGATCCACCGACGGTGGCGTGACCATCAATTCATCGGGAGTGCTGGTGGACGGCACGCCGCTGAATGGCCCGGCCGATTTGCGAAAAGCGCTGCTCGGCCGGTCGGATTCCTTTGTAACGTCGGCGACCGAAAAACTTTTGACCTACGCTCTCGGAAGGGCCATAGATTATAACGATATGCCGGCCGTACGTTCGATTGTGCGGGATGCATCCAAAAATGGTGACCGTTTCTCGACGCTGGTAATGGGAGTGGTGAAGAGCGCTCCCTTTCAGACACGGGTGAAAAAATAGGAGGCCTCATGTCCTTTATTTCGAAGAAACATCTTTCGCGCCGCACCTTCCTGCGAGGTGCCGGAGTTGCCGTGGCGCTGCCGTTGCTCGATTCCATGGTTCCTGCCGGAACCGCTCTCGCGCAGACTGCTGCGAATCCGCGGACACGATTCGGCGCCATTTACGTCCCGCACGGCGCCACGATGTACGCATGGACTCCGGAAAAGGACGGCACCGATTTTAAATTTTCCGAAATCCTGCAGCCGCTTGAACCGTTCCGAAACCAGGTGAATATCATCAGCGACCTCAGCCACCCTGCGGCATACGGCAGCGGCTCGGCAACGGCGAACCACAATCGCTCGGCGGCGGCGTATCTCAGCGGCGCCAACGGCAAGGCCGGACCGCAGGCCGTTCTCGGAATCACCATGGATCAGGCCGCGGCCAACAAGATCGGCCAGGATACGCCACTGCCATCCATCGAAATGGCAATTGAAGGAGTCAGCCTGACCTGCGACGGATTGAGCTGTGCATATCGCAATACGATTTCGTGGCAGGGTCCGACTTCGCCGCTGCCGATGGCCAACAGCCCCCAGGTTGTTTTTGAAAGACTGTTCGGCGACGGCGCCAACGATGCGGAACGGCGAGCGCGCCGCACGCAGTCGGTAAGCCTGCTGGATTCGGTAATGGGTGAAGTCTCTACACTAAAGAAGGACCTGCCATCCAGCGACCGCGTCAGGCTCGATGACTATCTGACCGATGTGCGCGAAATCGAACGCCGCATCCAGAAGGCAGGGGAAAACCTGTCACCCGATCTCAAGCTGCCCACTGCGCCGGTGGGCATTCCATCCGATTTCGAAGAGCACATCAAAATGATGTTCGATCTTCAGGTTCTGGCGTGGCAGGCCGATATCACGCGCGTCTCCACAATGCTGATGGCGAAAGAACTCAGCGGAGCGGTTTATCCCAAGAGCACCATCCGCGACGCGTTCCATACCTTGTCCCATCACTCGAATCAAAAAGAAAACATGGAAAAGTTCGCCGTGCTGAACCGATACCACGTCACGATCTTTACGTATCTGCTGAACAAGCTGAAGAACACACCGGATGGCAACGGCAGTCTGCTGGATCATTCGATGCTGCTGTACGGCAGCGCCATGAGTGACGGCAATCAGCACAATCACGGTCCGCTGCCGATCGTGCTCGTGGGTGGCGCATCGGGCAAGCTGAAGGGTGGCCGCCATATCCGGAATCCAAAAGACACCACCATGTCGAATCTCCTGGCGGCAATGCTGAACAAGCTCGGCGTTCCGACAGAGAAGTTCGGCGACAGCACCGGCGTCCTCGATATTTAGGTTGTTCAAGAAATCCCTCTCCCAACGGGAGAGGGTGGCCGAAGGCCGGGTGAGGGGTACCACAAGTAACAATTTTTGCTTGCGGTACCCCTCACCCGACCCTCTCCCGTTGGGAGAGGGATTTCTTGATGGCCTGCCCCTACAGTACCTCGATGTGTATTCTTCACAGCTTGATCGTCCGACCCTACACTTTCCGCCCTGCAGTCAACTCGATTTTTTGCAATAATGCAGCCATGAAAAACTCCTCTTTCATCATTGGGCTGCTTGCTGCCTCCACGCTGCTGGCACAAACCGTACCGACTCCACCTCTGCAGGCAATTCTTCCCGGCGGACAGGTTTTGCCGCTGTTCCCGCCGGATTCGAAGTACATCAAGAAAGAACGGATCAGCGAGCCGGAACAGTACAACATGATGAAAGGCGTTCCGGGGCGCGTGCAGTCCATTGTGAACATCCACAATCCGTCGATTGAGTTTCATCCGGTGGATCCCTCCATCAATACGGGAGCCGTCGTAATTCTGGCCGCTGGCGGCGGGCACAACACGCTCAATGTCGGTACCGAGGGCGCGGATTTCGTGCCGTACTTCTACAACTATGGAGTGAACACCGTCATATTGCGTAATCGATTGCGCGTCGATGGATACAACCCGCTGACCGACGAAGTGTATGACGCGCAGCAGGCCATCCGCATGGTGCGCGCGCATGCGAAGGAATGGAATCTGGATCCGAACAAGATCGGCATCATGGGATTCTCCGCCGGCGCGGAACTTGCGGCGCCGGCGGCCATCGATTTTGAAAAGTTCGATCAGGCAAACCGTGCACCGGGAGATCTTCTTGCGGGAATCAGTTCGCGGCCGGATTTTGTCGGATTGGTGTATCCGGGGCCCACTCCGTTTGCGCGCGATGCAAACACGCCCATTCCGCCGAGTGCGCCGCCGACGTTCATTACGTGCGCAGGTACAGATGATGCCCAGCACGCGAACTGGGCCGATCAATATTTCGCCGCGTTTTTAAAGGCGCAGATACCGAATATCGAGATGCATATTTACGGCAATGGCGTGCACGCCAATGGACTAAAGGACCGGAACGACACTCCGTTTGGAACATGGCAAAACCGATTTATAGACTGGTTTCGCGACTTGGGATTCTTGGCCAAGCCTGGAGTACAGACAAAGGCAGCGGTGGACGTCGCGGCCCGGGCCGCAAGGCCGGCACGCGGCGGTGCGCGCGGCGGAACGCCTTGATGGGGAGCATCCATTGAGAGTCTTGGCGCTGCTGGCGATTTTGTCGTCCTGGGTTGCCCTCGCGCAGGATACGGTTCGGCAGCCCCCGTCAGTCTTGTTTGCCGGGTACGATGAGGTGCAGCCAATCCTGAGCTCACTGGCCGACGTTCTTCCGTCTGCGTTAAAGGGCGCGGACAAAACGCAGTGGTCCGACTGGGTTGCGCGTCACGACCAAGAGATTCGAATGCGTCTGGAACGTGGCGACGACGATACTCTCGTCAACTGGTTGCTTTTCGGAACGTCCTTCACGAAGCAGCCACGCGTGCTATTGGATGTAGACCTGGAGTCGGAGACTCTGGACCGACTACTATCTCAGCGCATCAAAGATCTGGTTTCGGCTCTGGTTTCGGCCGACCGGGATGAGCGCAAGGTCATTGCCCGTCAACTCCTTCGGGCCAAAGGGTACCGATTCGATACTGCGGCGGAGCGGACACGACTTGAACAGCACTTCCGAAATGAAGTCAAGCGCGTCCTTGTCGAGGTGCAGAAGTATGGGCGCGAACTGGATGCGGCCCATCAGTCCGGTGATGCCGCAGACCAACTGGCTGCCGAAGCCCGAATCTTTCGAGATCGTGGCATCTCGCTCGACACTTCCATCTTTCCGGGATTTGCAATCGAGCAGGCTTTGGCGGCGATGAAAGAGCAACAACTGGTCACCGGGCAATCCTCCTGGCGTGTGGCAATCGTGGGCCCGGGGCTGGATTTTGCCGACAAGAATTCCGGTTATGACTTTTATCCACTGCAAACACTGCAGCCCTTCACACTGATAGATTCCGTTGTTCATCTCAAATTGGCTGCCCAACCTCAAACAATTGAAGTAACAAACTTCGATATCAGCAGACGAGTCATCGATCACATCAATTCGCTTCATGAGCGCGGGAAAGACGGCAAGCCTTA
>JBGPBY010000207.1:0-11762 GCA_041481485.1 Terriglobia bacterium
CGACCTCATCCATGCGCCCCGAGGCGGATTCAGCGGCCCCGCCATGGGTGGGTTCAATACCCTGCCCGTCGCCGACATGGCGCCGATTACGATCATGGGCCACAAGGCCTACGGCGTCTTCATCGCGCCCGGCATGGGACTCCGCCAGAACGACGTGAAGGGCACCGCAGTCGACGATCAGGCCGAGGGCCAATACTGGGTGATCAACGGACATCACTACAATTCCGGATGCTGCTTCGACTACGGAAACGCGGAGATCGACAGCCGCGATGACGACAACGGCACCATGGAAACCACCTACTATGGCAACGCCACGAACTGGTATCGCGGACCTGCCCCTGGCCCATGGGTCATGACCGACCAGGAAAACAATCTGGTGGGTTGTGTCAACTCGGATGCATCCAAACTCTGCGCCAACCTGCCGAGCATCACCTGGCGCTTCGTGACTGCGATCGCCAAGGGAGAGCCGCATCACTGGACCTCCATGGGCGGTGACGCACAACGCGGCGCGCTGTCGGTGATGTTCGATGGACCGCGAGTCGACCTTACCTATGACCCGATGCGGAAGCAGGGGGCAATCCTCTTAGGCAACGGCGGCGACAACAGCAACGGCTCCCAGGGCACCTTCTATGAAGGCGCGATGACGGCCGCAGGCACGTTTCCCACGAACGCTACCGACCAACTCGTGCAGGCCAACATTGTGGCTGCCCGATACGACGTACAAGGGCTGAGCTTAGCGCCCGCGTCGGAGACTGCCACTCCGAATGGGCTTCAGACGTTTTCACCGGGGACCTCGCAGAACACCACTGTGACTTTCACGAACACAACGGGTGCGCCTGCGATGGGCGTCAAATTGAGCATAACGGTGCCGAGGCAGTGGTCGTTTTCTTTCCCTAACAGCACCAACAAGTCAGTGACAATCCTTGAAACAATTGCGCCGGGCGCGAGTTGGAGTGGGACTTTCAATGTCACTTCTGGTCCGGCTGCCTTCAACGGCGATCTGGTAGGCAACGTTTCCTGGACGAATCCCTCGAACGGCAGGACACAAACGGAAACCACAGTTGAGAAGGTACGGAACGTTAGCCCGATCAAGATTAATGAATTTCGCATCAGTGCCGGTTCCGCCACCAACACGACGGACTCGTTCATCGAGCTTTACAACGCCGGCGCAGGTAACATCGATATCTCCAACTGGACCTTATCCCAGCACCAGACCCAGCAGGCTCCCTTCTCGGCGATAAAAATCCCCGCCGGGACGAAGCTCGCCGGTGGTGGTTTCTATCTGTTTGGACTCTCCAACTCCGGGCTGGCGGTGCCCGCTCGCGCGGGCGATACCGCTGTACACGTCAGGAGCACGGCGGGCATGTCAGTCGGCGACACAGTCAGTATCGATATGGGAGCAAATGTCGAGACCCGCAAGATCGTCAACATCGGAACAGCGGCCAGCAACATGACGACGCTGTGGCAACCCCTTCCCGAAGGTCCGGTACTCACGATTCCTGTCGGTTCGAGGAACGTGCCGGTCACGAGTGTGGCCGGTTTTGCTGTCGGTGAGAAGATCGGCATCGGCTATGGCGCTACCTATCCCACCATTGCAAAGGCACTGGAGCGGTATGAGGTGGTCACTGTAACCGCAGTCGGAAAGCCGGGCACGCAAGCCTTCCTGGGTGCGGACGCGATAGCCGGCGCGACGAATATTAAGGTGACGTCCGTGGCCAACATCTCCGTTGGTGACAAGATCCGGCTGGACATCGACAGTGTGGGACACGGGATCGAGACGGTTACGATCACGCGCGTCGGCACACAGTCGAGCCGCACGACGCTCTCGGCTAATGCAAGCGCGGGTGCGACGAATATCAAAGTCGGCAACGTGAATGGTTTTGCTGCGGGCGATATGTTGACTGTCGGCACACCTGCGAATCAGGAAACCGTCACAATCAAAGCCGTCGGTGCTTCAGGTCCGACAGGCGTTGGCATCGATTTCGTGCCGGCTCTCGCTAAGGCGCATCTCAACCGCGAGGCGGTGGTCGCTCACGGTACGGGACTCGACCTGGCCGCACCGCTGCGATTCAACCATGCAGCGAACCTCCCGTTTAGCGCTCAGGGGACGGGGATCACTTTCCAGCCGGCGACAGCTTTTGCCCATTCGAGCAACGAGCCCGTCCAGCCGCTCGGCATAGGAATCACGCTCGACAGACCACTGGTCAAGGATCACGCGATCAATACAATGGTACGTGACGAAGCGGTGACGACCGCAGGCTATCAGGGGAAACCAACGCCCAACCAGTGGTTCGGTGGCCCAGCCCTCTCGAATAACGCGGGCAACATGGTGCTTCGAGACGCCGCCGGCCTGGTCGTCGACAGCCTCAATTACGGCGGCCTCGTCGACCCCTGGGCCTCCGAGGGTTATCATGCCGCTTCCGGCGCAGGTCAGAGTGGTTGTCGCGTCGCTGTGCCTGCCGCAGGCGGTGGTGGCGGGCCGGCCGCTGCAGCCGCCAACACTCCCCATAGAAGTGCGGGCCGCTTCCCCGACGGCTTCGACACCGATAGCAATTGCAATGATTTCCTGTTGCAGGCTGCCAGCACTCTGTCGGCCGCTTCAGCGGCCGGCGCGACCAATATCAAAGTCGCCAGCCTTGCAGATTTTGGCGCAGGCCAGACGATCATGATGGATGCGGGCGCGAATTTCGAGAGCGGCATTATCGCGACAGTTGGCACGGCCGGCGCGACTACGGTGAGCGCCGCTATCAACGTCGGCGCGACCGTTATTCCAGTCGCCAACGGTGCAGGCTTTGGCGCAGGCCAGACCATCACGATTGATAGTGGCGCGAATCAGGAGACAGCAGTAGTCGCCTCCACGGCCGGTGGCGGGAGAGGCGGCAACGCCGCAATTACAGTTACTTTGCCGCTCAAGATTGCGCATGCAACCAGCGCACAAGTCTCCGGCTCCGGCATCACTCTCAGCGTCCCGTTAACTAAGGTGCACGCCAACGGGGCGCAGGTCTCCGCTAGCCTTCCCACGCCCGGAGCACCAAACCAATATTTCAGAAAGGGATTGGCCGCGGCGAAATAGCATCATAGGGCCTGTCGAGTTTTCAGCCGCGTTAGCGGCGGCAGGTCCCTTAGCCACCGGCGTTAGCCGGTGGAAATTTACGCCAAAAATCAAATGAGCTGCGTAGCAGCGACAGATCAAGAAAATTGCTGGATCTGCCGTGCCTTACGGCACTCTGTTCTTCGTGGATTGATGTTCCACCGGCTGACGCCGGTGGCTAAGGGACCTGCCGCCGCTATCGCGGCTGGGAAAAAAAGAACAGAAATATGCGGGGTAGGAACGCCCGCTACATTCAATGCAAATGTTGAAGGATCCAGTCGGAGATCAATGTGAGAGCCGTCGGAGACATGGTTTCTTCAATTGTGGAGTACTCCGAGGGAGCGCCGGTGGCGCTGTGCTGCAGGAGGTGGTTGAGGTCTGTAAGTTCGACAGTCTTGAAATCCTTGTTCCCTCCCGCCTTCAAGGCCGACTCGATTGCTGCGAGATTCTCTTTTGCCGGAACTTGCAGGTCCTTGGCGCCGTTGATCGCGAGTACCGGGCAGGCGGTCTTCATGAGTGCCGGACGCGGGTCGTAAGTCAGAAAAAAACGGAACCAGGGAGAGAGGATGGCGGAGGGGTCGGGATTTCCCAGCGCGATGAGTTTCTGCCGCATCGACGGCAAATCCGCGCCGGATTTCAGCACGGCGTAGTAATTTTGCTGCATGGTTCGCTGTGCCGAAATGTCGGCGTCACTGGCGCCGGAAGCTTTCGCAATCAACGCCGCTTGAGCATAAAGGATTTCTTCGCCGGTCACTCCGGATCCCGCCATCATCACAATAAAGGAGACGTCTTTCGATTGAGACGCCACCATCGGCGCAATGATCCCACCTTCACTGTGTCCAATCAGGCCGATATGACGAACGTCAATTTCCTTACGGCTTTTCAGGAATTGAAGCTCGGCTTTCACATCGCCGGCAAAATCCAGAGTCGTTGCGGTGGCCGGATCTCCGCCGGAACCACCGACGCCTCGATCGTCGACGCGGAGAACTGCAACGCCTTTGCGCGTCAGATAATCGGACAACACCAGAAACGGTTTGTGTCCCAGCAACGATTCGTCGCGATCCTGTGCGCCGGAGCCGCTGATCAAAATGACACTAGGATATGGTGGTTGTCCCTGGGGCCGCGTCAGCGTACCGGCAAGCGTGATTCCATCAGCTGCATTCGCGAACCGAACATCTATTTCCTCGTATGGATAGGGCTTTAACGGCACCTGCGGCCGGTTCGGCACCGCGACCCGGTCCGTCTTTCTGAGAACCAGCGGAACGACAATACCCTGAGTGAGCGAGCCACTGATCGTCGTGCCATCGGCGCTCATTGTTCCCGCGAAGCTTCCATTGATGGCGGGAATAGAAAACTGAAGCATTGAGTCCTTGAAACCAATGTTGCTGACAGGCACTTCTCCGGGTCCCTGATCGGGGCTGGCAAACGTGCCGCTGATGGTTCCGTTGGCGGGCTTTGCGAAATGAATCACCAGTCGAATCTGCGTACCGCCAACCGGTATGGTCCCCTGCCAGAGGCCTTCGAGTTTACCGCCATCGACAATATCGAGAGACGCAGCGGCCTTGGCATCACTCTTCCATGACAGCCTGATCGGAAACGTCCCGCCGCCTTGAGATAATGCGCCGGTCATGGTTTTGCCGTCGGAAGAAACCGTTGTTTTGATCGTGGGTTCGCCCGGACCGGGAATCGTGAAAGAGACGGAAGCGCCGGAAACGTTGAGGCTGCCCATGGGCAGACCTTTTGCACCTTGCGCCGGAATATCGAACGTCCCGTTCCACGTGCCGCCGGACTGAGACAACGATATCGAGAAGGCCAGTTCCTGTCCCGGAAGAGAAACAGTTCCTTCCCAAACTCCAGCCGCGGTCGGCGTGCTTTGCAGGAATGCAAGTAATAGAAGAGTTAGAAGCGGCATGGGGAAGGATATTGCCACGTCTTTCCACAAAAGGAAAACTCTCTCCGGCAGATTTCATTCACACCCCTTCGCGGGCGCCCCCTCCGAACAACTCGCTGTACAAGAGTTCAAACTGAGTCGCCTCTTCGTCGGTCAGGGCGTGAAATTCCATTTCACGGACTCGTTTTGATAGACGTCCTTCCCCTTGAGCCAGAAAGGCGCGAAGCAATTCGACTTTCCGGTCCGGCATCTCGACAATTTCTTTTACTGCGGAAGAGAATTTGTCGAATGCCTGCAGGAATCGGATTTCCGCCGGCAGGTCCTCCTCTACTGTTTGTTCAACGCATGAATACAGAAACTTCGCGTGCGCGGTCGCGTCGAAGTAGCGGTAGTAGTCTGCTGTCTCACTCAGAACCTCCACATTGTTGTCCGGCGTAGCACGCCAGTCGATCAACGGGAGCAAGGCAGCGGAGTACGACTCCAGTACAGTTCGATATTCATCGATTCGGCGAAGAATTGCTGCGCTGATCGGGAACACAATTCCGGCCGGGTTATAACCAGCAGCGGCATGCACATGATGAATCAGCCACCGATGCAGACGTCCATTACCGTCGACGAATGGATGAATGTAGACGAATCCAAATGCAATAGCGGCAGCAGCACTGACAGGATCAAACCCGCCGGCAAGGGACTTGTTGTCGTATTCGATGATTCCGGCGAGGAGATCTCGAATATCCTCGGGCCGAGCGCCAATGTGATCGGGAATCGGTTCTTGTGTTTGCCTGTCATGAGTTCCCACGAAACCACCTTTATCGCGAAGTCCGAGTTTTACAAAACGGTCATCACCAATGACGACGCGCTGAAGCCGTTCCAGTTCGCCGATCGAGATCGGACGAACACCTGCTTCGCCGATCGCGCGAGCCCATCGCGCTGCGCGGATGCCGGACGGTTGTTCCCCCTCGATCGCGAACGACGATTTCGAATCGCTGAGTAGAAGAAAGGCAGCCGCCCGGGCAATGATGTCTTTTCGTGTTCGCCCAATGATTTCGCTGGCGCGAGTGCCAAGGCCTTTCGCGACATTCTCTCGCAGCCCAGGAGTCCACCGGATCATCGGACAAAAACGACGGGTTCCGGGCAGATTGTCGATGACTTTGTGGCGCGAAGAGGGTTTACCTTTGTGGAGTCCGACCTGTTGGTCCGGGTCAATGACGCTCACCACTCGAATTTTTCCAGGATCGGGCACGTCAAGTTCGCGTCCGGTAAGCCATTCGTAAAGGAACCACACTCTTCGTGCGAAGGAACCCGTCGGAGTCGCTCGCACAAGCTCTGTAACTTCGAGGGGATCTATGATCTTGAAGAGCGCTGAGAGGACAGCAAGATTCACCCCCTCCCACTTCAATGCGAAAACGATTTGGCTTTCAAGTGTGTTGAGCGGACGATGACGTGGTGTCAGCAGATTCCAGGACACATTGGGCGCTGGATGATGACGCTCTGCAATAGCGGTCAGGCGCGAAGGTAGGGGAACAGCTAATTCGAAACGTTTAATAAGAGCGGCGTAGCCGGCAGGGGTCGCCGGCTCGGGAAGCGCCCTGTCGTGAAAATGGTTCGCGGGCTGTGAAATCCAATCACTCATGGCTGGGATTGTGAATTATGGGTGTCTCATTGTTCACACATTGGAGTGTTTTGTGAAAGTCATTCACTATTCGCGAAATACTATCACTATCATACGAAAATGAGAATATATATCACCTCAGTCTGGAGAGCGGCATCATTCACGATTGCCCATGATCGGGGTCGGCACACCATCCCGATCGCCGCCTTATGGCGCTTGGACGACCGCCATGGTTTTGATAGGCTTCGGGTGGCGCTCGAGGCGCCCTCCATGTCCGCGGAAAGGACTGCGTCCACCTCGAATCGGTTCGGCACATTCGTCACTGTGAGTTGAACTCTTTTCTTGCCCGACGCAGCGGACAGCGGGCATTTGCGCGGTGGTCCACCACTGCCGGAAAGGAGCTCATATGAGCCACAACCCGCCCACTCGCCGAATGCGCGAGAATCCCGACATCGATCAATTGAAACGCCAGGCGAAGGAACTTCTCGAGGCATATCGCCTTCAGGAGCCGGAGTCCGTCGCCGAGGTGCATTTCTATCATCTCAACGCATCGCCCGAGACCTTTGCTTTGCACGATGCTCAGTTCGTGTTGGCGAGATCCTATGGATTCGAGAGCTGGCCTAAACTGAAGGCGGCCGTTGATGGAGCTACCGCGTCCCAATTGCACGCTGCTGTCGAAGCTGGCGATTTGCAGGGGGCTCGCGCGCTGCTCACGCGCCGGCCGGAAATCGTCGACAGGGGCCGCGGCAGCGAGATGCGCGCGCTGCACATGGCGGTACTGCGGCGAGATCTCGCAATGACGCAGCTTCTGCTTGAGTTCGGAGCCGATCCGGAAGGCGGCATCTACCCGAACCGCGATGCCACGAGTCCGTATGTCATCGCCCGCGATCGAGACTACAGCGAAATCCTGGAGCCGATTCAGCAGGCGCTTATCCGTCGCGGTTTTCGCGGTCCCGCTCGTCCCAGCGAGTCGATGAGGAAACTGGGTGAGGCGTTTCGAACTGGTGACGAGGACGCCGTTATCGCCGTCTTCGATCAGCATCCTGAACTCGCCGACATCTGTCCTGCCGATGGTCCGTCAATGCTGCATCAAATGGCCGGCCACGGATCATTGAAAATGATCCGATGGATGGTCATGCATGGGCACGACATGAACCGGAAGTGGCATCGGCCCTGGTGGAATCACGAATGGACGCCACTGGACTTTGCAGCGTCGTCCCAGGCGAGCATTGAGCCGTTGGACTTCGCGAAGTTTGAAGCGACGGCGATATGCCTGTTAGATCTTGGAGCCCAGCTGACGCCATTGTCGGCAGCAACTCTGGGACGCTGGGATTATCTGGAACGGTTCTCCAGGCAGGATCTCGAGGGGCACGGCGTGCTTGAAGGGGCTGTTCGCGGAAATCATCTCGACGTTTTGCGCCGATTGCTCGATCTCGGCCTTGATCCCAATGAACGCATGCAGGTCGGCAGCATTGCCGATCAGTCGTGGTCCGCGGGAGGGCCTCTGTTTCATGCCGTCATTCTGGATCGCATCGACCTGGCGCGTCTGTTGCTGGTACGGGGAGCCGATCCCAATATCGGCTACTGGGCGGCGGGTTCGCCGACGTTCCGTGCTTATGAGCTTCGCAACCCGGCCATGATCGATCTGATTGAGAAATACGGAGGCCGGCTCGATCCCGGTTCGGCGGCCTACGCGCGGCAGGTCGAACTCTCCCGCAAAATGCTTGCCGGAGAAATCGACGCCCCTTTTGAGCCCAATGACTTTTCCGGACATACAGTCGCCGAGCAACTTCTCTGGGGCGGCGCCAGCAGCCTATCACCGGAAATTGTGCGCATGGCGCTGGAACGCATCGACTGGCCTTCCGACGATCCCCGCTGGTTCTGGATGCTCTGGCGTCCGGTTCCTGGGCATGACGACTACAACAAGCAGCAGCAGGCGGACTGCTGCGAGACGTTCCGGTTGATTCTTGATCGCTGCGGTCCAGACCATCGCGCGAAGGACGGCGGCCAGACCATGTTGCATGAGGTTGTGGCGAGGGATCACGGAGTTGGAAAACAACTCGCATCGATTCTGCTCGCCCGCGGCGCGCGCCTCGACCTTCGCGATAACTTCCTGAAGAGCACTCCGCTCGGCTGGGCTTGCCGTTGGGGACGGCCGGAACTGGTTCAGCTTTTCCTCGTCCGCGGCGCCGATCCCATCGAACGTGACGCCGAACCGTGGGCCACTCCTCGGGCGTGGGCCGAAAAGATGCGGCGACCCGAGATCACCGAACTTCTCAATCAGGCAATTTCGAGCGAAGCCGAATCGGCTGAATCTTCCCCGACATAGAGAGCGGCCGTGCTGCACGCAAGGCACGGTCACTCCTTCGCTGATCTTCTGATTGGTAGTGGATAGAATGGGAACCATGCCGATAGCCGTTCCACCGACGCTGGCTGCGAGTTGCGCGAAAACTCCACAACGGCAGCGATGGCTGGAACGGCTTCCTGAGGTGGTTCAGGATCTGACGCGCCGCTGGGCGTTAACACTGGAAACCCCTTTCAAGAGTGGAGCCGCATGGGCTGCGCCTGCACAACGCGATCGTGGGATGTCCGCTGTTCTCAAGGTCGGAATGCCGCATTTCGAAAGCGAACATGAACTGCAGGGAATGCTTTTCTGGGAAGGAAACCCGACGGTTCACGTACTCGAATCGGACGAACTGAGCGGCGCACTTCTTCTGGAGCGGTGTATTCCGGGCTCGCCGCTGAGCGCTTTCCCCGAGGAGCAGCAGGACGTCGTGATCGCGCGCCTCCTTCAGCGTCTCTGGCGGCCAGTTTTGGATCCGCACCCGTTTCGGCCGCTATCCGCAATGCTGGAGTTCTGGAGCAACGAGACCACGGCCGCCCGCGACCACTGGCCTGACGCGGGACTGATTCAGGAAGGACTCCAACTCTTTCAGGAATTGTCGAGCACGGCGAACTCGGACGTGCTGCTGGCAACCGATCTCCATGCGGGAAATGTTCTTCGCGCAGCACGGGAGCCGTGGTTGGTCATCGATCCGAAGCCTTTCATCGGCGACGCAGCATTCGACGCCACGCAGCATTTATTCAACTGCCCTGCAAGGTTACGGTCGAAGCCGCGGGAGACGATTGAACGTTTTGCAGATCTTCTGGGCGTCGATCCGGAACGGGTGCGCCTTTGGATGTTTGCGCGCGCCGCCGCCGAGCCACGGGACCATTGGGACGAAGACACTTTGGCTCTGGCTCGCAGTTTATGCTGAATCATCAGAACGCACCGTGTGAACTAATTCCCGGCTTTGACATCTTTGATGATCAGAATCAAAGACAGTTCTCCGCCCAGCTTCTCCGTAATCATGGCTGGGAATTTCACGCCATCGAAGTCCGAATAGTCCCGGTATAGCGTCTCGACCAAAACGTTGTTCCGTTCTCCTATCGTTGTCTCAACCTTTTCGATCAGATCCTTGTCGTTGAAATATCCATTCATCACATGCTGACCCGGTAACGTGAATGTCACCACCTTTTCAGATTCTCAGCGCCCAGAGCCTTTGCGGCATTGGCCAAAATGGTTCTCGCGTCTTGTGCATGAAAACGTGCCGGCGCGAGCACAAGTAGAAACCCGAAACAGAAAATACAAACGGTGAATTGCCATGTTCGTGCAGTCATGTGGACCTCATCGGCGGTTCAGGGGAAGATGGAGCGCGCCGGGTTCAGACAAACCCGGCGCAATCCGATTACGCTGCGTTAGCAACGATCTCTATCTTTCGGGGCTTTGCAGCCTCGGCCTTCGGCAGGGATATTCTCAACACTCCCGCGTTGTAGCTCGCGTGAATCTTGTCGGCATCAACGGATGTGGGAAGCGTGAACGACCGGGCAAATGCTCCATACATGCGCTCGGCGCGATGGAAGTTCTCCCGGTTCTGTGATTCGTCAAACTGCCGCTCGCCGCGAACCGTCAGGACATTGTTTTCCACGCGAATGTCGATCATTTTCGGATTGACGCCAGGAAGATCCAGGTTGACGACCAGTTCCTTATCCGTTTCGTAAATATCGGTGGACGGCGCCCACTGGGTCGTGGCATTCACATCACCGTTGTTCCAGCCATGAAGAGCGGTATCGAACAGACGGTTCATGTGGTTCTGTAGCAAATTCATTTCGTTCCACGGGGTCCAACGACATGACGGGAATCCAGCCCCGGCAACAGGTACAGCAACTTTGCAATCAGCTGGCAGACTCCAAACGTATTCGTCGGCTGTCGGTGGGCAAGATTGGAAAACGGCGAAAGATTCATAACTTCCCTTCGCCGCTCGGGGCATCGATTGCCGCCCATCCTCCCGAATCTCATTCCGAAAACTGGCGGCGGCGGCTTGCAGCGTTGGTGGCTGCAACGGGACGCACCGAATCGGAATTACTGGAAGAATCCATTCAATTACTCGCGATAAAGGTACTGAGCCAGAACCACAACGGAAATCACAAATAGCTCGCGCGGCGCGGGACGCGAATCCGCGTCAATGCCGGGCTGCTTCATACGGCGGCAGCGTCGGTTCGAAGAATGGCCGCCTTTCAGACAAGAATCAGACAGAAGCTCAATTCGGATCCGTCACCGATAGCGGTCTACGGCCGAATCACCTTCACCATGTAATACGTGAAAGGCTTCGGAACTTCCTTGAACCAGTGCGGAGACCCTGCGGGGATGACAATCACGTCTCCCTTCACGAGGTGATGGACCGTGCCGTCCTGGATTTCAGTGCCGACTTGCTGATTGGCACGGCTGACGCGTCCGCCAATCATGGTCCCGCCGGTAATGAATGTCGCTTCGCCGTCGAGAACATAGAAAGTGTCGGTCTCCTTATCGTGGATCTCCACCTGTCCCGGACCAGTTCGCTTTCCTATGGAAATGGAATAGTCCGAGCCGGTGGCCAGCGAACCTCCATTGGCAATAGCGGCGGTAACTTTGTCGTGATCGACATAAGTCGATTTCAAATCTCCCTGAGGTGCGAAGATAAGCAGAGACGCGGCAAACAGCAGGATTTTCATAGGCCCTCCACGGCGCATCTATATCACGAACTGTTGGAAACCGCAGAGTGCCGTCCGTCGCAGGTAGTGGGTCAGTTTGAAATTTGCGACGGCGGCCCACTGTAGGCGCGGTCTATGACCGCGCACAATCTCTCGTC
>JBGPBY010000208.1:0-11734 GCA_041481485.1 Terriglobia bacterium
ATCATTTCTCCAGATTGATCGCGCAACCCACCGCAGCCGTGCGCGGATGCGCGACCGGTTTGCCGGCAAGAACGGAGTCGAGAGCGTTTCTCAAATCCGGTTCCGTTGCAGCAGTCCGAGCCTGTCCAATATCCGCAATTCGATTATCGATCCGTCCGAGATAAAGGATTTTACCGTCGCTCGACAGCACGGCGCTCTCAGGAATTGCTGTCGCTCCCGTGAGCCGGGCCAGCACCTGTTTTGAATCGAGCAAGACAGGAAACTTGAAGCCAAATTCCCTGGCGTGCTTCTTGACGTCGGCATCGGGGATCGAAGTGTCGGCCTGCACCGCGTAGAACGCAACGCCCCGTTTGGCATAATCGGAATAAATGCGGTTCATTTCCGGCACATAGCCGTTGCTGATCGGACAATCCGTCGTGGTGAAGAAAACCACAACAGCTTTGCTCTTCGCCCACTCCGAATCCGGATGCAGGTGACCCGCCGTGTCGAAGAGCGAAAAATGAACAAGGGCAAGCAAAAGGAACATGATGACGCAGTCATTCTACAACGGGACCGCAATAAAGTCCGCATCGCCGTCACGGCAGTCTTCAACTGTGAGCCGACATGGCGAACTATGACCGCGACTAGAGTTCTGGCATTGCCGTCTTCACCGATTGTCATACCGAGGACGGTAAACAAACGGATGGTCTGGCCGACTTACCCGAAAGCATTAGCCCCTCATACCACAGGCCAATTACTTCCCGTTTGCAGCGATGGTACGTTATCCGTGGTCTGACCGTAGGCACAACGGCGTGCCCGTCAGCGGTTTGACCGGTTCCATACTCCCACGATGATTCGAGTCTTCGGTCGTTCAATTCGATCGAAGACTTTTTTTTCGCTGTCTGCCGGTATGCTCAGACTTCTGATGCAAACGGTTCGTTCACCATGCTTCAGATATCGACTAACTCTGGTCTTCGTCGGAAGCACGAAGCTGCTCACGACCCAGATTATCGGCTCACTGGTCTGCGGGTGAGTGCATCGGAATCGAAGGTCTCGACATCGGTGAACACGGCATGGAAGCTTACGCCGGATTCCAGCTGACGGCGGCAGACTATGTCTCGATGACTCAGGCCGCGAGCGTCCAGACTGCGGGTGAATTCGCAAAGGCGCGGGCGAAGTAGCGGGTAATTTCGTTCCCAGCCGCGTAAGCGGCGGCAGTCTGATAGCCCCCGGCGTGAGCCGGGGGTATTGCACTCCACGAGAAACAGAGTGCCATAGGCACGACAGATCTAGAATTGGATTTGTCCAGTGTGTTCCTGCCTCATGGGATGGTTGCGCCCCGAAGAATAGATGTGGACAGTATCGGAGTTATAGATCTGTCTACGGCACTCTTTGTGGTGTTGTGTCTCTTTACCCCCGGCTCACGCCGGGGGCTATCGGACTGCCGCCGCTAACGCGGCTGGGAACGCGACTGCCCCGCTTACTTGTACTTAAACTGATTTGAAGAAAATTCCTCAAACGTCATCCCCGCAGTCGCCGACATCGATTCAGACATTGCCGTTCCCAGTTTGTGCGCCAGCTCATCCAATTTTTTCTTTTCACAATTAATCTCTGAGCCGTTGAGACACAATCCAAAGTTCACCATCGCGGTACTTACGGATGTGGTCTCCACAAGAATCATTTCCCCGTGATAAAGACTCCAGAACTCCTCCGCAGCCTTTTTGCGGGTTTGCGCGTTTTCCGTATTCGCCACAGTTCCGGCAGCCGATAGTGCCTTCCGATATATATCCCGCTGGTTCTCCAGCCAGGGCTTCATGAATTCCCGCTCCCGTGCAACCTGCTCACGTTTGGATTGCTCCCTTTGATCTGCGTGCGCCTTTTCCTGGTCGTCATGATATCGAACGAGTCCCCACCAGAATCCGGCAATCGCGACGAGTGCTGTCGCCAGCGGAACAAATTGGATGGGAACCTGGTACCAGGGTTTTCCCTTTCGAAGCTCATCCAATTCGATTTTGAGCTTTTCGTTTCTCAGCCTAATTTCTTCCAGCTGAGCGGAACGCAGCGTTTGTTCGGTGTTGGATTCGTCGGATGCCATAGTAAGGGCAGTATAAACCTACGATTGTCCTGTCCGGCTTCAGGGCTTGGGTATTCGAATCCGTGCGCTGATCATTCCCATTCCGCTAATAAGGTATATCAGCGTCACTGGATGGAGCGTCGCGACTCCGGCAATGCGGTAGGCTCCCAACCACAAGTGATCCTCAATCGCATGGTTCCAGAAGGCGATTCCTAAAATGATCACGATGATGATGCTGGTTGGAATTGGTGTTCCTTCAAAGTATTTCACCTTGCCGGTGCCTCCGGACAGTTCCTCCGCAGTTGCATTGAACCGGGCAAGACGGCTGATCCCGCACACCACGAAGAATGCGAGGATCAGCATGTCGATTCCTCCGCGCATGCCGAGAGTGAATCCCAGAACTGCGGGTGCTACCCCGAAGGAAATGATGTCGGACAGGGAGTCCAGATCGGCTCCAAGTGTCGACTGTCGTCCGGAACGTCGAGCCCAGTAGCCATCAAATATGTCGAAGAACAACGCGGCGAAAAGAAGAAGGAATGCAATCCAGAACAACCGATGGAGTCCTTCCGCGATGTAATTCAGGCAAAGAAAGATCGAGATGGTGCCGCAGGTTGCATTGCCGAGCGTGAACAAATCCGCCACGGTGTACGAGCGGATCATCGACATGCGCTTCTTGCCGGGAGCGATCATAGGATTTGCAATTATCGTACAGTGATTCGCAATACCTAAACGTATTCATCGGCGCCACCACGGCTGTATGGCTCTGCCGCTGTAGGGGCGGTCTATGACCGCCCACATGCTGGAAGATTGCATTCATACAAATTGTGGGCGGTCATAGACCGCCCCTACAGCGGCAGGACCCGGCAGTACTAAGCGCCACCCAGCTCCGTTCGAAGTCTGTTTCTGTCGAGGTCGTTTTCCCAACCCGAAATGACGATCGTTGCAACGCCATTACCGACAAAGTTGGTCAACGCGCGCGCCTCCGACATGAAGCGATCGATACCCAGGATCAGCGCCAGTCCGGCAGCGGGTATTCCAGGAACTACGGCCAGCGTTGCCGCCAGAGTGATGAAACCGGCGCCGGTAACTCCCGAAGCGCCTTTGGATGTCAGCATCGCCACGCCGAGCAACGTCAGTTCCTGGCGAATCGACAAATGAATGTTCAGAGCCTGAGCCACGAAGAGCGCCGCCATGGTGAGATAAATGTTGGTGCCATCGAGATTGAATGAGTAGCCCGACGGCACGACGAGTCCGACAACGGACTTCGAACACCCAAGTCTTTCAAGTTTGGCCATCAGCGGTGCGAGCCCCGCTTCGGAAGATGCGGTTCCCAGAACGGTGAGTAACTCTTCTTTGATGTAAATCAGAAAACGGCCTATGTTGAATCCGGACAGCGCTGCAATGGTTCCGAGCACGATGACCACGAACAACAGAGACGTCAGGTAAAAGCTGCCCATCAGATACATCAGGGGCCGCAGCGCCCCAATTCCGTACTTGCCGATGGTGAATGCCATCGCTCCCCCGGCGCCCAACGGCGCGAGTTTCATAATGCCGTTCATGATCGCGAAAAAAATATGGGAGCATTCGGTGATGAACCGGTGCACGTATTGTCCCTTCTCGCCCATCCGTGTCATGGCATAACCGAACAGAATGGCAACCAGCAGAACCTGCAGAAGGTCGCCGGAACCCGTAAACGCATCCGTGAAAGTCGCGGGTATCACATGCAACAGAAACCCGGACGTGCTTTGTTCCGAAGCCCTCTGTGCATAGGACGCTACGGCTTTCGCGTCCAGCGTCGCAGGATCGACATTGAACCCCTGGCCGGGATGGAGGACGTGCATGACCAGCAGCCCAATCCCCAGAGCAAGGGTGGAGACCACTTCAAAATAGATCAGCGCTTTCGCGCCAACGCGGCCAACTTTTTTCATGTCGCCCGCTCCGGCTATTCCCAGAACGACGGTGCAGAAAATAATGGGACCGATCAGCATCTTCACCAGAGCAATGAATCCATCGCCCAGAGGTTTCAATGCAACGGCATGATCTGGAGCAATGTATCCGAAGATGCCTCCAGACAGGATGGCAACCAATACCCAAAAATAAAGATGTCGTGCGAGCCGCTTCAACGATGCCTCCGTTCAGGATGTTCCGAGCGATCGGGGAACAATTCTAAGACAGCGCTGCAGCGCCGGCATTGGCACAGACTTCGTCTTCCGCGCTGGAACCGCCGGAGATTCCCAAAGCTCCGATTAATTTGCCGTCGGCAATGATGGGAGTCCCTCCTTCAACGGGCATCGCATCCTTGAGGCGAAGCACCAGCAGTCCATCGCCGCCGCGAGCCAGACGATCCTGAAACATTTTGGTGGGCCGCTTGAAAATCGCCGCGGATTTTGCCTTTGCGATTGCGATCTCCACGCTGCCGACTTGAGTTTGATCCAGTTTCTCGAGGTACACGAGATGACCGCCGGTATCGACAATGGCGGCCACCACCGTCCACTGGTTGGAACGCGCCGGCGCCAGCGCAGCAGCAGCGACTTTTTTTGCCTGTTCGATGGTTATCGAGGGCCCGTACGGCGGAAGTTTGGGCCCGGGAGCCGGTATTGCGGGATTGATGTTCTGTGATTCCACGAACTACTCCTTCATTTCAATCATTGCAAATTCTTATCGCGATTGGCCGCCTAAACGCCGATAGACCTCATGCGCAACGACGAAATCATTGTGATCCAGACCGAGGCCGCGGCATGCATTCATCATTTCGTTGGTCGCGGCGGCGAGAGGAACAGGGCTGCCGAGCTTTCGTGCCAACTCAAGGACGAGCAGCATGTCCTTCTGTTGCAGAGTCACATCCGCAAGAGGAACCTTCGGCATGCCCCCTTCAAGAATGAAAGGGCCTCGATATCCATGGACCGGCGCGGCCGTCACACTCTTGAGCACAGCATCGAGCGCTACTTCGCGGGCGACGCCTCCTTTTTCGGCCAGCGCGACGGCCTCGCCAAATGCGACGACTTCGACCATAAGGAGCAGATTGACTGCCAGCTTCATCGTCGCGGCCTGACCGCTCGCGCCGATGTATGTCACTTTCGGACCGATGGTTTTCAATAATGGTTCGAGCCGTTCGAATGCAGCGCGGTCGCCGCCGATCATGAGTGAAGCGTTGCCTTGCCGCACGGTCACCGGACTACCCGAGAGTGGAGCGTCGAGCATGACAAAGCCGCGCCTGGAAAATTCTGCGGCAACTTCCCGTGTGACATCCGGCGCAATCGTGCCCATATCGATATATACGCTGCCGGGTCGAATGCCGCCAATTACACCGTTATCTCCGAGTGCAACGGTCTTCATAGCAGCACCGTCCGTCACGATCGAAAAGATCACTTCAGAAGCGGCGGCAACGGCACGAGGAGTGTCGGCCCATCGCATTCCCTGATCGAGCAGAGGCTTTGCCCGGTCCGGCGAACGATTCCATCCGGTAACGGTGTGTCCCGCCGCCAATAACCGGGGAACAATGACCTGGCCCATCGCTCCAAGACCGATAAAACCGATGTTCACGCTCTCTCCTTACTCGATTCGAAAGCAACGCAGAAACACTCGCTCCAGCGTTGGCCGAAAATCAAACCGTAATTCTAGACCGAATTTGATTTGGAGAGCAGTCGGAGCACGGGAGTCGTTGCCAGCCTGTGGACGGTTAATGACAGCGCAACGGCGAATATTGCTCGCCTCCCTCAAAGCGTGATTTCCAATTCGCCGGTGTGCGCCCGCGCGAATCAGCCTCGGATGTAAACCGCTTTTTGATCGACGAAGAATTCCAGCCCCGTTTTGCTGTTCTCCGGCAACCCGGCACCGGATTGTTTGACGCCGCCGAACGGCATCGATGGCTCTTTGTATCCGGTGTGAATATTGACGTGAGCCAGGCCCGCTTCGATTCCATCGACGTACTTCTTCGCGTTGGCGAGGCTCTTCGTGAAGATTGCGGAAGAAAGACCGTATATGGAGTTGTTCGCCAATTCAATGGCTTCGTCGAGCGCGCTGAATTCCACGACAGCCAGTACCGGTCCGAAGATTTCGTCGAGAAACAGCGGCATGGACGTGGTGACGTTTGTGAAAACGGTCGGACGAATGAAGTAGCCGGCCGGATCGGCCGGTTTGGCGCCCGCAATCATCGTAGCGCCGTCCGCCTTTGCACGTTCGATCGCATTCGAGATATCGCGGAACTGTTCCGGACCCGCCACTGGTCCCATGTCCGTTGTCTCCAACAGTCCGTCTCCCACATTCATTTTCTCGCAACGAGCGGTGAGTGCTTCGAGGAACTGTTTCGCAATATCCTTGTGCAGAAGGATTCGGCTCGTGGACGTGCACCACTGGCCGCCATTTGAAAATCCGGCAGTCAGTGCGGCGCCGACGGCCTCTCCCAAATCGGCATCGTCCATGACGATCAGGGCATTCTTGCCTCCGAGTTCCAGCTGAGTGCGGGTGAGATTGGCGGAGCATTTCACCTGGATCTTCTTGCCGACTTCGGTAGATCCTGTAAACGAGATCGCGCGAACCCGCGGATCCTCCACGATCACATTTCCGATTCGCGAACCCAATCCCGTTACGCAATTGAACACGCCCGCCGGCAAACCGGCGCGTTCCAGCAGCTGTGCCATGAACACTCCGGCCCACGGAGTGAACGATGCAGGCTTGAATACGACGGTGTTGCCGGTAAGAAGGGCCGGCAACGCTTTCCGATTCATGACGTTCATCGGAAAATTCCACGGGCTGATGATCCCCGCAATGCCCAGGGGCTGATACTGAACCCATGTCGAAATATCACGGAATGAGCCGGGTCCGGAATGACCCGAGAATGCGGCGACCTGATTGAGATGGTAGCTGCCTTCGACCAGCGCCGAGTCCACTTCGGCACGCGACTCCTTGATCGTTTTGCCGTTCTCGAGCGTGACGATGCGCGCCAGGTCCTCGCGGGAGGCTTTGAGCAGTCTCAGAAATTCGGCGATGATGTTCTGACGATCGGCCAGCGGCATGCGCTTCCATGAGCGGTATGCGCGGTCCGCCGCATCGAGGGCTTCACGAACGTCATCAGGCGTTGAAGAAGGAAACGACGCGATATTGCTGCCGCGCAGCGCGGGATTCTCATCTTCAAACGTTGCACCGTCGCGAGACGGCGTCCATCGGCCATCGATGAAGTTTTTGAAAGTCTCGACTTTTTCCGTCTGAGAAACCGACATTAAAACGCCTCCTCGAGGATTCCGACCAGCGCTTCCTTGTCAAACGATACTGGACTGTTATCCAGCAACCGTTTCACGCCGGAAGCAAGCTCGGCCATTTCCGCAATCCGTTCACGTTTCATGCCAACGGAGCCAAGGCCGCGTGGAATCTGAACCTTGTCGCCAAGTTTGGCCACAAGCTCCGGAGCCTGTTCGGCAGCGGCTTCGTCGCTGACCTTCACCAGACCGGGATCCAGAGCGCGCGCAATGAATGCCATTTCCGGAATGCGCGATTTCACAATCGCCCGCATTACCGCTGGCATCAGGATCGCATTTCCCAGCCCATGTGATGTGTGAGTCTCCTCACCAACAGGATATTGTAGCGCATGTACCGTTGCGGTTCCCGCGGCAGAAAAGGCCATGCCGGCCAGCAAGCTCGCCAGCGCCATATCATGTCTGCCCTGTTGATTCGAAGGATCGGAAACTGCGGTCGGCAGCGAGCGCGCAATCAGCTCGATGGCCTGCTTCGCCAGACTGTCGGATGCGGGATTCTTTCCCACGAAAATCGCGTGCGGCGAACGCCCTTCCGGAACTTTCGCGCAATAGGACTCGATGGCGTGGCTCAGCGCATCCATACCTGAGTGTGCCGTCACGTGCGGCGGACAGGAAACCGTGAGCGAAGGATCGACCAGCGCCCATTTGGGAATGATCCGGCGTGTGGCGATGCCCACTTTCATGAAGCGATTCGGGTCCGACACCACGGCGACGGGACTGACTTCGGATCCCGTGCCCGACGTTGTCGGAATGCAGACAATGTCCATCAGCGGGCCAGGCACTGCATGTTCGCCATAGTACTTGGTCAGCGGACCGCCGTATTGAAGAAGGATGGCGGTGCATTTGCCCAGATCCATGTTGCTTCCGCCGCCCAGCCCAATCATGACATCGGGTTTGAACTGGCGGGCCGCTTCCGCCGAAGCTTCAATAGTTGCCAGATCTATTTCGGGACGCCCTTCGGGATAAAGCAGAGTCTCGGCGCCTCCTTCCTTCAACAGGGCCTCGACATGATCGGCGATGCCGCTCTTCACCATGTTCTTGTCCGTGCAGATCATGGCGCGTTTTCCGAGTTCCTTCGTCATGGTGCGAAGCTCTTCAGCCACGCCCCAGCCGAAGAACACGCGTCCTGCTGTGGAAAAACCCCAATGACGATTAGTTGTGGACTGTGGAGTGGAGTTGTTCTGCGGCATGCCAAACCTCCTCGGGATGTGGAATTCCTTTTTCGATGCGTTCGTCCCGCAGCCGGTAAGTCTGATCTCCAGGAACCATCACCTGTTTGACACCGACTGCCGGGCGGGAAGCGCGCAGATCGTCAAGATATCCGGTAACTCCGCTAGCGAGCGTGTCCGCGCCGGGGAAAGCCTTCGGGTCCATCAGGATGAACAGGTCGCCGACGGTGCAGCGGTGATCGGTGTCCAGTGTACCCAGAACCTTTCTGCCAATCTCCGAGCCCGGGAGCAGACCGCCCAGCATGGCGACCGCGATTCCAAGCCCGTACCCTTTGGGTCCGCCGGCCGGACTGAGCGACCCGTGAATCGCTTCTTCCGGATCGGTCGTTGGCCTTCCGTCCTTATCGACCGCCCAGCCCTCAGGAACTTTTTCGCCACGATGTTTCATGGCGATAATCTTTCCCATCGCACCGACAGAAGTCGCCATGTCGAGTACGAATGGCCTTGGATTGGCAGGAACGCCAATCGCAATGGGATTGGTGCCGACGAGCGCTTCAGCGCCGCCGTAAGGATGAACAAGTACTTCAGTGGTGGTAAACGCGATGCAGACGAGACCTTCGGCGGCGCGGCGTTCGGCATAGTAGCCGACCATGCCGATGTGCGCGGCGTTGCGAACCGACATCACGGCAATCCCGTGTTTTCGCGCGGCGGGCGTCAGTTCCCGAAGGCCGAGTTCACAGACGGCCGTGCCGAAACCGTCTTTCCCATCGATATTCAAAACGGATCCGGTGGACCACGCCTTCTCGGGTTTCACGTTTACTTTGAGCAAACCCTTTTGAATGCGCTTGACCATGACGGGCAGCCGCTGCAATCCATGCGAATGGATGCCGCGCAAATCTGCTTCCGTCCAGACGTCGGCCTGGATGAACGCTTCCTCTTCGTTGGCGCCAAGGCCCCGGAGGACAGCGATGATGAGATCCAATTGTTGCTTGTGCGTGACTGTTACCGGCATGACGTCGATCTTTTTGAAGACGGTGAAAGAAAGAGGATCGCGGCTACCCCGGCCCGATCCCCCTTCCTGAAGCTAGATCAAAGCCGAAGCGCGACGCGCCCAGCCGTGCTGGTTCTTTTCCTTTGCGATTGCCTCCAGATCCTTCACATGAGCTCCAGCCTGCGTGAGAATGTGGTGAAGGTCATTACCGATACTGACAAAAGAGAAGCCTTTATCGAGGAACTCTCCCACACGGCTGGTGCCGAACAGGAAAAGCCCCAGGATCACGTTGTTCTTCCGGGCAGCGTTGATCAATTTGTTGGTGGCGTCCGCCAGTTCCGGCGACGTGTACATATCCGGGAACTTGTACTTTTCGTAGAGACCCATGGACATGCAAAGGTCATTTTGACCGAGGAACAGCAAATCGACTCCGGGAACCGCTGCGATCGCATCGATATTCTTGATGCAATCGGCCGTTTCCACCTGAAGTGCGGTGATGCAGTTATCGTTCCAAGAGCCGGCATATCCGAGCAGACCCTTGGCGTTCATCGACCGCTGAGGAAAGTACACGGACCGGGTTCCGGCCGTGGGATACCGCGTGCAGCTCACTGCCTGACGGGCTTCCTCCGCAGTGTTGATGTAGGGAACGAGAACCCCGTCAGATCCCATGTCCAACGCCTGCTGGATGCCTGCCCTGTCGTCGTAACCGCCGACGCGAACCATGGATTTGCAGCCGCCATTCGCGATGCCGGCCAACATTCCGGAAAGAGTCTCGTTGCCCATCGGTCCATGCTGCGTGTCCACCAGCAACCAGTCGTATCCGCTGAACGCCAGCTGCTCGACCACGGTTGCACTATGGGAATTGATGAAGAGTCCAAACTTTGGTTTCCCTTCCTTCAATTGTTTCTTGAAATCGGCTCCACTCAAACTCTCGCTCATTATTGTTTGTCTCCTGATTTTTGACTGATTTGCCTGACAATGCCCGTTAAGTGCCGGTACTTTGGATGGCGTGAAATATTTCGATTCTCCCCTCGCCGTCGCAGGATTCTTAGGCCCAGTTTTTGTTCGAGGCGCAGGAAATTATACACGCATCCAAAGGGTTTGCAAGGCGGCAAGAACCGCTTTGCACGGCCGCGTCTGAGACCGGAGAACGCGCAGCCGGGTCTGTGAGTGGAACGAATGAGCCCAATTCCGGCTGAGAGATCGTGCGCGGTCAGAGAAGGCGTGAGAGATTATGGAGTCTGGACGCTTCCCGGTGTCCACCTGTAGGGGCGGTCTATGACCGCCCGCAATCCGTGAGATTGCACTCCTCAAAATTGTGGGCGGTCATAGACCGCCCCTACAGTCGCTCGCGCGACTACAAGGTGCCCCTGGAACCGCTCTCACGATTTATCGGCGTCAAGCAACGGCAAGTTCAATACCCGGCGTCAACGCCAGCGAGTCGGTGTACTCGATATGCAGCACACGTCGTGGCAAATCCACGCGGGCTTTGCCTGATGAAAGTACCAGCAAAGGGTACATCGCCATCACTCCGCCGCGCCGAACGATGCAATCGACACTCGACCGGGAACGCGCCACGGAGAACACCTGCTCGTCGGTCATTACACCCAATGCATGAGTGCCGGGCAGGATACGCAGCGGGCCATTATCAATCGTTGATCCATCGAGGTAAAGCCGTAGTGCCACGATTCGAGAAAGGGCCCACGCAGGCGCATGCGCGTAAAACCTTCTGAGCTGCTCCGCATATTGCGCTACACCCTCATTGGAACGAAACCACGGCGTGAAAACTTTTCTCAGTCACTGCGAGTAAGGGTGATCATGAGGCTGTCGTTGCTCAAGGCCTTATACACTCCGGCAAATCCCGCAGCCGAGTTCGGAGATGGATCAGGAATAGTGGCCTCCGACAGCGACTTGACCTTGTATCCGGCTGGCAGGCCGCTGATGGACACATCGTATTGAATTCCTATTGGAACCGAAGCGGTCAGTACTTCCACTACAGGACCGCTGGCTGCGATGCGGAATGTCTCGCCCGATGATGGAGTGAATGTCACCGTAACGTTTAGGCGTTGCGGGCGTGGAATGCTGTCGTCTGTAGAAACTCGGATGGCAAGATTGACGAACTGTTGTGCGGATAAGAGATTCAGTCTGGTTTGTCCTCGATCACCGACCTCGACAAGAGGTTCCACTATCCGGCCTGGCGTTTTCCCTCTCATCTCCAATTCATATCGTCCCGCTGGTACACCGGAGAATTGGAACGAACCATCGGAGA
>JBGPBY010000209.1:0-11713 GCA_041481485.1 Terriglobia bacterium
CGTGCTGGTGATCGCCGGGCTGGCCTTCGGTGTCTACAAATTTGCAAACTACCGCGAAGAAGGCAGCGTTTCAGGATTTCTCACGGACGTTCGCGATCAGAAATTCGACAAAGCGTATTCGAACTGGGACCTCGAAGGAGGTCACTACACCATGAAAGATTTCATGGAAGATTGGGGCACGGACGGCTACTACGGCAAGTCCATAACTACTGCGAAGGTTTCGGATTCGAATTCATCTGGTATTTCCGTCATTGTCTACGTCAAGCTAAAGGGGTTCAAAGCGCCGATTGCGCTTCTGGTAAACAAGGAAACTTTAAAGGTCTCGTTTTCGCCGAATAGTAAATACGTACGAACCAAACGCGAAGGTTAGATATGAGTTTGGGATCGATCGCTTTAACGCTGTTGTTAGCAGGAACACCGGCAGAAGTCACCGTTGTGAACTTTCCCGCCAAAGGGACTGTCAGTCTCGGTTTGATGCCATCCGGAAAACTGGACATCGAACGCATGGGAACAATCTCCCAGATCCGCATCGACGTCGACAAAATGCAGCCTCCGCAAAAACTGGATGCCCTGATGAATGCCTATGTGGTTTGGGCGGTATCCCCGGAGGGCGGATTCGAGAACGTTGGAGAACTTGCAGTCAGTGACGGAAAGGCGCATCTGGAAACAGTAACCAAACTGGATCAGTTTGGGATTCTGATTACCGCTGAACCGCACTACCTCGTGGATAAGCCAAACATAATGATCGTATCGCGCAACGGGACTCCCAAGGCCGACAGCATTCGGCGAAATCCGATCACCGTTGAAGTCGGAAGCTACGACTACACGAAATTGCAGCCGGCTGCTGCGATGGGACCATCGATTGTCCTGCAGGCCCGCGCCGCTCTGCAGCTCGCGACTGCCGGGCAGGCTGAGCGCTTCGCGGAGTCGGAATTCCGTCTCGCGAGAATTGCTCTGGGAACTGCGGAGGAAATGCTGGGGCGATCTTCGTCGATGGAGATCATCTTCCCTGCGGCCAACGAATCGATTCGACGATCTCAACGCGCTTTAATCATGGCGCGGGAAAACATGGCGGCGTCGACTTTGGAATCGGCAAAAAACGATGCAACAGCGCTCCGGCGAGATTCGCAGCAATTCCAGGATCGAATCGTTCAGTTAATGAAGGAACAGACCACGGAGCAGGACGAGGTCCGCCGTTTGAATGCGGATCTCGCCACTGCCATTCGGGACAGGCAACAACTCACGAGAGATCGTGACGCGGCGGTGAATCGCTCTCAATCGGCCGAAAAGGATCTCGCTGCCGCGCAATCCGGTACAGGGCTGAAGCTTCCCGCGGAATATTTTGACCTTTCGAAGGAAGCATTGACGCCGGCGGGATTTGAAGCTCTCACAGATATCGCGAAGACATTCAAACTCTGGATTAATCCACTGCTCATTTACGTGCCGGAGAACGCGCTGCAAATCGCGAAGAAATTCCTTTCGGATTCCGGTGTGCCGGAAAGCCGGGTCGTTATCGTTCCCGAGCGATGATTCAGGAGCCGCGAATTACCGTCCGATGCTGACGCCGAGTGGTCACTGACGGATAACAATAATGGTTGCTCCTCCAGTGACGCGGTTTCCTGCACGTTGCTTGAGGCATACTGCCAAGCGATCGCCACTGTTCGACTAACGCGAATGCGTTGGATTTTTGCCTTTCCGGAATTCTCAGGTAGCGCCACCCACCCAGATATCGCGATTTGCCGAAGTCTTCACTAAAACCCAATTTGGCGATTATAAGATCGAGCTCTTTGTCCTTGCCCGGAGACATTCTGAGGAGCAAAACATCGGGTCTGGCAGTAAACAGTTCTTCGGGTCCGTTCTGATTGGGCAATCGATATAGCGTCTCAAACCTGTCAAGACTGCTGCTTATTCTGCCTATACTTTAGGGTGGACGGAGGTGTATGACCTTGGAGGTGTCTTCGATTCCGATCAGTGTAGGAAACATGCCTTGAGCGATCCCAATCGGTGTGGCCGGTGTGATGTCGAGCTCTTCCCGTCAGGCATGCTGTGTGGACTTTGTCCACGATGCATGTTCGAAGTGGGAATGGAGGCCACATCCCGTCTTGAAAATTCCGTCGATATTGTTGCTGACACCGGAACCAGAAATGCAACGGAACCACTGGCCACGATTGTTTCAGGGCCTTCGAGCGCGAGTTATCAATTGCAGGAGTTGGCGCGGCGTCATCGAGTGCTTTCACAGGGTTCACTTCTCGGACCATATGAAATTGTTGGCGTCCTTGGCAGCGGCGGAATGGGTCATGTTTATCGCGCAACGGATCTTCGGTTGAAGCGCGACGTCGCGATAAAGGCGCTGCCTGTCGAGTTTGCAGATGATCCAGAGCGACTCGCACAATTCGAACAGGAAGGCGTCCTTCTTGCTTCCCTGAATCATCCGAATATAGCCGCAATCTACGATGTGATTGAATGCGACGGCGTGCGCTATCTCGTATTGGAGTTCGTTGAGGGACAGACGCTGGATATTTCAATTTCTGCGGGGGCCTTCCATGTGTCAGATGTCCTGAGTGTCGCGCAGCAAGTGGCCGATGCACTGAAGTCGGCGCATTCAAGAAACATCGTTCATCGAGATATCAAACCTTCCAATCTTGCGATCACGGCACAAGGCATGGTGAAGGTCCTGGATTTCGGTATTGCGAAGGCCGGAATGCTTCAAAGCAAAGAACCGGTTGATCAGACGAAGCGAGTCGAAGCGGACAGCGGATTGGTGTTTGGGACTCCCGCTTATATGAGTCCCGAACAGGCGTCGGGTCAGGGTTTGGACCATCGAGCAGATATTTTTTCTCTTGGCATCGTGCTTTATGAATTGGCCACTAGCCGAAAGCCGTTTTCCGGGTTAACGAATGACGACACGGTTGATCGGATTCTGAATCTGGAACCCACACCAATTCGCCAATGGGATTCGCGAATTCCTCAGTACCTGGAAGAGATCATCGCGCGTTGCATTCGGAAGAACCGGGATGATCGTTACCAGACAGCGCAGGAGTTGCTGGATGACCTGGCGGCATTCGAGACTCACATTGAGGATCCCGACGCTTCGCTCCACAATCTGCCAGCGCAACTGACCAGTTTTGTAGGTCGGAAGCGTGACATTAAAGAGGTGAAGCGGATCTTGTCGGAGCACAGGCTGTTGACATTGACGGGGCCTGGCGGAATTGGAAAGACGCGACTGGCCCTGGAGGTCCTCGGAGAGCTTGCCAGTTATCCCGATGGAATCTGGTTTGTGGAATTGGCGTCGGTTGTTGACCCATCTTTACTGCTGCGAGAAATCGCTTCGAGCCTGGGCATTCCCGAAGAACCGAACAGGGCGCCTGAAGACACGATGATCGGTTACCTGAAACGCCGTCATCTTTTGCTTGTTCTGGACAACTGCGAGCAAATCCTTTCAGCTACCTCGCAATTCGTCGATATCCTTCTACGCGCCTGCCCGCACCTTCAGATTGTTTCTACCAGCCGGGAGGTTCTGGGGACGGAGGGCGAAATCGTCTGGCGAGTGGGTTCTCTGGAAGTATCCAATTCGAAAAGTCCGTGCGAAGCCGCGCAACTGTTTTTGGAACGAACGGCTTCGATCCAACCGCATTTCAGTTGCAGTCCTCGTCAGGCGCAGATTGTCTTCGATATTTGTCAGCATCTCGATGGCATTCCCCTCGCCATCGAATTGGCGAGCGCACAAATGCGGGTGCTTTCGTTGGATCAAATCCGCGACCGGCTGACAGATCGTTTTGAGTTGCTTACGTCTCGGAACCGCAATGTATTGCCACGACAAAAGACCCTGCAGGCAACGATCGACTGGAGCTACAACCTCCTGTCACAACCGGATCAGATTCTGTTTCGCCGGTTGTCTGCATTTGCGGGGGGATGGACACTGGAAGCGGCGGAGAAGGTTTGCGCGGAAGAGAATAAGCAGCGTAACGATGTCTTGAATGCGTTATCCCAGTTAGTGGACAAGTCCCTCGTGCTGGCCGCGGAGCAGGATGGGGCCATGCGATATCGAATGTTGGAAACCATCCTGCAGTACGCACGGGCAAGACTTCTGAAGTCGGGTGAGTCTGAGTTTGTCTTCCGTCA
Source organism: Terriglobia bacterium (assembly GCA_041481485.1). GTDB lineage: Bacteria > Acidobacteriota > Terriglobia > 20CM-2-55-15 > 20CM-2-55-15 > JBGPBY01. Next base: position 4,123 of record JBGPBY010000209.1, read on the forward strand.
GCACTTGAATTGGTTTGTCGCAATGGCCGAGCGGGAGAATCTCGCGCCCCCTGCAAATCAAGCCGAGTCCTGGAACCGGATGGAAGAGGATCACGACAATATCCGCGCGGCTCTGAATTGGGCCATACGGACGGACACGGAAGCTGCGCTGCGTTTGGCTTCGGCTGTGTGGCCGATTTGGAATTCGAAAAGTCATTTTGAAGAGGTACGCTTTTGGCTTCGTGAAACGACAGCACGAAATATTTTCCGTACTCCGTTTCGAGTCAATGCGCTCATTGGCTCGGCTTGTTGCGCGCTGAATGAGCCGGACCTGACATCGGCACGATCGTTTTCGGAGGAAGCAGTTCGCCTCGCTCGAGAAATTGGCGACAAGGCGGGATTGGCCGGAGCTCTCAACATTCTCGCAAAAGTGTTCGAGATCAACGGTTACTATGTCGAAGCCGGATCCATAGCGGAAGAGAGCCTCACCATTTTCACAGATTTGAATAACGGGCCTGGAATCGCAAGTTCGCTCCATATTCTGAGCCTTCTGGCGTACAGGAAGGGCGACTATTCGGAGGGGCGCTCAATGTTGGAGCGCGAATTGAGTTTGCATCGCCAACTAGGCGACCAGTTGGGTCTGAAAAGTTGCAACAGGCTGCTCGCACTCTTTACGCGCAAGATGGGCGAGATTGCACAGGCGCGATCGCTCCACGAAGAAACTCTGAAGGCGTCACAAGAAAGCGGCAACACATTTAACGTCGCTACCGAATTCTGCTACCTCGGAAGATTGTCGATGTTACAGGGCGATCTTGCGGCAGCGTGGGAGCTTTGTGCGAAAGGGCTCTCAATCTGGGAACAATTGGGGCTTGGACAAGGAGAGGAATTCGCTCTCCGGTGTCTTGGTAATATTTCACTTCAGTGTGGGAATTTCTCAAAGGCTGGCGCCTACTGTGAGGAGGCTTTGAAGTATGCCCGTGCTATTGGGGCGGGACCTCGAATTTGCCTTGCACTCGATTCCCTTGGAAACGTATTGGCAGCGCAACGCGAATACGCCGCAGCGCGTTCTATTTTCGAAGAAGCGTTGGAGATTGCCAGGTCTTGTGTAAACAAACCCTTGTTGGCAACGTTACTCCATGATTTTGGAGTTGTGTATTTTAGCGAAGGCGACAATGCCAAAGCTTGTTCGATTTTAGTAGCGAGTTTCGGCATCAATGTAGAACTAGGTGACAGGGTATCCGTTGCGAGTTCCTTGACCGCACTTGCCGGCGTCGCAACCGTTATGCAAGAGTACGATTTTGCTGCACGGCAATTTGGATTGGCGGAAACTGCTTACGAAAGTCTACGAATCCCATTGCTCCCCCATGATCGGGTTCGCTATCGGTACGATTCCTCTATCGCACATCTGCGCGCTTGTGTCTCTCCGGACGCGGTCGGTAAAGCTTGGGCAGAAGGCCGGCAATTGCGAGTCGAAGATGTTCTTGAATCCTGGACGAAAATCCGCGCTGTCTTTTCCCCTGGAAGCGGCAATTGTGGTGGATGTCACATTCCCAGGGCCTGAGTTGCTTCTTCTGAAGCAACTCAGGCACGGCAGGGTCGCCTTCAGTTATCGTCCTAAAGTTCCATGAACGATGTTATCCGGCAACGCGATTAGTCGTGATCACCACCCTTATTTCACCGTCGAGGGAATCGCTCGCAGATTGATGACGGAAGCTCTACCGCCTTTTGCGACACTGACGTGCAACGCCTCAGGCAGGTAGTCCTTCAGGAAGCCCTCGCTCTTATAGGCGTCACCTACCCACTAACGGGATTCCACCGAGTTCTGAACGAAGACTTCATGAAGAAGTACGAGAGTTTTGGCCAGTCGATTGCGGTCACGCAAGGCGCCGTGGCAACCAAAGATCTGGGTGTGACTCCCCGATAAATCAAACCCCCTAACGTTCGATCGAAAAGGACCTCGCTGCCGCCCAAATCTTCAGACTCGCTAACGCGGACTCCGCAGGAGCACTATTGTGGAGCCCCGGTCCGGAGCATCACTGAATGACACGACATGCGGATGCGTTCGAAGCAGGGAGTGCACAATTTCGCGCTGTACGCCGATTCCGCGTCCGTGGATGATGCGAACCTGACGATAGCCTTTCATGACGGCTTGAAACAGATACTCCTCCACGGCGATTCCAGTTTCCTCTGGACGGAACGAATGGAGATCAAAGAAGTCCTCAATCGGTACGTTGTGCATTTCGGAAGTCTCTTGCGTCGATTTCGACGTTGCTTCAGGAAAACAAGGGCCGTAAGGACACGCGCACACTGGCAGGCGTGTCCAACAAATCCTGATTGAGCGGTAATCCTCGTTGTTTACCTGGCGGCGTTTGGGGGCTGAAGACGTTCGCTCGCCTTCAACATCGCAACCTCAATCAGATCATTGAAGCTTTAAATTTCCTCGCTGGCCACTTGCTTGTCGTCGAGCAGCCGGCGTACGTAGGCGCTGTCGGCCTGATGGAGTTGTCGAAGAAAGCCGAGGAACACAATCTTGAGGTTCATCAAATGGTCCACGGAAGCCTGAACCTGCTGGCGCGGTTTCGCGAAGAAGAGCGTGTACAGGACGCTGAGAATGCCGGTCGTTCCGGTGCCTACCCATTCCGCTTTTAGCTCACCGTTCTGATACAGCATCAGCACCGCGCTCATGCCGATCAGGAACAAGCCGGCATAGAACAATATCTGGTCCATCAGCAGGGTTTTCTGGAAGCCCGCCGTAGCGTCGCCAATTGGTCGACGACGTCGTCTCTCGCGTCCATCCAGCGCAGCGCGACACCGTAGGGATCCACCTTTCCGTCCGGCGTCAGCGCTGCTTGACCAAGAACCCGATCGACGGCAGAGCGGCTGCCTATCATGGATTCGAGAGCGCGGGCGGCTTCGCGTACAATGGCGGGGTTGTCGTCGAGAAACTGATCGATCAAAATCTGCGATTCGCTCAAGCGCTTCAGCGAAGCCAATGCCTTCAGAGCTTTCAAACGCATCCCATCGCGGCCCGGGTAGGTCTTCCAACGATCGACGAAATTGCCGAGCGTCCGCCCCGCCAATCGCGCGTATTCGGACTCCGGGCTGACCTTGCTTAACGCCCAAATGGCGTCATAAGTGAGGTCCGAATTTGCCCCGCGGTCCACGATCTGCGACAAGCCCTGGATCATCTTTGCGTCTTCGATCGGAACGATGCGGAGCGCGCGAAGCGTTCCCCATCGCCGGCCGTCATTAGCCTTTTCCCCCAGACCGTTTCGCAACTGCTCCAAAGAGTCCTCGTTTTCGGCCTGAGCTCGAATTGCGTGCGCCAGCATCACGACAAGATCCGCGTCATCCCGTTCGATCACCTTTGGAAGAACCGAGGCAACTCCTGGCCAACCCGCGCGATATTGCCCGGCAATGCACCAGTATCTACACCACTTGTTGAACTCAATCGAGCAATCGGCGGCCGCATGTAGCAGAGCGTCACATTCTGAATCCCCATCGGCGATGAGCGGCAAGACATACAGAAGCCACGCTCGCGTATTCGCAACGCGGAGACCCTCGGCATCGTCCTCCTCAGGCTGCTTAGCCGCACGGTATCGGGTCTTCAGGAGTTTGAAAGCGGCGGCCCGGATCGCCGACCGATCAACGACGATGCCGGGAACAGTCAAAATGCGTTCGAGATCCTGACGTTGCGCCTCTGACCCTTTTTCCAACGAGGCGATGACTCGAGCGGTGTCAGGAGATTGTGTTGAGGACACACCCGTGGGCGTTGCGGGAGCAGGACCTGGAGCCGGCATGGCGGGGAGTATATGTCAGTCAGTTCGGTGTTCAGCCTCAAATAATGTCGTCGCTGCGCGCATTTGCGTCGCAGACCTTGCTTTAAGACTCACTAGGAAGCAGACCTCTGGTTATGGCAGATCATCGCTCGCCGGACGCGCTAGAACCCCGAGAGCCAACAGTCGAAGATTTGCGGAACCTGTGCCGCGCGCTCAATGAGCTCGGAGTCCGATATGTTGTAATCGGGGGGGTTGCTATTCGTGCGGCGAACTACAACCGCCGGACAATGGACATCGACCTAATCCTCGATGCCACACCGGAAAACGAACAAAAGGCTTTTTCCGTCCTCTCCGGCTTTCCCGACCACGCCGCCCGTGAACTCCAACCCGGAGAACTCAGCAAATACCAGGTCATTCGTATCGCCGACGAAATCATCGTCGATCTTATGCGCTCGGCTGGCGGAATCCTTTACGAGGAGGCGGCAAGAAACGTTGTCGTTCGTGAAGTGGACGGCGTTCAGATTCCCTTTGCCTCACCACAACTCTTATGTCGCATGAAAGCTGTCACTCACCCGATTCAGGAATCGCGCATTACCTTCCGATAGAAGTTCTCGACTTTCGGAATCACGTTACGAATATCAAAATGAGATTCGACGCGCGAGCGCGCACTTCGAATGATGTCTTGCCGCAGTGACGCGTCGTCAAGAGAACGTATGGCTCGAACGAGTGCTTCTGGATTTCTCGGTAGAACCAGAATGCCGTCGATTCCACTTCGGATAATATCCAGCGGTCCGCCCGCAGACGTGGAAATTACCGGGATTCCCGCCGCCATGGATTCGAGCAACACGATCCCGAATGGCTCCTCCCACGACGGCACAAGCAGGATATCGACTCTTGAAAAGAACTCCCGGAATTCTGCAAACCCCGCAAATTCAATTGGCAACCCTGCGCCGTTCTCTCGAAGTTGATCAACATATTCCGGTTTGCCCTGGCCTGCAATGACCAGACGATAGCCGGATCCCAGCTTGCGAAGCGATTCAATGGCGGTTTCATGGCCTTTATGTGGAGCGATCTGTCCAAGAATTCCCAGGGTAATTGGCGCATGCATCTCATGAGGAAGGTGAGCAAACCGGTTCAGATCCACCCAGTTCGGAATCACGGCGGAGTGTCTGGGATGCAGTGGGGCGAGCAGTTGCATCATCTGCGAGGTCGGTGCGATCCAACCGTCAACCCGCCGGTACAGTGGATTCCAGCGAACTGGATACAGAAGATGTCGGGTAAAGACAACTTTCACCGGCAGTCCCAATGATGCGGCCGCCACAACCGGATAGTCCCGGGCGACGTGGGCATGCACGACATCGAATACATTCCCTTTGAGAAAACGACGCATCTGCATTGCCGAAAAGATGTCTGCGGAATTTCTGAAGCCAAAGTGCACCTGAGGATTTACGGCACCGCCCGCTCGGCCGGCGACGACGACGTCGTGACCCCGACTTCGGAGGGAATCGACGAGTTCCAGGACGTGGGTTTCGCCTCCGCCAAGCTTACGGGCGGAATTAACCTGCAGAATTCGCATTCCGCGATTCGAAATCCGCGATCAGCTCTGCTGGGCTGACCGTTGCCGTGCCGACTTTTCCAACGACAATTCCTGCAGCATGATTGGCCAGAATCGCTGCTTCTTCGATGGCCGCGCCGGCGGAAGCAGCCGCAGCAAGCATGGCAATGACCGTGTCTCCAGCGCCGGTCACGTCGAAAACCTCGCGAGCAAAGGTCGGAAGATGATGCGAGCGGTGGCGATCGAACAGCGACATTCCCGCCTCTCCTCTGGTGATAAGGGCATATGGGCAATCGTAAATTTCAAGCAGGCGCCGACCCGCCTGGTCCAGGTGATTCTCGCTTTCGATTGCGATTCCCGTGAGCATCTCCGCTTCTTTCTGATTGGGAGTGATCAGTGTGATCGGACGGTAATAGTCCGAGTGTTGAACCTTTGGATCCAGAAAGACAGGGACACCACTCCGCCGTGCTTCGGGCAGGACTGCTGCGAGCAGCTCTCGATTGGCGACTCCCTTGTTGTAGTCCGAAATGATTACCGCCTGAGCTCTCGGTAACCATTTCATAAAGGTTGCTGCCAGCGAACGGTTCTGTTCACTGTTCAGTGGCGACCGGCTCTCCCGGTCGGTGCGTACAATTTGCTGGTGATGGGCGACAATTCGCGTTTTGACCGTCGTCGGCCGTCCGTCCCTCAGTAAAGAATTGCGTTCGATGTCCCCCTGGCGAATCAATTCCTCGATGCGGTCCGCGCCCGAATCCTGTCCAATAATCCCGACAAGAATTGGCATTGCGCCAACCGCACGAATGTTGGCTGCCACATTTCCGGCGCCACCCAGAGAGGCGGTTTCGCTTCGGACCTCAACTACAGGAACCGGCGCTTCTGGAGAAATCCGGCCGACGCTGCCCCAAATAAACTCGTCGAGCATGACATCGCCGAGAACCAGAATGTGTTTTCCGGAGATGTCCTTAATGATTTGGCGGACCCGGTCGCGGGTCAGAGTAGGGATCATTTCAATAGCTCTTTCGCGGCGGCCACGACTTGTTCGACAGTGACGGATTCGATGCAGAGGGGCGTGTCTGCAACCAGGCAACGATATCCCGGGCAGGGATTACACTCAAACGGATTCTGAACCACGCGGCTTGCAACCGACCAGGGACGCCACAATCGTGAATTGGAAGAACCCCAAATCGCAACGACCGGCGTGCCGACTGCGGAAGCCAGGTGCATCGGTCCGGAATCGTTTCCGATATACAACTTCGCCGCGCGAATCAGTTCGGCAAGCTCTGGTATTGTCAGACCCAGCAGAATTTTGGAACCCGCAACATCGCGCGCTGCTTCCATGACCACGGGTTCGTCACCCGGTCCGCCTGTAAATATGACTGGCCATCCCGCGGACTGAAGGAACTGCGCAACCTTTGCAAATCGTCTGGCTTCCCAGCGCTTTGTAGTTTGAAGTGCTCCAGGGTGCATCACCACATAATCGCGAATTCCCGCCAGTGCCTTTACTTTCTCGGATTGCACCGGATGAAATTCGTAACGCAGCGCCGGCGGTGTTTCCGCGTGCTTCACACCCAGCCAATTGAGCGTGTGCATGGTGGCCTCGACGCTATGCGATTGTGGTTTTGCGCAGGTCACTACTCCGCTGTACAGGCGGCAATACTGAAATTGAGCCGACCCGATCTTTGGGCCCCAGGCCAACCACGTATACAGAAGGCTGGTCGGTCCGCCATGAAGATTGATGATCGCATCGAACCGGCGCGTCAGTAATGCTGCTGCGGCGGAGAACTTGTTCTTGAGAACGATGATCTCGTCGAAATCCGGATTTGCATCGAAACATCCGGCGAACCGAGCTTCCACGACGATGGAAATCTTGAATCTGGGAAAGTGTTGCTTGAGTACGCGAACCGGACTGGTGAGCAAAAGACAATCGCCCATGGAGCGAAGGCGAATCAGAAGAATGTGTGCGTTTTCAGGAAGGTCTCGGAATAGGTCTTTAGTTTTCAATCTTTGCTTTGTCGATCATCATGACCGGTATGTCGTCCTGAATGGGATAAACCCGATGGCACGTACTGCATTTCAACCCTTGTCCGTTTTCGGTAACAGCCACAGGAGTCTTGCAAAGGGGACAAACAAGGATTTTCAGAAGTTCAGGATTTACAGCCATGGCTTGAAATATAGCATGTTCCCGGCCGTGCCATCAGGGCAGCCGACTGTAGGGGCTGCGAAGGTGTGAAGGAATGCAATCAAGAAATCCCTCTCCCAACGGGAGAGGGTTGGGTGA
>JBGPBY010000210.1:0-11698 GCA_041481485.1 Terriglobia bacterium
CGATTACCGCATGACCCAATGACTGTAGGCGCGGGCTTTGTCCGCGCCCGAGTTGTAATCAAGACATAGTGCACGGAATGCGATTCCGTCTGTAGGGGCGGTCTATGACCGCCCACAATTTCGAGGATTGCAGGTCTCTCAATCGTGCGAGGTCATAGACCGCGCCTACAGTCATTGGGTCATTCGGTAATCGCACCAACAGATCATTTGACAGCTCACATTGGGTTGCCTCCTGTGTTCAAGATTCTCGCCGCCGGACATTGAGCGTAGTATTGCTATATCTCGGGTTTTGAGCGAAACCAATGTTGCACCTTCTCCTGATCTCAGCGATGTTTTTTGCACAGGCGGCTGTCCCGTCTCAGGGATCCGGAACCGTGACTGGCCGGCTGCTACTGGCCGACGGATCTCCGGCTGCGGGGGTGCGCGTCAGCACCATGTCTGTGCCGGAATCCGGCCGGCCCGCCGCCGAAGTGCCAGCCTTGTCGAACTTGACTGAAACCGATGGTTCGGGCCGGTTCCGCCTGGAAAACATAAAGGCCGGCCGGTACTACATTGTGGCTGGACTGCTGGATTATCCGACCTACTATCCCGGCACATCTGTGGCTGGCGACGCCAGGATCGTGAATATCACCGCCGGTTCGACAACCTCCGGCATCGAATTTCAGGCTGTTCGCTCGTCAACGGGATTTACGGTCAGCGGTCATGTCCGCCGCGAGGGAAGTTCACCATATGGCACCCCAACTCAGGTGACATTGACATCGATGATGAGCGGTGAAAATCAGACGGATCTTGTCGGCCTGGATGGGAAGTTTCAATTTCAGAAGGTCCGCCCCGGAAATTACCGGATTTCGGTCACTCCGGGAACAGGCTTTCGCAATCAGAATATTCTGATTCGAGACAAGGATGTGTCCGGACTGGAACTGGTCATCCCCTGGAGCACCGAAGTTCACGGCCGAGTTGTGCTGGATGGGTTGACCTCAGCGAATCCCCCGGTAGTTTCCATTTCCTTTGCAGGAAACTCTGTGCAGAACGACTCGAATGCCCAATCCGAATTTCAGGCAAACCTGGCCGAAGGGAATTACAGCATTGTCGTTTCCGACATCCCGTCGGGCTTTTTTCTGAAGTCTGTTATTGCCGGTACTGCCGATTTGCTCACCTCGCCGTTCCGTCTTCCCAAATCGGCAACGCCGCCGGAAATCGTCGTCACGCTGGGTGTGTCGACGCCAGGTCCCTGGGTCAAACTCAGCGGAAAAATTACGGGAACTCTACCTCCCGGTTTTGGACAATTCTCTGGTCTGAATCTGAATTCGAATACCTCGGGCAGCTCATTCCGTACATCTGTTGCTGCCGATGGAACCTTTCAGTTTCCGGCGCTGCTTCCCGGAATGTATTCCGTGTCATTTCCAATTCTGGACACGATGCTGCCGATGTCGATCATGGTTCCGAATCGCGATATTGCCGGAATCGAGATTCCTGTTCCTTCCGTGAAGTCCATCTCCGGACGCATTGAAGTCCCGGCTGGAAGCCCGCTGCCGCGCGTGTCTTTGAACGTGACTGGAATGCGCGCGCCTTTGCCGGCGCGGCCCGGCCCGCCCAGCTTTGCAGATCTGCTTGTATCTTTGGAGACGTGGGCAATCAACTCCGGATCCCAGAACTTTGTAGTGAACCCGCAGGCCGACGGCACGTTCAAAATCAATTTGCCCGCTGGTGAGTATCAAATTACAGCAAGCTTATTGTCGAACGGGGCTTTCAATGGCGATGCGTACGTCGTTAAGTCTTTCACCTATGGCCCCACCGACCTGTTGCATGAGCCTGCGAATCTGACGGATGCCATCTCTTCGGAATTGAAGCTGACGCTGGAACCCATACCCGGCCGCGCATGGTTCAAGGTCAGCGGGCGCGTGACCGGCATGGATCAGGCGTGGCTTAACTCTCGTCCAAGCGTGGCGCTGTTTTCTCCGGTTTTTGTTCCATCCATTACAGCTCAAGTCAATTCTGATGGTAGCTTTGAATTCCCAAGGGTCTATTCCGGAAGTTATTCCGCACGTCTGACGTCGGGCTCACTCTCGGCTCCTCCGAAGGAAATCAATATTACGGACAAGAATGTGACCAACGTGGAATTCGCGGTTGTGCCGCAGCGAGAAGTTCGCGGAAGAGTTCTTGTCGAAGGGGCAACGCCGGCGCCGAAATTGACGGTGCCACTTGTTTCTGCCTCCAATCGAGCGAACTCGCGCAATGCGGGATTTGGCTCGTTTCCTGAGACGAAATCTCTATCCATCGATCCGCAGCCGGACGGCAGTTTCACTGTAAAAGTTCCTGCAGGTACGCATCGCGTCGGCGCGATCGGCGGACTTCCCGACGGCGCTATGGTGAAATCGTTTACCTACGGTGCCATCGATTTGATACGCAATTCGCTCCAGGTCGATGCCGCTGCGGACCCAGCAGAACTCGTGCTGACCTTGAGCTATCCGAAGGCAACGCCGGTGCGCGCCGCTGGTCGAATTATCGGGTTGGATACGGCTTCGCGAACGTCGAGTCCCATTCGTGTGGTGCTGTCGGATCCTTCGTTTGCACGCGAACAAGTCGTGACTGCCGGGACCGATGGCTCATTTGAGTTTCCGGAAGTTCTTCCCGGATCGTATCGGGCCTCTGTTACAGGAATCGATTCCATGAAAGGCGTCGTCACCTCCCTGGTAGTTCCGGACGCCGGGGTGGACAACCTTACGATTCGAGTTCCGATGAGGAAGGACATTCGAGGACGTATTGTGGTTGAAGGTGGCGGTCCCATCCCGTTCGCGAAACTGACTCTGAGAAGTACGACTCCAGATTCGACCGAAACCAGCGTGGAGGTCGAAAGCGATACGGACGGCACGTTTCACGCCGCTCTTCTCGAAGGGAGCATCCTTGGGGGAGTTGCTCTGCCGGGTGGATACGAATTGATTGCAGCTTCTTACGGAGCCGCGAGCCTCTCCCACCCACCGCTCTTAATTTCCGGCACTGACGATTCCGAGTTGCAGATTCGCGTGAAGGCTCCTGGAGATCTATCCGCCGTGCGTGTGCGCGGCACCGTTCAAGGGCTAAGCGCGACGGCACTTGCTGCCCAGGGAATCAGAGTTTCTCTGGCGTCATCCATATATGCACATCCAGGAAGTACGGTGGTCAAGTCTGATGGAAGTTTCGAGTTTGCAAACGCGTTTTCAGGCCGATATATCCTGCGGCTCTCCGGACCGGGACTGGCCGGCAATATTTGTGTTCAAGTCCACGTGCGGGATTCCGATGTAGTGGATGTGCGCATGGCCGCAGCGCCGGCAAACATTGCGAACGACATTCAAATCATTTCCGCAGTCTTTGGCGCTTCCGGCGGATCGGCCGATGTCACTCCGATCGTCGCTCGATTGACGAGTCCTGAACGCAACGAATTCTACGCTAATCCGTACTGGCTTGAAGTGGATCCCGCAATCGGCGAGACCAAGGACCTGGTAATTTTCTATCAGCATCAATGTGAAGAACACGTCTTTTCGGTTTCCGAATCCATCGCAGTGAGTCATGCCATTCTGGCCGCGCACGCGGATTCGTTGCACGACAAGACAAGTTCAGCAAGCCGTGGACCCATCGCGTCAAATACAGTCAACGGCAATGAAATAACCATACTGAACGCTTTCTATGGTCTAGGAGGCCGATTCAATTCTGTAACCGCGAGATTAAACCAACTGCTCGGCCCTGGCGCAAAGCCTGTCACCGTTAACGATGCAACGTTCGATGCCGGCGGCAGCGGCGCGAAGATCCTGATCGTGACTTATCTGGACAAAGGAGACCGCATCTCATTTTTCGCGTTTCAGGGGAACTCCATCAGTTATACCTCTCTCATCGCGAATGCCGAGAGTTACAAGCGGTCTTCATCGGGATCGAGTGTGTTGCCGGCATGGTTCGACGATGCCCAGCCGGACCCACCGCGCGAACCGGGAGACCGAGGGCCGGGAGTCGGGCCCGATCCACGCAAGGAAATGGGAATCCACTTACTACTCAAAGCGGTTGCTGAACTTCAGGCAATCCCGGCTGCCGAGCGCCAGATTGGGGCAGTCGACGTCGAAAAAGGGATTACCTTGATGCGTCAGGCGATCACCAGCGTACAGAACAACATCAATTTCCGTTACCCACCGGCGAGCGATAAGCCGATCGTGCCGTACCTGCGTGTGGCCACACGATCGGTGCGGTTGGCCAATGCCCTGAAATTTGTGGAGAGGGTCATCAATCAGCTGAACTCCGCAAATCCCGGTGCCAACCCTGAGGCGTTATCCAATGCCATTGTTCAAGCCCGTCAGTCTCTGGCATACCTTCAATTGGCGGATTTCGCTAAGTAGTCTCCGGGGTCTGGGGGAGACTGTAACAAGAGTTTGTTCGTCAGGACGCCTCCAAGCCTTCCGCGTCCAGCAAATCTCGCGGTCGCCCCGTTGCCCGTTTGTTGCGGATTAACGCGTCCTTGCCGATAAATGGGATTTCAAATGGACCAACCGGAAAACTTGCGCGAGTTTTCCATGCCTCGTCGAAACCGACACCATCGATACCGGTCAAAATATCGATGCGAAGCGGCGCAATTCCGATTTGAAAAACCACGCCAGGACGCTCAAAGTCGCTTTCACTGACCTGATTCAAAGGGGCGCCAAACACCGCTAATGCCTGGAAGAGTCTCGCGGCGTTTTCGCGGCTGGGTTCAACCCAAATGTCCAGGTCGCCCGTAGCTCGCGGTTTGGTATAGGCATTTAACGCATACGCGCCAACGACAAGGAAGCGGACGTCAGCGTTTAACAAAACGCGCAACATCTCGACGAAGTCGGGATTCATCCGTAATCGCGCCTTTCAGCTTCCAAAGTTCCTGGCTTAATGTCCAGGTTGTGGAAATGCGTTCAGCGGGGGACAGCGCCTTCCAAAATTTGCGGTCGGCCTCGGCCTCTTCGGCCCAATTACGGCAAAGCGTTCCCGTGATGTGCCGCTGTTTCTGCTCCATGGAGCGAATCTTAGCATTGGGAATTGGGAAACGGCGGAAAAGCTTACATAGTCCAGCGAGTGCATTGGATTGGACGAGGAGCCATAGTGACGACCGACTTCGGTTCGTCCAAATGCAGGTTGTTATTAGTCGTCACCTGGCCCGGGCCATTCCGCTCCCACTCTATATAGGTCCGAATCGGAATCTATTTCATTCAGGTGACGGATTCATTTACATCTTCGACTGTTTCATCCATTCGTTATCAACACCAGCGCCAATCGACCCCCGGAACTATCATCTTCAAATCGCCCAACTTGTCCCTTCGAGTTCCAAAACGGAAACTGCGGAAGCGAACTTGCAAGACGACGCCTGTCTGAATCGAGTTTGAAGGAAACATAACTTATGAAATCCGTATTTCGTGCCCTTCATGTGGCGATAACTGCGTCAGCCGTTGTGGTGATAGTTGCCGCAACCCCGGCGTTCGCTTCATCCTCCGTACAGGTTCCGGAGCCAGTTAGTGTGACATTGCTCGGTCTGGGAATTGCGGGCATTGCCGGCAAAACGTGGGTGGATCGCCGCCGAAGAAAATAGGGATGCCGGTAATCCGCAGTGAAAGGATCAATGATGAATTTGCCCAGGAGTTTCCGTGAAATTCCGGTAGTGGTTGCCGTGGTGTTGGCGATTGTGATCGCCTCGTCAACTGTGATCTTCGCTTCGCCCAGTGTGTCGGTTCCCGAACCTCTCAGCGTTTCGCTGCTTGGAGTCGGCATCGCCGGTCTCGCAGGTAAAAAGTGGATCGATCACCGGCGTAAGAAGTAAGATTCGCTCAAAGGCGCTTTCAGACTATGGATCTTGGTCCGCTGATCACGAATCCGCGAATATGGATTCCGTTAGTACTGTTTGCGGCATTCCTGCTTTGGGAGTGGTTTGCACCGTTTCGTGTTTCGATCCGCTCGAAGTTGCACCATGTCTCGACCAACCTGGTTTTGTTCGGGACAAATTCTTTGATCGCATCGGCGATTGCCGGATGGATCGTGTTGTTGCAGCGCAATCGCCCGGCCGGTAACGGCTGGGGAATGTTGCAGCAACTTCACGTCGGCGGGTTCACCAACGTCGTCCTTTCCGTGATTCTTCTCGACTTCACGCTATACGGCTTCCATTGGTTCAGCCATCGAATCCCGTTTCTCTGGCGTTTCCATCGGACTCATCACAGTGATCTCGATGTCGATGTCACGACGAGCATTCGGTTTCATTTAGGAGAGGTTCTGATTTCCTCGGGATTCAAGGTCGTTGCGGTATCCGTGATCGGGGTCTCACCGGCGAGCTTTCTGATTTCTGAAACGGCACTCCTGACAGCCAGCCAGTTTCAGCACAGCAATATTCGGCTGCGATCCGGCTTCGAACGGTGGATGCAGCAGGCCTTTGTCACTCCATCCATGCACTGGATCCACCATTCCCGCCGACCGTTGGAACATCATAGTAATTTCGGGGTGATGATATCCGTATGGGATCGGATATTTGGAACCAGGGTCCAAAACGTGGAGCGCCGGGAGATCCAACTGGGTTTGAATCGATATTCAAAACCGGAAGACGTCGAGTTATTGCGCCTGTATCGCATTCCTTTGGATCCTGCTTAATATCGCGACGGGCCCAGCTGTAGGCGCGGTCTATGACCGCGCGCCATCGTAGGGATAGCAGTCCTTAAGATTGTGCGCGGTCATAGACCGCGCCTACAGTGGAATTCGCCATTACTTCTGCATTTGGGCGCGCATACGCTCTTCCTGTTCCCTCAATTCGGGGGTGAATTCCGGGCCAAAATCCTCGGCTTCCATCACCTGCCGGAGTTCCACTTCCGTTCCTCCGTCGAATGGAGCGCGCTTGAGCCATTCGATGGCTTCCTTTTTCGAGTTCACTTTCCAGAGCCAGAAACCGGCGATGAGTTCCTTCGTTTCGGCGAATGGACCATCGGTAACAACCCGTTTGTCGCCGGAAAACTTTATTCGAACGCCTTTCGAACTGGCCTGAAGTCCTTCGCCGGCGAGCATGACGCCCGCTTTGAACAGCTCCTCGTTGTACTTCCCCATTTCCGTCAGAAGCTTTTCATCGGGCAGCACTCCAGCCTCAGATTCCGGGCTTGCTTTAACGATCACCATAAATCGCATTTTCGTTCTCCTTGTAAGAAGTCAATCCCTTTGAACACGGATTAGTCGGTTGAGAGAAGCCCCAATCGACAGATGATCAGCTCTCCTGCAAAATAAATAAGTAAAAACGTTACACGCAATCTTCGCGTACAGGAGTACCTGCATGTGCGACGAACATTTTGAGGAGGCCCCGAAAGGGTATCACGACTCGCGGAGCCTGACCCGGCGGCAGTTTGGAGCGATTACTTTAGGGCTTGGAGTGAACATGCTCTTTCCGGTGGCTGCAAAAGCGCTTCCCGTTACCGAATCCAATATCAACATCAAGACCCCGGACGGCAAAGCCGATTGTTACTTCGTGCATCCCATTGTCGGCGCCCATGCGGGAGTCATAGTCTGGCCGGATATCCTGGGTCTTCGGCCCACCTTCCGAAAATTGGGGAAGCGGCTGGCGGAGTCCGGCTACTCCGTGCTTGTCGTCAATCCGTATTACCGGCAGAGACACGCGCCGGTCGTCCCTACTGTTGCCGGTTTTGCCGAAGAGGCCGCACGCGCAATTGTGACCCCTCTGGCGGAGGCGCTGACACCGCAAAGAAGTACGATCGACGCCAGGGCTTTTGTCGAGTTTCTGGATGACCAGAGATCTGTCGATCGGAAACGCAAGATCGGCACGGTGGGATATTCCATTGGTGGTCCTATTGTCCTGCGAACTGCAGCGGTGGCCCCGAATCGGGTCGGCGCCGGAGTTTCATTTTATGGTGGCAATCTCGTCACGGACCAGCCCGACAGTCCACATCTTCTGATTCCGAAAATGAAAGCGCAGTTTTTCGTTGGAATTGCGGAAAATGACGATCAGCGCGACCCAAAAATAAAGGAAGTGCTAAAGGAGAGTTTCGTCAACGCAAGCTTGCCGGCGGAAATTGAAGTCTACGCCGGTGCGTCGCACGGCTGGTGTTCCCCGGATTCCACTGTATATAACCAACTGCTTGCTGAGCGCGCATGGAACCGGTTGCTGGTATTATTCGGCAGCGCTCTGGCGGGTTAAATCGTCCGAAACACTGGCCCGGGCTTGAAAACGAATGATTGCCTTGTTGCTCCAACTTTTTCTGTTTCTGCAGGGGATCCCTCTGCCGCCCGCGGCAACCGGTGTAGTCATGGGCGAACTGAAAACCGAAGGCGGTAAACCCGCTGCCGGAGTACGCGTCGCCGCAATGGCAAAGCCGAATTCGACGAGTGATATTTCCGCCGTTTCTTCCTTTGCTGCTCTGACCGAAACCGACGCGTTCGGCCACTTCAAATTGGAGAATATTCCGCCGGGTCCCTACTACATCGTTGCAGGCCGAGTGGATTTCCCAACGTATTATCCCGGAGCAACCAGTATCAGCAGCGGCAAGTTGGTTTCCGTCAGTTCGGAAAAAACGGTTTCCGGAATTGATTTTGTCCTCAAAGACGCGACGCTGCGTCCTGCGTCGTCATTGCCTTCGCTGTCGTTTTACATTCCCGTTGAGGTTCGGGCCGAGAACTCCGGCAAGGTTCCGTTGTTCTCGTCTCGAGGGGTAGCCGCAATACGGCTCGAGGCGACGGCCGCCGCGTGGTTCGGCGCGACCTCACTTGCCGAAACGTATGCGAGCCTGCCATCCAGTACTTTGGAATATCGCTTCGCAGTGGAAAATCTTCCGGATGGATTCACCGTCAAATCGGCAAGCTACGGGACGACGAACCTGATGACGGAAACTTTGAAAGTAAGCGGCCCTGTCCAGACACTCGTCGTCACGTTGACCCAATCGGATCCCCAGCCAGTTTCGGGCGTCCGCGTGACCGGAAAGTCGTCTGCCATCGAATCGCGCGCTGCGGCGATATCCGGTGTTCCCGGAGTTTTTTATACGGACGGGACATTTGAATTTCGGGGAGTTCCTCCAGGCCGTCACACCATTATTGCGATCGGAGACAGGCGAAGTAATCCGATCATGGCGGCATCCATCGTTGTGAGGTCGGAGAATATCGATGGAGTGGACCTCGTGAACGTGCCTGTTCTTCCTGAGAAAACGCGAGTGCCGTTGTCTGAACAGAGCGGGACATTGCCGCCGGGCCCGATACTCCCGCTGGCATCGATATATGGCCGGATTGTCGAAGAAGAAACGAAAATGCCAGTGACGCAGGGCGAAGGATTTATCTTTGGCGACGATTGGAAAACATTTCCCGTCGATGCGAATGGAATGTTTGAAATCAAGAATCTGTTGCCTGGAAATTATTCAATCGCGTTTCAAATGGTGGGTTATCCGACAATTCAGCGCGCTATCACTGTCGGCGACGAGGATCAGAGTGTTTTGATGGTGGAGCCGAATTGAATCAACTGCCTGCTTTGCACGTGAAGTTGGCTGCGTCGTTCGTGTCTCCTGAGCCAGTGTACCTGGCGATCTGACCGTAGGGACACAGCGGCCGGGTTTTGTCTGCCTTTCCGCTGGTTAAATGTGACGCGACGATACGCGTCGGTGTTTTGCCTTTTGCCACCCAGTCTTCCATAACCTGCAATTTGTCGAACGTATCCGTGCCGGGGCCGCCGGAGCAGTGGTTCATTCCCGGTATCATGAACAGCGCGATGGAATTGGAAGCAGTTTTTTTACCGACGGTTTTCACGACATCTGCGTAGTAGTTGACGCTGTTCAGCGGATTCACCTGCGGGTCCGACCAGCCGTGATACATCAGCAGCTTTCCGCCGTGATCGAAAAATGGTTTCAGATTCGGATCCGTGGTCGCCGTTGCGCCGCCATCGGAAGCGCTGGCTCGATCGAGGTCGGTTGAAAAGTTCATGGTGTGGTAGTCCCATTTTTTGTCCTGAAAAACCACATTCTGCATACCTGACACGGAGAGATTGAGCGGCTGCGGGCCGCCGATGGTGGCCCATCCCAGTTCCGAGCCGATCATGAGATGCCCATCGAACAGAGTTTTTCCGGTCTTTGGGTCCTTCAGCGTGGATGTCATCGCCTTTGCGGATTCCACCTGGCCTTTGGTGAGGCAATCGGTCCCGTCGGCGCCGTGACAAAGCAATTTTGCATAATCGAACTTGCAGCTGGCCGGATTTTCGATGACACCATCCTTCACGCCGTCCAGTCCGTCGCAGGCTTGAAGCACTGCGTTGTGAATCATCTCGTATTTGGTCTTCGGAATGACGCTGTCCGCGTCTTTGTTGACATTCATGTTCAGTGCGGTACGCGCCGCATGCATGCGCATCTGATTGATGGCCGATGCGCCGGCGATGATGCCGTTGAAGTCCTGAGGGTATCGCTGGGCTTCGGCCAGACCCTGGCGGCCACCCTGAGAGCAGCCGTTAAAATAGGAGAGTTTTGCCGGCACGCCGTAATAGGAATTGATGATGAGCTTGGACTGAACCGTCATCTCATGTGTGGAACGATAACCGAAGTCGGTCATTTTTTCTGGATGTCCGAGAGCGAAGTCCGCGTTGTTCCCCGTGTGTCCGGTGTCCGTGCCGGCTCCGGCAAAACCAGCAGCGAGTGCTGCAGCAATCGAACCAAAAGGAATGGATCCCGCCCATCCGCCGTTGCCGACGGCCTCAAACTTTCCGTTCCAGCCGCTGCGAGGAAGCCATAATTCGATCTTGATGTCCGAGTCGCTGCTTGGCGTAAGTGTCGCAGTGACGCGGCAGAACGACGGCAGCGCCGCGTAGGCATTGTTGTTTCCGGCCGGTCCTGCTACGGGAGGACGAAATGCGCCGGCCGCAACGTTTGCCGCCGAAGTGATTTTCGCATGGGAGAGCATGAGCCCGGTGAGGCTCTCGCAGCTGGTTGTCGCCGTGGCAAGGGTCAGCGTCATTCCGATAAGGACGATGATGCACGCCACTGCGAGTAACGCTGCACGGCGAAGCACGGTCAGGGATGGATTCATAGCGCCTCCGGGTTTACGGCGCAGAATATAGCACGAGTGAAGTCCGGAAAATGATTCCTTACAACGCCGCCACCAGCGCTTCATGCGATTTATCGCTGACCAGCTGCTGAAGATTGTTCCCATGACTGTCAATCGTGACCACCACCGGAAAATTCTTCACCTCAAATTCCCACACCGATTCCGGACTGCCGAACTGTTCCAGCCTCACGCTGAGCACGCGCTGAATGCACTGCGCATAAATCTGCGCTGCGCCGCCGATCCCATGCAGGTACACACACCCGTATTCCTGACACGCCTTCTGCGTCTTCGCTCCCATGCCGCCTTTGCCGATCACGGCTTTAATCCCAAACCGTTTGATGATCTCCGCCTGATACGGTTCTTCACGAATTGATGTCGTCGGGCCCGCTGCCAGCACCCGATATTCGCCGGCTTCCTTGATCACGACGGGTCCGCAGTGATAGATCACACCGTCACGAATCACATCGAGGTCGCCGCCCTCGTGAAGGTAGCGATGAACCTCGTCCCGGCCCGTAAACACAATCCCGTCCAACAGCACTACGTCGCCGACTTTCAGTGACTTCACATCGGCTTCACTCAACGGCGTTTTCAATCGGACGACTTTCCCGGCCGGCAGCGTCAGATCCGGCATCTGCTCTGCGTGTTTGAACTCGTC